>JBEKWL010000165.1:0-8266 GCA_049513095.1 Terriglobales bacterium
TCTGCCGAGCGGATCGCCGCGATCACTCCCGGCGCCGGTTCCGCATCCGAGGCGCCGGCGAACCGCACCGATTCCACTGGATCCTGGTACCAGCGCTGGACAAAATATTCTTCAAAGCTCAACTCTCCTGCCGGAGTCAATACCCGCGTTTCCACGCGCGAATTGCTCATCGGCAGGATGCGTGCCTTGATTCCAAGTCTGGTCGCGATCTCCGACGTGGCGTCACTGAGCGTCTTGCCATCGGAAAGCAGCTTGGAGCGGAAAATGTGCGTGGCCAGATCGCGATCGCCGACGTGAAGCCACGCCGGTTGTCCCAGTTGCCCCATGGCATTAAGGCAAAAGAAAGTGTCGCCCTTCACGCCCCAGCCGCGCTCCTGGCTCAGTTTGCCAGCCAGCATGTAAGTGATGGAATCGACATCGGGCGAAACGTACAGCCCCCACCACAGCAAGTCGTCGCCGGTATTCACGACGATCGTCAGTTCTTCCGGACGAACGATCTGCCGCAGTCCATCCACGAACTTGGCGCCGCCCGTGCCGCCGGTCAGAACCGTGATCATGCTGCCCTCCGAGCGTAGCCCGCAGCGTCCGCAGCGGCGCTGAGGCGCTGCGCCAGCAAATCGCTCGGTGCCGCCGCTTGTTCTGCGAACTCAGGATAAACCGGCAACCTCTGTCGCAACTCGAATCCTTTCGTTTCGGTCCGCTGTCGCAATTCGTCCAGATGCGGCCACGGCTTTTCCGGATTGATAAAGTCCGGCGTCAGCGGCGAAACTCCGCCCCAGTCGTTGATTCCGCCATCGAGCAGGTCGGCATAGTGCGGATCGGAGAGATTCGGCGGCGCTTGAATGTTCATCTTCGGCATCAGGAGGCGCGCCACGGCCAGCGTGCGCAGCAGGTCCCCGCGGTCCGGTTCGGGCCAGTGTGCCATCGGCGTCCCACTCTTGGCGCGAAAGTTTTGCACGATCACTTCCTGAATGTGCCCGTACTTCTCATGCAAGTCGCGGATCGCGATCAGCGCATCCACGCGCTCTTCCGGCGTCTCGCCAATTCCAATCAGAATTCCAGTAGTAAACGGAATTTTGCGCCGCCCCGCATCCTCAATTACTCGCAGGCGCTTCGCCGGTTCTTTGTCGGAAGCATGGTCGTGAGCGGCGCCTTTCGCGAGCAGCCGCGCACTGGTCGTTTCCAGCATCAGCCCGATGCTCGGAGCGACGCGGGACAGGCGTTCCAGCCATTCCGCGCTCATCAGCCCGGGATTGGGATGCGGAAGCAGGCTCGATTCGCGAAGCACCTTCTCGCACATCGCTTCCAGATAATGAAGGGTGGATTTGTATCCGAAGCGCCGCAGCGTATCGCGCATCTGGGGGAAAAGCAACTCCGGCTTGTCTCCTAAGCTGAACAACGCCTCGGTACATCCCATGCGCTCTCCGGCGCGCACTACTTCCATCACTTCGTCTGGCGTCATGGTGTGGGCGCCGGGTTCTCCGGGATCGCGCCGGAAGGTGCAGTAGCCGCAGTAGTCGCGGCAAAGATTCGTCAGGGGAAGAAACACCTTGCGTGAATAGGTGATGATTCCCGGCTTGAATCTCGCGCGGGCAAGTTGCGCCGCCCGGAGCAGGGAAGGGAGCATGTCGTCGTCCGTTCGCAGCAGCAGGCAGGCCGCTTCACGAGAGATCGGCTCCGCGCCGGTGTTCGCCAACTCAACAGCGGTCGGGGACAGCGCATCTGGGAGAAAGGTCGCCATACGTCTCGGCTTCGAAACTCGTTTCATCAGAACCCGCTGCAGATTCCGTCGGGCGCTGGCAACGATGCAGTTTTGCCGCGGAATTGCAGAGGTCAGAGGTTCGATTGCAGAAGCAAAAACCAACGGCAGCGGTTTTCACCTCTGCAATCTGACCTCTAACTTCTGACCTTATTTCCCCATCACCAGCTTCGCGATCGTTGCCAGTTGCATGTTCGACGTGCCTTCGTAGATTTTTCCGATCTTGGCATCGCGCCAATACTTCTCCACCGGATAATCTTTTGTAAAACCGTATCCGCCGTAGATTTCGATGGCGAGTGAGGTCACGCGCTCGGCCACCTGCGACGTGAACAGCTTGGTCATGGCGGCTTCTTTCACAAAGTTTACGCCGGCGTCTTTCATGCGGGCGGAGTTATAAACCATCAAGCGTGCCGCCTCGATCTCGGTTGCCATTTGCGCGATCTGGAACTGGATCGCCTGAAATTCCGAAATCGGCTTCCCGAATTGCGTGCGCTCCTGCGCATATTTGGCGGCGCATTCCCACGCGCCGCGCGCTACGCCCAGCATCTGCGCGCCAATTCCGATGCGGCCTTCGTTCAGTGTCTCGATCGCGATTTTGTACCCCTTGCCGACCTCGCCGAGAACGTTTCCCTTGGGCACGCGGCAATCTTCCAGAATCAGCTCGCAAGTTGACGAAGCCCGAATTCCCAGCTTGTCTTCTTTTTTGCCGACGGTGAATCCGGGGAAATTCTTCTCGATCAGAAACGCCGTGATCCCCTTGTAACCCTTCGACGCATCCACGGTGGCAAACAGAATGAACAATCCCGCCTCTTTGCTATTCGTGATCCAGAGCTTGCGTCCGTTGAGAACGAAGTCACTGCCTTTGAGCTCGGCCTTGGTTTGCAGCGCAAACGCGTCCGATCCCGATCCCGCTTCGCTCAACGCATAGGCGCCCAGCGTTTCCGCCACCAGCTTCGGCAGGTAACGCCTCTTCTGATCTTCATTGGCCCAGCGGAGAATCGCATTCGCTACCAGCGTGTTCTGCACATCCACGATTACGCCGGAGGAAGCGTCGGCCAGCGAACATTCTTCGACGGCCAGGATCGCCTCAAAAAACTTGCCGCCCGGTCCGCCGTACTGCTCGGGAACCTCGATGCCCATCAGCCCGAGCTGAAAGAACTGGTCGATCAGGCTGTGATCGAACACTGCCTTTTCGTCCATCTCTTTCGCCAGCGGACGAATCTTGTCGTCGGCGAACTGGCGGACGTTGTCGCGGAAGAGAATCTCGTCTTCCGTAAGAGTGGTAATCGGCGCGGGATTCGAAAGCTGCAAAGTTTCCGGCATGAAGACACCTCGTTTGTAGAGACGCGGCTTGCCGCGTCTGGGCAGGATGGCGTACCGGAAATTGTAGCAGCAGAAGACGGCGAGACGGCGACCGCTCGGTTGGTTCGATGCGCATTGGTTATTGAGTTCGAAAAAAAATCAAAGTCAAAGGCAGCGGACAGGAGTGTCCGCTCTACACGGGTTCGGGGAGAACGCCTGGACAATTGACGGGGAGTGTTGGGAGCGTAGGGGACCTTCGGCTACGTGGCTGCTTCGCTTCGCGAAGCAGCCACTCCGCTCAGGATGACACTTTATGAGGTATCGTCAGCGGCGGTTGATGAGCGCGGCTACGTAGCCGGCGCCGAATCCGTTATCGATGTTTACTACGCTGACGTTCGAGGCGCAGGAGTTCATCATTCCGAGGAGAGCGGCCAGGCCTTCGAAGGCTGCGCCATAACCAACGCTGGTCGGAACGGCAATCACCGGAACTCCTACCAGGCCTCCGACTACGCTGGGGAGAGCGCCTTCCATGCCGGCGCAGACTACGATTACGCGGGCTTTGGCTAGCGTCTCGCGATGGGCTAGCAGGCGGTGAATGCCCGCGACTCCGACGTCGTAGATGTGCTGGACGTTATTGCCCATCAATTCCGCGGTGACGACGGCTTCCTCGGCTACCGGGATGTCACTGGTTCCGGCGGAGACGACCACGATCACGCCCTTGCCGTGCGGCTTGCGATCGCGCTGGAGAACGATGGCGCGAGCGAGTGGACGATACTCTGGCTGGTGCAGATGGTCGGCAAATGCGGCGGCGACGGCGGCGTACTGTTCTTCGGTGGCTCGCGTGGCGAGGACGTTGCCGCCGTGGGCGGCGAGGCGGGTGAAGATGTCGGCGACCTGGCGGGGCGTTTTGCCCTCGGCAAAAATCACCTCGGGCATGCCCTGGCGGAGGGCGCGATGATGGTCGAGCTTGGCGAAACCCAGGTCCTCAAAAGGCAGGTGACGCAGGCGCTCGACGGCTTCGTCGGGGGAGAGGCGCTTTTTTCGAACCTGCTCGAACAGCTTGCGAAGAGCTTCTGAATTCACGCGGACCTCGGAAAGTGAATCCCGTTGCCAGTAACTTCTCAATCCGACAAGGGTCACTTCTGTAATCTTACTTGCGAAGCGATGCGGACGCTGGAGGCCCCCGAATTTTTAGTAAAATCGAGTGCTTTCAGTCACTTGCGTACATTACTCCAGTGGTTCAACGACCTTCGGAGAGATTGCCCCTGTCTTCTGCGCGCCCTATAATCGCCATACTCTGGTTCTGGATTCTCCGGCAGGTTCGCGGGTAGGTAGGCTTGGGGAGCAAGTGTGTCTTTTGGCCGAGATTTTGGCCGAGCCGAACCCGTATGCGTAGACGCCTGCAAATCGCGCTGATGGCTAGCTTAACCGCGATCTCCTTTCTTTCCACGATGTTTTCGACGATGCCGGCGCGGGCGCAGGCGGGCGCGTCCTCAGGCGCGCAGGCGGGAGCTATTACTCCGACTACCGACGAATCCGGCCGCAAGATTTACGTTAACGGGGATGAGCCTTCCGCGGTTTCGCGGGCGGAGGCTTCGACGGCTTCGCGATCCCGGCTGGTCTATTGGAGTTCGACCGAGCACCGCTTCAAGCCGGTTCCGACGAGCGGAGCGGTGATGCGTGCGGCGCGCTCGGCGGCGTCGGAAGTCAACAGCTACCTCGACGGCAGAGCGCAGGCTCACCAGACGCTTAACCGCGCCTTTACGCAGCAGGATATCGACGCTGCGATTGACGCGGCGGCCGCCCGCCACCATGTGGATCCCAGCCTGGTGCGGTCGGTGGTCAAGGTGGAATCGAATTTCAATCCCAATGCGGTGTCGCGCAAAGGCGCCATGGGGCTGATGCAGTTGATGCCTTCGACCGCCCGTTCGCTCAATGTTTCCAATCCTTTTGACCCGGCGCAGAACGTGGATGCCGGGGTTCGGCATCTAAGGAAGCTGTTGGACAGCTACGGCGGCAACGTTCGCCTGAGTCTGGCAGCCTATAACGCTGGAGCGGGAGCGGTGGCGCGGAGTGCGGGCGTTCCGCATTTCAGGGAAACGCAGGACTACGTTCGCCGGATCACGAACTTGTATAACGGCGGTAGCGAGCCGGGCGCGCACATTTTTGGCAACCCGGTGCACGAGCCGGTCCACATAGAGCGCGATGCTCGGGGCGTGCTGTACATCAGCAATACGGAATGAGCGGCGTCTTTCGCTGTGGTAGCGGGAGCGTTTTGCGATTTCTTTAAACAGTAGGCTATTTATAACAGGAATTTAGTGCAGACCCAGGCTTCTACGACCCTAACTCGAGGCGGCCGCGCTTTTCGCCTTGGCGCAGCGTTGTTGTTGTTCGTGCTGCTGCCGCTGGGTTCGGCATCGGCCCGCGTCCACCACAACGATGCCTGGGCCCGCCAGCAATTCGCCAAGGCGGAGCGCATGCGGGAGGCTCTCAACGGACGTCCCCGTGCCGAGCGCACGCGGCGCGAATACCAGCGGGTGATCGACTCCTACCGCCGCGTCTACTTCGGGTCTCCGGCGTCGTCGAAGGCGGATCCGAGCGTGGTGGCGACCGCCGAGCTTATGGTCGAGATGGGGCGGCGCTTTGACGACAACAAGATTCTGCGCGGCGCCATCGAACAGTACCGCTTCCTGCGCAAGGAATATCCCGGCAGCAAGTACCGCTTCGATGCCCTGTTTACGATCGGCGAGATCTACAAGGACGATCTCAACGATCCCGAACAGGCGCGGACGACCTTCACCGACTTTGTGCATCGCTATCCGCGCAACCGGCTGGCCGATGATGCCCGCGTCGCGGTGAAGGAAATCGACGCCGAGGCGGCGGAAAAGGAACGCTTGGCGGAGAAGACGGCGCGCAAGCGGCGGTCTTCGAATGGAAGCGGCGCGAATGCCAGCGGCGCCAGTGCCGGCGCTGACTCCAGTTCCGACGGGGCGGCCGAATCCGCGAACGCACGCCGCAGCGCGTTGCCGCGCGTCACCGGCGTTCGCCACTGGTCCACGCCCGACTACACTCGCGTCGCGATTGACGTCGAGCAGGAAGTGAAGTTCGGCTCCCAGCGCATCTCGAATCCGGATCGCATTTTCTTCGATCTGCACGACACCACACTCGCTTCGACCCTGGTCGGCAAGACCTTCGACGTCGACGATGGCTTCCTGAAGAAAATCCGGGTTGCCGAATTTCAGCCGGGGCGCACGCGGATTGTGCTGGAAGTGGACGACCTCGCGAGCTACGACGCTTTCCTGTTGCCGGACCCGTACCGGCTCATCATTGACATTCACGGGAAGGACATTCACGGGAATCAGAAGCGGGCGACTGCCGGTGCCAAGGCGAAGGCGGATACGGCCCCGGCTGATTCCGGGGAATCGGACGACGACTCCAGCAACCCGGCGTCGTCGAGCGAACGCTCGAAATCTGGCCGAAAAGCACAACAAGAATCTGACAAGGATGCGGCTGGCTCTTCGAAACCGGGACTCGTCGAAACGGACCTACCGCCCGAAGACGGCAGCGCTGATTCCAAAGCGCCCAACTCCGCGAAGCCGGCGAACGGCAATGGAGTGACCAAGACCACGGTTGCGGTCAAAGGATCGAACCGCAGGATCCCGAAGACGATCGTCGACGCGGACGTTGATGCGAACGTTGATGCGAGCGTTGACTCGAACGACGCGGCTCCGGCGACCGTCGCCTCGCTGGAGCATGAAAAACTTCGCCCCGAAGTAACGACCGGCCGGGGCGCTAATATTTCCGCAGACGAGGCGAAGCCGGGAAAGTCCGATTCACATTCGCCTTCATCTGCTTCGTCTTCTTCCTTGCCCCGGAAAAAGTCACGGTACGCCCCAGGGGCGGCAGCTTCCGACACCGCGGATCTTCGCTCGGGTGATCTTCGTTCGGGTGATCTTCGTTCGGACACCCGGGTTGAGCCGCGCGAAGCCCGTCCCACCGCCGCTGGCGACCGGTCTTTGACTCGCGCCCTTGGTCTGAAGATTGGCAAGATCGTCATTGATGCCGGTCACGGGGGCCATGACACGGGCACCATTGGTCCGAACGGCCTGCTCGAGAAGGATGTGGTGCTCGACGTGGCCAAGCGCCTCGGGCGGTTGCTCGAATCGCGGCTGGGCGCCGAAGTGATTTACACGCGGCAGGACGACACCTTCATCCCCCTCGAAACCCGCACCGCGATTGCGAACCGGGAGCGGGCGGATTTGTTCATCTCGATCCACGCCAACTCGAGCCGCGATTCCGACGCGCGCGGCGTCGAAACCTACTACTTGAATTTCACCTCATCGCCGGAAGCGCTGGAAGTTGCCGCGCGCGAAAACGCGGTCTCGGAGAAATCGATTTACGAACTGCAGGATCTGGTGAAGAAGATTGCGCTGAAAGAGAAGATTGAAGAATCGCGCGAGTTTGCCGGCGACGTACAGGAATCGCTCTACGGAGGGCTCGCCCTGAGGAATGCCGGTATCCGCAATCGCGGGATCAAGAAGGCGCCGTTCATTGTGCTGATCGGCGCGAATATGCCATCGATTCTGGCCGAGATTTCGTTCGTGTCGAATCCGACCGACGAGCGCAAGCTCGAAACAGCAGAGCACCGCCAGCGCATTGCCGAGTCGCTCTATCGTGGGGTCGCGAAGTACGCCAGCGGCTTAAGCGGCGTAAAAGTGGCGAGCAAGATCGACAAACGCGAAGGGCAATGACAACTCTCAGTTGGTGAAATCCCTGGTTGCGTCAACTATCGGGACTAGTCACATGACGGCGGCAAGCCAGCGGAAACTCTCTGGTCTCAAGCGGAGGGCATTGTTCGCCGACTCCAATGTAAAATTCGGATGTCACAAGAGTGTTGCGTGCCTATGGAGATAGGGATGTCCCATCTGCGGAGAATATTCCTTACCCTGCTGTTCATCTTTCCCTTGTCGCCAGCACAAGAAACACACAGCCACAACGCACCTGAGAAACTGGGAAAAGTATCGTTTCCGATTTCTTGCACGCCGGCCGTTCAGGAGCAGTTCAACCGAGGTGTAGCTCTGATTCACTCCTTCGCCTACACCGCCGCCGAAAATGCATTCCAGGGCGTGGCCGAACTGGATCCGCGGTGTGCGATGGCACATTGGGGAATGGCCATGGCGTACTTTCACCAGCTTTGGGACCCGC
>JBEKWL010000166.1:0-8206 GCA_049513095.1 Terriglobales bacterium
CGTGATTGCGGCGCAGTCCATCGGCGAACCTGGAACGCAGCTCACCATGCGTACCTTCCACATCGGAGGTACGGCGTCGCGAGTTTCGGAACAGTCACGCCTCGATGCCAAGAGCAACGGCACCGTGCGCTTCATCAATTTGCAGACCGTGAAGTCCAAGACTGGGGACCTGGTAGTCATGAATCGCCAGGGCTCGATCGCAGTGGTGGACGAAAAGGGCCGCGAACGCGAACGTTATGCGGTAGTGTACGGCGCCAAGGTCAAAGTCACCGAGGGTGGCCCGGTGCAACTCGGCCAGGCTCTCGTCGAGTGGGATCCGTACACATTTGCCATCCTCACGGAAATTGGCGGCACGGCTCAGTTCAAGGACTTGCAGGAAGGCATCACGCTGCATGAGGAAGTGGATGAGGTCACCGGTTTGTCGCGTCACGTGGTGGCGGATTCGCCCGACGAGAAGCGCCAGCCGGCGATGGTAATCAAGGGCAAGGCGAGCAAGCGATACCTGATGCCTTCGCGTGCTCACCTCATGGTTCAGGACGGAGACACGGTGTTTCCGGGCGACGTGCTGGCCAAGATCCCGCGCGAAACCACCAAGACCAAGGACATCACGGGCGGTCTGCCGCGCGTGGTCGAATTGTTCGAGGCCCGCAAGCCGCGCGAGACCGCCGTCATCAGCGAAATCGATGGCGTGGTGCGTTTCGGCGAGGTGGCGAAAGGACAGCGCAAACTCTACGTGGCAGCCGATAACGGCACGGAGAAGGAATATTCCGTTCCGCGCGGCGTCCACATCAACGTGCAGGAAGGCGAGCGCGTCCGGGCGGGCGAACCGCTGATGGACGGGCCGCTCAACCCGCACGACATTCTGGCCGTGCTCGGTGAGAAGGAGTTGCAGGCTTACCTGGTGAATGAAATCCAGGAAGTCTACCGGCTGCAGGGTGTGAACATCTCGGACAAGCACATCGAAGTGATCGTCCGCCAGATGATGCGCTGGGTGAAGGTCGAAGATGTGGGCGACACCCAGTTCCTGCTCGAACAACAAGTGGACAAGTTCCGCTTCCACGAGGAGAACGAGCGTGCCATCGCGCAAGGCGGCAAACCGGCCACCGGGCGTCCGTTGCTGCTCGGTATCACCAAGGCGTCGCTCTCCACCGATTCGTTTATCTCCGCTGCCTCCTTCCAGGAGACCACGCGCGTGCTGACCGAAGCTTCGATTCAGGGAGCGGTCGATCATCTGCGCGGCCTGAAGGAGAACGTGATCGTGGGCCGCTTGATTCCCGCCGGCACCGGCATGGAATATTACCGCAACGTGCGTCTCTCACCGGAAATGGAAGAGGCCGCCAGCAAGGTGCAGGAGGAAGTCTCGCAAGCCTACGAAGATGCCGAGCGCGCGCTCGAACTCATGCGCCACGAAGGCGAGACCGAAGAACTCGCCGCGGAGTAGGCGAACCGAACCATCAGCAGGGGCGACGCAAGTCGCCCCTTAGTTTTTTGCTCGTGTGGGGACGGGGCTTTGCCCCGTCCAAGCCGAGCGCACCGGGGCCCCCGTCAAGCCCGGTGTTGGGTTGACGGGGTGGAGCAGCTCGGGATGTACCTTTAAAGTCGCAGCAACTCTGGATTCGCTATAAAATGACGCGTGATAGGACGACGGTTTCTTGCCAATGTCTCTAGCACTGGAACCACAGCGCCTGACCGGGCAGCCTCAGGATCCGAACCCCAAGCCGGAGCCACTTCCTGGTGGACTGGTGTTGGCCCCGGCGCTAGGGCGCTTCTGGCGACTGTTCCGCCTGTCGATCTGGCGTGCCTTCGAGCACGATGCTTTCGGGACCGCCAAAGCGTCCGCCTATTCGGCCATCTTCACTTTTTTCCCCGCCTTACTGGTGCTCGGCTCGGTTCTTGCCACCCTTAGTCGGGGCCAAGTCTACCTGCGCGAGGTCTCCTACGCGCTCGGCACCATTTTGCCTGCGGGTAGCTCAGCCGCGCTTTCCTACCTGAAAGGCAGCACGGACCGTCCGGTTGACCTGCTCTTCTTCACTTCGTTGTTGACCGTCTGGAGCGCTTCCGGCGCCATCATCTCCTGGATGGATGGCTTTCGCCGCGCCTACCAGCTTCCCAAAACCTGGGGGTTAGTCAAAGAGCGCGCGATCGCGATCTCGCTGGTCTTGATGGCCGGTTTGCCCCTGACCTTCGCCACCATTCTGGTCGCCTTCGGCAGCCGCATTGAAACGCGGATTCTGTTTCACATCGGGCACGAATTCGGGCCTCTGATTCTGCTGTTGTGGGGCGCGATGCGCTGGGCCATCGCCATCCTGACCAGCATCGCCGTGATCCAGCTTATCTATCATAATGCGGTGCCCCGCACCCAGCCCTGGCACAGCGTTTTGCCGGGCGCCGTTCTTGCGACCGCCATGTGGCTGATCTCCTCCGCGCTGTTTGGGTGGTATTTGCAGCACTATGCCGACTACAGCGTCATCTACGGTTCGCTCGGTGTGGGGATTGCGCTGCTGCTCTGGATGTACCTGATCTCGCTGGTGGTGCTGATTGGAGCCGAATTCAATGCCATGCTCTTTCCTCGCGGTCTCACGAAAGTTCCGCCTCCGCGGGCAAACAGCGTGGCTCGCTGAGTTTCCATTTCAGCCGTAGGACTTTCTTATGATTTTCGATCGTGAATTGATCGAGGCTGCCTTAGCCTTAGAGATGATCCCGGCAGATGGTATGCCGGAAATGGCCCAGCACGCACTCGATGCGGGTCTGGATGGGCACGCAATTAGGCGCCTCGCAGCTCTTAACCAGCCCACGCATTTCGAGATCGTACCGCTACTCTCAAAGGCGAAGGCAGAAATGGGGCTTTGTGAACTAAGCAAAGCTGCAGCGGCCCTGCGGATTGGGAAGTCGCTCGCCAGCGGGATATTGGCGCAACGTACAGCAGACAACCCGCTCCCCCTCTGTTGTGCTGAGCAATTTGAGTGGTTGTGGATTAAAGCCGGATGTCCCGAGGAGCTTCGTTCGGTGGGAAATCTACCCGACGAAATAGAGTTGGCGAAAATGAGGGGGCAGACAATTGCGGAGATTCGGGAGTGGATTACGGAAAGGTTGAGAGCGCTAGGTGCCTGAGACTCTTTTTGAGCAATTCCACGATGACGCGGTAAATCCAGCAGTCCGCGGCTTCCTGCACTCGCCCGCGAATCCGAATCACGACGCACTGATCCTCACACACGGCGCGGGCGCGGATTGCACTGCTCCTCTGCTGGTCGCGATCAGCGAAACCTTTGCCGGACATGGCTACCTGGTTCTGCGCTGCGATCTGCCCTTTCGCCAGGAGCGGCGAACCGGTCCGCCATTTCCGGGCAATGCGGAACGCGATCGCGCGGGTCTCGGCAACGCGGTTGCTGTATTGCGTAAAACGGTCGCGGGCCGGATCTTTCTCGGCGGTCACTCCTACGGGGGACGCCAGTCGACAATACTCTGCGCCACCGAACCAGACTCGGTCAAATCAGAGCTGGTCTCGGGCCTGCTGTTACTCTCCTATCCATTACACCCGCCGCGCAAGCCGGAGCAACTCCGCGTCCAGCACCTGACCAGTCTGCGCGCTCCGAGCCTCTTCGTGCACGGAACGCGCGACCCCTTCGGTAGTGTTGAAGAGATGACGAACGCCCTGCGGTTAATCCCGGCCAAAACCGAGTTAATGAAAGTGGAAGGCGCGGGACACGACTTGGGTTTCAAGGGAAAGACGGAACGCAAGGAATTGCCGGGGAACATCCTTTTAAAAGCCCTGGAATTTTTTGAGGATCACCTGACGTAGGATTTCCTGACGGCTGAGTGCTGACGGCTGACTGCTAATTGACCCAGCCCGATTTCGATCCGCCATTCGTTTTATCGTCATCCTCGGGGGGTATGTAGTTCCCATGCTCGTCGAAGGTGACTTTGCGGTCGTGATCTTTCATGTAGACTTCGAATTTTCTCGCCGCGCGCCGCCGCTTCCAGCGGTAGTAAGAGTTCCGCACGCCAAAATAACGCTCGGACGCCGCATAGCTGAGGCCGCGAGACGGCATGAACTTCACCCACAGGTAGCCGAAGAGCAAACCGCCCAGATGAGCAAAAACGGCGACTCCGTTCGCTGGCTCAAAAACTGCAATGATCGCGACTACGACCCAAATGCCGACCAGGTATTTGGCCTTGATCCTGAAGGGCAGCGGAAACAAATACATTTCCTGATCCGCATAGAGAATCCCAAAGGCCATCAGCAGACCGAAAATTCCGCCGGATGCGCCTACCGTTCCGACTGCCGGATTCGCCCCCAGGAAATGGGTATAGGAGATGACGATGGTTATCAGGGCCGCGCCCACCACGCAGAACGTGTAGCACTCGATGAACCGCCGCGACCCCCAGTCGCGTTCCAGGTACGCGCCGATGAACCAAAGCGTGAGCATGTTGAAAAACACATGACTGAAGCCGGCGTGCAGCAACGAGTACGTGACCAATTGCCACACTTTGCCATGCATCACGGCAACCGGAATCAGCGCCAGCCACTCCCGCATCAGAACTACAACGTCCGGGGCAAAATTCTCCATCACCTTCTGAAACAGGTAGATCCCCGTGCAAGTCAGAATGATGCGCCTTACCCATCCTGCAAATGGAGGAAAGCTGAACGAGATGGTTTGTCCGCGACTCACTTTTTACCTTTCTGGCTTCGGCACAACTGGCAGACTGCGATGTCCCGCCGCATCTACCGCGCGCACACCGAATATCACATTATCCTTCGAAACCTTCGGAGGTGCACGCGCACTGCTGCCCACCGTTTGGAAGTACTCCCATTTATCGCGATGTGCGGGCCGGCTGCCAAGCGCGGTACCCAGAATTTTCTTGCTAAGCCACTTGACCTTTCCCTCACGAAGAAACTAAATATAACAGGGTACCCCGAACGTGGAGGAAAACATGGTGTACTGCCCTGAATGCGAGACGGACCTCGACATCGATGAAGATGAGGTCGATGAAGGCGCGGTCGTCTCCTGCCCGGAATGCGGCACGGACTTCGAGGTGATTACAGTGAATCCCGTAGAACTGAAACCAGTCGGCGCAGACGAGGATCTGGAGGATGAGGACGAAGAAGACGCCGAAGACGAAGAGGATGAGGACGAAGACTCCTGAACAATTCTGCACATATTCGGGCGTTTCGGCGTTTTGTCGCAATGGCCTCGGCAGTCTTGTTTCTGGCGTGTCTGCTTGCCCCGGTGAGCGCGCGGGGTAGCGACAGAGAGAAGCCGCAGCCTTACGCGCTAATCTTTGGAACGGTTTGGGACCCCGACGGGCACCCGCTCTACGGGGTCAAGGTGAAGATCCGGCGCGCCGGCGAGAAAAAAGCGCGCTGGGAGCTCTATTCCAATCACAGCGGCGAGTTTGCCCAGCGATTACCCGTTGGGAAGGCCGACTACATCGTTTGGGCGGACGTGAAGGGCTACAAGCTGCCCTCGGGCAGACAGTTGAAGCCGGGCTCCGAGGTGACCGTGCATATCGACGATGACGAGCGTTCTGACATCGGTCTTCATTTAGACTGGTAGTGGCCGCCGTGATTGGGAATCGGCGGCCGGGAAAATTCATGAAGAATGCAGTCATCGCGGCTTTCCTGCGGGTCATGTTGTCGGTGGTTATGTTGTCGGCGTCGGTCTTCTCGACATCGGTTCTGGCAGCTCCGGCGCAGTTGTTTGGCCGCGATCCGAAGCAGGAAGACAAGACCCGCCTGCTTACCGGCAAGGTGCTGGACGGCGGCGACAATCCTTTGCCGAACGCGGTCGTTTACCTGACCAACACCCACACGCGCTCGGTAAGAACGTATATCGTTGGCCCGGACGGAAGCTACCGTTTTCCGGCGCTCCAGCCCAGCATCGATTACGAAGTGTATGCCCAGTACAACAACCGCAAGAGCCACACGAAAACGGTCAGCCAATTTGACGATCGTTCGCAGGTTTACATCAGCTTGAAAATCGACACCAAGTAGGCGCTATGGCCTGCAAAACGTCGAAATGTTTCACGTGAAACACTATGAAGGTAGTAATGTACGTATAGTTATGTCAGTACATTGGCGCTATTGGGAACATGCGGAACGGGTTATGGGGATGCGGGAGGCGGCGGAAATGAGGTCATTTCCATCAGTTTCGAGGGTGTGGTTAAATAGACACTCGCGGGTAAGTATTACACTGTAATTATTACAAAGCTCATTATTCAGTGGGCCCGGCGTCGCGGTCGAGTGTCCGCTTCGATGGTGGAATCCAGCGGCATGTCGTGTCTGCTTGGGTACCCGGTATAAGGTCGAACCTCCTTTGGCTCTTTCGATGCTGAGGAAGCTGCTGGGGGCTGAACCTATCATTTCGATGCGGCTCCCGGCATAGTCTCCCCTTTAGGCGGGCCGGGTGGACCCTCAGGGGCTAGAGCCCGCATTTCTGGCGGCTGTTGGCGGCACGGCTGAAGCCGTGCCCTTCCCGTTCGTGGAGAGGTTGAGTTTTTCCTCATGCTGTGAAACCGCAGCCTTCCCAAACCCTGTTTATTGAGGCTAGTGCTAGGCGCGGCCGCTGAGGCCAGGAAAAAGGCCAACACCGGCGGTGGCGCGGGCAGAATGCAGAATATAGGGGTCCTTCGACTCCGCAGGGGCTTCACTTCGTGAAGTCCCTGCTCCGCTCAGGATGACAACGTTTGGCGACGGCGACGTTTTGGCAGCTGTTAGCGCCACGGCTGAACAGCTTGCGGAAAAAGTACCTTTTCTCGCCGCAGTGTCACCTCGGCGGCTAAAGCCGGCACTGAAAACAAGCTAGTTGTCGCAGCGGTGAACCGCTGCGCCACCCAAAATCAAGCGCAACCCCTACTTTTTCCGCAAGCTGTGAAGCCGCGCCCTACCCAGAACCGATTTAACCCAAGACCGATTTATGAGATAGCTTCTAGTTGCTGTCTCCGCCGGCGCGTTTCCACGAGATCAAGTCGCCGATGGTGGTGCTGTTTGAGGAGGAGGAGGAGGATGCCGGGTGCTTGTAGGATTCGACTTCCTGGCGGGACGCTTCTTCGCCGACCGCCCGGATGCTCAGGCCGACTTTCTTCTCTTCCTGATTCATCTTGATGATCTTGAACTCGAACTCGCCGCCGGGTTCCAGATGCATCGGCTGTCCATTGCCATCGACGGCTTCCGAGTTGTGACAGAGGCCTTCGATGCCTTCGGCAATCTCGACAAATGCGCCAAAGTTGGCCACGCGCAGGACCTTCCCATGCACGATGTCGCCGACGCGGTGCTGCGCGAAGAACGAATCCCAGACGTCGGGCTGCATCTGCTTCACGCCGAGCGAAAGGCGCCGCTTGTCCGGTTCAATGGCCAGGATGATGGCCTTCACCTTGTCGCCCTTCTTCAACACCTCGGAAGGATGCTTCACGCGGGTCGTCCAACTCAGGTTGCTGACGTGCACCAAGCCGTCGATTCCGTCTTCGATCTCAATGAAGGCGCCAAACTCGGTCAGATTGCGCACCCGGCCCTCGACCGTCGCGCCCACCGGATACTTGTCGTGCAGCGTATCCCAGGGGTTGGACGCGAGCTGCCGCATGCCGAGCGATATCCGGCGCTCGGTCGGGTTCACGCTCAGGACCACGCAGTCCACCTGGTCGTTTACATTGACCAGCTTCGATGGATGCTTCATCCGTTTCGACCAGGTCATTTCACTCACGTGCACCAGGCCTTCAATGCCCTGCTCGAGTTCTACAAAGGCGCCGTAATCGGTGACGCTGATCACGCGCCCGTGGACGTGCGCGCCCACCGGGTAGCGATGCTCTGCATCCAGCCAGGGATCGGGCGTGAGCTGCTTGAATCCCAGCGAGACGCGCTGCTTGTCTTTGTCGTACTTCAGCACCTTCACCTGAATCTGGTCGCCCACGTTGACCAGATCGCGGGGATGAGTCAGACGTCCCCACGACATGTCGGTGATGTGCAAGAGGCCGTCAATTCCGCCCATATCGACAAACGCCCCATATTCGGTCAGGTTCTTGACGATGCCGGTGAGGACGCTGCCTTCTTCCAGGTGCTGTAGTGTTTTGCCGCGCTTCTCCGACTGCTGTTCTTCCAGAAGCTGTTTGCGCGAGACCACGATGTTGCCGCGCTTCTTGTTGAGCTTGATGATGGCGACTTCCATCGTCTGGCCCTTCATGCCATCCAGATTCCGGATGGGACGCAGGTCCA
>JBEKWL010000167.1:0-8195 GCA_049513095.1 Terriglobales bacterium
CCTTCCTGCAGGCTGCGAAACCCGTTTGCCTGGATGGCGGAGAAGTGAACGAAAACGTCCTCGCCATTCTGGCGGCTGATAAAACCATAGCCCTTGGCATCGTTAAACCACTTTACTGTTCCGGTTTCCATGATGTTGCTGTGTCCCTTTTGTGTTGAGGTATGCGCTGGAACTCGCAGGATAGTGCAGGCAGGTCACGCTTTAGAGCGGGGTACTGCTGAACAGCCGCAAAGTCAAACGCACCTAAATTGTACATAATCGCGGGTAAATGGCGAGAAGATTCTATGCTTACAAAGGTAATCCAGCTTGGTATACATTACTCTGACAGCCTCCCGAAAATTCCCGGTTTCCGCCCTCCATTCTTTCGTATCCGGCTGAAAAATAAGGTCCATCGCCTTTTGGCAGGGTTCGTGCTTTCTGTAATCAACGAATCGGTTCTGGAGGATCCCATGCTGGCCATATACGTCGAGAACCTGAGCGACCTGGCAGTGGTTGAGTGCAAAGGCGGGATGATCCGCGACGAGTCTGTCTTCAAGCTTCGCGATGTTGTGCTGGCCCAAACCGCCGCCCGCATCATTGTGCTCGATCTTTCCGAAGTCGGAGCCATCGGAGGAGGCGGCCTGCAAATGCTCGCCTTTCTCGACCGCTGGGCGCGCGAGCACGGTATCCAATTCAAGCTGTTTAGTCCCTCGAGAGCGGTATTGGAAGGGCTGGTGCAAAACCGCTCCATTCTCAACTTCGAGATTGCGAGCTTCCACGAAATGATGCGGATCCTCGCGATGCAGGACGATGCCCAGTACGCGCTCGCCGCCTGAATCGCCGTTTGCAACTTCCAGGAGCCTCATTCATCATCGGATTATGCGTAGTCGAATGGGGAAGTGGAAGCGGGCTTGCGCCGCGATTCTCGTCTGCGTTTCATTGGGCATTCCCGCGTTCGGCCAAGCCGACCTGATCGGAGAGGTCCGCGCGCAGATAGCGCAAAACTCTTTTGCCCGGGCTGACTCCGAACTTCGTTCTTTCAAAGCGCGGCACGGCATCACGCCGGAGTATCTCGAGGCCCTGTCGTGGATGGCGCGTGGAGCGGCCTCAGCCAAACAATGGGACCAAGCCGTCGCCTATGCCAACGAGACGCGCAGCCTTTCGGAGCAGCAACTAAGCCAACGCAAACTGGACGCCGAACCTCATTTGCCGATTGCGCTCGGCGCGGCCTACGAAGTTCTCGCTCAGGAAATAGATGCGAAAGGAAAGCACGCGCAAGCGGTCAGCCTGCTGCGCGCGGCTCTGGTGCGCTACGGGAATACATCCCTTCGACCGCGGCTCCAGAAGAACCTCAACCTGCTGGCTCTGGTCGGACAACCCGCGCCGCCCCTACAAGTAACTCAATATCTCGGACCGAAGCCGCCGGCTCTGGCATCGCTGAAAGGTTCGCCAGTGCTTTTGTTTTTCTGGGCGCATTGGTGTGGA
This sequence comes from Terriglobales bacterium, assembly GCA_049513095.1. Taxonomy (GTDB): domain Bacteria; phylum Acidobacteriota; class Terriglobia; order Terriglobales; family Acidobacteriaceae; genus Acidiflorens. Next base: position 1,465 of record JBEKWL010000167.1, read on the forward strand.
GATTGCAAAGCCGAAGTCCCCGTCATAGCCCGCCTGCGGCAGGAGTTCGCTCCCGAGGGCCTGGTCGTCATCGGTCCCACCCAACTCTACGGCTACGCGGCCCAGGGAGCCGATGCCGCGCCAGAACAGGAGCGCGCCTATATCGAATCCGTCCGCGCCAGATATTACGCCAGCCTGCAGGACATGCCGGTGCCGTTGAGCAAAGAAAACTTCAACGCCTACGGAGCAAGCACAACGCCGACTCTGGTCGTCCTGAATCGCGCCGGGCAAGTGGCGATGTATCATCCCGGAACGCTTTCGTATGAAGAACTAAGATCCGCGGTGCAGAAAGCTGTAGCTCGCTGAATGGCTCGTGTGGTGACGGGGCTCTGCCCCGTCCAAGCGGAGCACAGCGCGACAAGCGGCCTAGCCGCCGCGGGCTACAGTGCTGCAGCCTGTTCCCGCCGTCGCGCCTGAATCTCGATATAGACGTTAATCAGCGACACCGCCGCCGGCGTAACCCCGGGAATGCGCGAGGCCTGGCCGAGCGTCTGCGGGATCACTTTTCCCAGTTTTTCCTGCATTTCGCGCGACAACCCGCTGACTGCCCGGTAATCGAACCAATCCGGAATGCGGCGCTGCTCAGCCTTCTTCAGCCGTTCGATAGCGCGCTGCTGCTGGTCGAGGTATCCAGCATACTTAATCTCAGTTTCGACCGACTTAAGCTCGTTGCGGATTTCAGACGAGAACCCAACTGCAGAGGACACAGGGTGCACAGGGGAACTTCTTTCGAAAAACCGCGGCACGAGATCCTCGAGGACCGGCGCCAGTTGCTCGATGGTGATCTCCGGCCGCTTAAGCAGTTGCGCCAAAGGCTGCCCAAGCGCCGCAGACAGATCGATGGCAACGGAACACGTAGGGACAGCCGCCCCCGGCTGTCCAGTCGAGCGAAGCTCGACAGCGATTTTATCCGCCATCTCTCCCGTCAGTTTCGTCCTCTCCAGCGCCAGCTTCACTTCCTCCAACCGCCGCTGTTTCGCCTCGAATTCCATCCACGCTTCATCCGAGATCAGCCCCACGCGCCGTCCGTGCGGAGTGAGCCGCCGGTCGGCGTTGTCGATCCGCAGGTGCAAGCGGAACTCCGCGCGCGAAGTAAACATCCGGTACGGCTCTTTGGTGCCTTTCGAAATCAAATCGTCGATCAGAATGGCCGTGTACGCTTCCGTGCGGTCGAGCACCAGCGGAGACTCTTTTTTCACCTTCAGCGCCGCGTTAATTCCGGCCATGATTCCCTGGCACGCCGCTTCTTCGTACCCCGACGTCCCATTGATCTGCCCCGCGAGAAACAGTCCGGCAATCTTTTTCGTTTCCAGCGTGCGCTTGAGTTCCGTGGGATCGATCGAATCGTACTCAATCGCGTACCCAGGCCGCATCATCTCCGCGCCATCGAGCCCCGGAATCGACTTGAGGATCGCCAGTTGCACGTCAATGGGCAGCGAAGTGCTCATGCCGTTCACGTAGATCTCGTGCGTGTTCAGGCCCTCGGGTTCCAAAAAGAGCTGGTGCGTCAGTTTGTCGGGGAACTTGACGATCTTGTCCTCAATCGAGGGACAGTAACGCGGCCCCGTCGAATGAATCTGCCCGCTGTACATCGGCGAACGATGCACGTTCTCGCGAATGATGCGATGCGTTTCTTCGGTGGTGAACGCGATATAGCACGGCACCTGCGAGTCGTGATGCGCAACCCGCCGCGTTCGAAAGCTGAACGGAGTCGGATCCAAATCGCCCGGCTGCCGCTCGAACCGCGCCCAGTCAATGGTGCGCCCGTCGAGCCGCGGAGGCGTCCCGGTCTTGAGCCGGCATCCGCGGAGGCCAAGCTTCTTGAGCGCTTCGCCCAGCAGAACCGCAGCCGGTTCTCCCGAACGCCCGGCGGGATACTGCTGCTCACCGCAGTGAATCAGCCCGTTAAGAAAAGTCCCAGTAGTGATGATGACTACGCCCGCAGAAACGCGCCGCCCATCGCGAAGCAGGATGCCGCGAATAAAGTTCTCAGTTCTCAGCTCCCGGTTCTCAGTGGCGTCGGCAGTAACTGACGGCTGATGGCTGACGGCTGACGGCTGCTTCTCCGCAATCACATCCACGACCTCCGCCTGCTTGATCTTCAGATTCGCCTGCGACTCCAGCACTTCGCGCATCTTCAGGCGGTAGGCCTGCTTGTCGCACTGCGCCCGCGGCGACCAGACGGCGGGTCCACGCGAAGTGTTGAGCAGGCGGAATTGGATTCCGACGGCGTCCGTGATTTCGCCCATGATGCCGCCCAGCGCATCCACTTCGCGCACCAGGTGCCCCTTGGCGATGCCGCCAACGGCGGGATTGCACGACATCTGCGCGATCAGATCGACGTTCAGCGTATAAAGAGCGGTCTTCAGCCCCATGCGAGCCGCCGCCATGGCCGCTTCGCATCCCGCATGACCGGCCCCCACCACCACTACCTCGAAATTTTCGTCAAACGCCTGCATGTACGCTGGTTCAAACCCCACAACAACGGAGGGAATACTGCTTCGTTAATTGTAGCAACGAACACGCGAAACACGGTGCGCTGGTTCCAACCGGGCGTCCTTGCCGACCCGCCGGTCCGAAGGGTAAAATCAAGAGTTATCGGGGTAAATTATGGAAACGAACATCATGGAAATGAAGCCATTCGTGTCTCTGCTCGAAGAACGCATTCATCAATACGACTTGCTCTGTCATCCCTTTTACCAGGCCTGGTCGGCGGGCGAGCTGACCCGCGACGATCTGCGCGCCTACGCCGAGGATTACTACTCTCACGTGGAGGCGTTCCCGGGCTATCTGGCGCAGCTTGCCGTCCGGCTGGAAGAAGGCGAACTGCGCCGCGCCGTTCTCGCCAACATGAACGACGAGAAGGGCGGCGAAGATTCCTTCGTCGAGCCGGAACGTTCGCACTCCGAACTGTGGCTCGATTTTGTCGAAGGCGTGGGTGGAAGCCGCATTCCGAAACGGCGGCCGGTTGGAGTTCGCAAGCTCATCTCCTGGTTCCAGCGCGTCGCCGGCGAAGGCACTCCGGAAGAGGCGCTGGCGGCTTTCTATGCCTACGAATCGCAGGTGCCGCGCCTGGCGCAAGAGAAAGATCGCGTCCTGCGCGAACTCTACGGCGCCGATGAAAAGACTCGCGGCTATTTCACCTTGCACGCCACCGCCGACGTCTATCACGCCCAGGTGTGGCGCACGCAGCTGGAAAAGCGGGTCAAGGCCAATCCGGAGACTGCCGAAAAAGCATTGGCTGCCGCCGAGAAAGCGGCCCAAGCCTTATGGACCGTGCTGGATGGCTTCGAGGCGCGGCGCATGGAGCAGGTGGCGTAGTTTCAAATCAGAAGTAAGAAGTCAACCTGTAGAGACGGGGCTTGCCCCGTCTCAGCCGCGGCCAGCCGCGGCTCTACGAGTTTCGCCAGTCGGTCCCCGTTGCATCTACAATCCATCTTTGAGAAAGAATGCCCCGACCTATCCCCATCGGCGTGCGCGGCGAGGCGGCTGAAACCGTCGAGTTGAACCACACCATCGCCGCACATCATCCGGAGTTGCCCCCCGTGTATTCGACTCCCGACATGATTCGGCTGATGGAAACGGCCGCCTTCCATGCGCTGCAACCATTTTGTGACGAGGGTGAAATCACGGTGGGGATCTCGATCCACGTCGAACACCTCGCGGCCAGCGGAATCGGAGTGCGAATTCAAGCCGAGGCGGAACTGGAATCGTTTGACGGGCGCTTCTATATCATGCGCGTCCGCGCCCACGACGGCACGCAGGAGATCGGAAACGGCACAGTCGGGCGCGCCGTGGTGCACGTACCCAGCTTCGTCCAGCGCATGCGAGATAAAGCTCGCGGCGGTTAAGCTACTTCCATCGCAACCCACTTCACGCGTTGATCAAATGCATCATCTCTTCCGGATAGCGCGATCCCGAGGCGGCGCCCGAGGGAAAGACTTCGTTCAGACGGCGCAGGTCATCCGGAGTCAGTTTCAAATCCACCGCCGCGGCGTTTTCCTCGAGATACTTACGCCGCTTCGTGCCGGGGATGGGGACAATGTCGTCACCCTGCGCCAGCACCCAGGCGAGCGCCAATTGTGCAGGCTGACATTTTTTTTCGCGCGCGATCTCTTTCACTTTCTTTACCAGATCCAGATTCTTCTGAAAGTTTTCGCCCTGGAAGCGCGGCGACAAACGGCGATAATCATCCGCCGCCAGGTCTTCGAACTTCTTGAACTGGCCGGTAAGAAACCCGCGTCCGAGCGGACTGTAGGCGACAAAGCCGATTCCGAGTTCGCGGCAGGCCGCCAGGATTTCCACTTCCGGATCGCGCGTCCACAGCGAATACTCCGTCTGCAGCGCCGCGATGGGATGCACTTTCACCGCGCGCCGCAGCGTCTTTTCGCACGCCTCTGAAAGGCCGAGATAGCGTACCTTGCCTTCCTTGACTAATTCCGCCATAGCGCCAACCGTTTCCTCAATTGGCGTCGCCGGATCGACGCGGTGCTGATAATAGAGGTCAATGTGTTCGACACCCAGCCGCTGCAAACTTCCTTCGCAGGATTTCTTCACGTAGTCGGGCTTGCCGTTCACGCCGCGAATATTGGGGTTCGTGGGATCGCGCACAATGCCGAACTTTGTAGCCAGCACGACTTGGTCGCGCTTCGCCTTGATCGCCCGTCCGACCAGTTCTTCGTTCTTGAACGGCCCGTACATGTCGGCGGTATCGAGCAAGTTGATGCCAATTTCGAGCGCGCGATGAATGGTCGCGATGGATTCAGCGTCATCGCGTCCGGAGTAAAACTCCGACATGCCCATGCAGCCCAGACCGAGGGCGGAAACTTTAAGACCGGAAAGTCCAAGATTGCAGGTTTTCATAAGTTCCTTTCGCTGAACAAAATAAGGTAGCTGGAGACTTGAAGATTCATGGTCCATCACTTGCATGTATGGATGCAACACCTGCGGGGAAGGTTCCGACAACCGGATGTGTGCCGCAAATGTGTGCGGAAAAACGTGCGCCGCAAATTGCGTCGCTCCCGCTTGCTTTGGCATCTTGTAGGAAGACATGCTTTGATTCGCGTGCAACCATGAATCCAGCGCCGATCTGGTTTGAACGGAAGTTTGAGTTCACGTTTCCCGTGGAGCAGCATCCGAACCTGTGCGCGCGCTTGCGAGGCACGCCGGCCCGGCTGGAAGAAGTCGTCACCGGCGCTGATCGCGACGTCCTAGTTAGGAAGCCAGGCGAGAAGTGGTCGGCCCAGGAACATGCCGGGCACTTGCTGGACCTCGAGCCGCTGTGGCTGGCGCGGGTCGATGACTACATTGCGGAAGCATCACAGCTTACCGTGGCTGACCTGAGCAATCGGAAGACGCACGAAGCGCAGCACAATCAGCGCCCGATCGAGGAGATCCTGGCTGGATTCCGAAGCGCGCGCTGGCGGCTGGTGAGCCGGGTGGAGAAGATCGACCCTGCAATTTTGGCCCGCGCCATTCCCCATCCGCGGCTAAAAATACCCATGCGACTGGTGGACCATTTGTACTTTGCGGCAGAGCACGATGACCACCACCTGGCTCACATCTGGGAGCTGATCAACGCAGGCTAGCGGGGCACGCGCTCATCAAGAAGTGACTCGGATCAGGGGTTTCGTGAGGGGCAAGACTTCGCCAATTTCGACGGCGGGAACCCCGGCATCCTCGAGCGCGCGGGCAAGCGCGCCGGCGTCTTCGGCGGAGACCGATATCAGCAGCCCCCCGGCAGTTTGCGGGTCGAAGAAAAGCGTGCGGATGTCGTCAGGAACCAACGAATCGTAGCCAACCAGGCACTCGGCAAAGGCACGATTCGCTTTGAGCCCGCCGGGAATGTAGCCGGCGCGGATGCAATCGAGCGCGCCTTCAAGCACAAGAATGTTCGCGGAGTGGAAGACGAGGCTGACGTTCGATCCGAGTGCCATCTCGCGAGCGTGGCCGATCAAACCGAAGCCGGTGATGTCGGTTAGAGCGTGGACAGACCACGTAGGGACAGCCGCCCTCGGCTGTCCTGCGGAGCTTCGCTCGGCTGGACGGGCGGGAGCCTGCCCTGAGCTTGTCGAAGGGTCGCCCGTCTCCATACTGGTGATCACCTCGGCCGCCGCCTTGTTCAGCGTTGTCATCGACTTCACTGCCGCGTCGATCCACTCCTGCTTGGCGACGCCCTTTTTGATCGCCGTTGAAATTACACCTGTGCCGAGCGGCTTGGTGAACAGCAGCCTATCGCCGGGTTGCGCCCCCTGATTGGTTAGCACGCGCCTTGGATGAATCACGCCGGTCACGGAGTATCCGAATTTCGTTTCTTCGTCGCGGATGCTGTGGCCGCCCACCACCGTGCATCCGGCTTCGATCATCTTCGACAAGCCGCCGGCCAGAATGCGCTCCAGAATTTCGAGATCGCCTTTCTCGGGAAAACAGACGAGGGCGAGCGAAGTCAGCGGCCTTCCTCCCATGGCGTAGACGTCGCTGAGCGCGTTGGTTGCCGCGATCTGGCCGAAGGTGTAGGGATCGTCCACGATGGGCGTGAAAAAATCCACCGTCTGCACCAGCGCCGTCTCAGGCGTGAGCAGATACACGCCGGCGTCGTCGGCGTGATCGAAGCCGACTAGCACATTCGGGTCCTGTTGCCGGGCTAATTTCCCAAGCACCGTGTCCAGCGCCGCCGGACTCAGCTTGGACGC
>JBEKWL010000168.1:0-8193 GCA_049513095.1 Terriglobales bacterium
GAGCGCGCGCGCGCTGGCGGCGCAGGAGTTGCATCTGAATCTGGAACTCGCGGCGACACAGGCGAACGCTTGCGTATCATTTACCCGCACGCTGCGGCTGCCGGCGCCCATGCTGGACGCGAAAGTGTTTCTTAAATTATTGCAGCTTGATTTGCAGGCGCATCCGCCGGGAGCGCCCATCGTGAAGATTCATTTGTCGGCGGATCCGGCGCGGCCGCGAGCTCTGCAGAATGGATTGTTTCTGCCGGTTTTTCCTGAGCCCGAAAAACTGGAGCTAACGCTGGCGCGCATCGCAGGCATAGTCGGCGAGGGAAGAGTGGGATCGGTGGAGTTACTGGACACGCATCGCGAAGGCGCGTTTGCAGTGCAGCACTTTGCGCCCGTAGAGCCCGCGCCCGCAGAGCCCCAATTTAAAAATAAAGTTAAGCATGAAGTGAATCAGTCTGGAAATCGAGAGCCGGATAAGTCCCTGCAAGCAAATGACAGCGCATGCCAAGTCGGAGAAAAGCTTGAGGAAAACGCAAAAGAAAAAATGAGCGCCGTAATCGCTCTACGCCTGTTTCGTCCGCCGCTCGGCGCGAGCGTTACTTTGCGCGAAGCAAAGCCGGTGCGCATGCGATGCCTCGAGCGCGAGGACATTGCCGGCGAAATCGTCTGGACCGCCGGCCCCTGGCGCTCTTCCGGCGACTGGTCGGAACAGGAAGGCTGGTCGCGCGAGGAGTGGGACATCGCCGTGCCCGCCGAAAGCAGTTGCCAGTTGCCAGTGCCCAGTTGCCAGTCTAATGAAAGAGAACCGACAACTGGCAACCGGCAACCGGCAACTGGACTCGTGTTGTATCGCTTAGTGCAGGACAAGCTAAGTGGAAACTGGTTTGTAGAAGGAATGTACGACTAGGAGCAGTTGCCAGTTGCCGGTTGTCAGTTCCCAGTCAAGCAACTGACAACTGGAAGCTGGCAACTGGCAACTGATGTACGTTGAACTCCATTCCCGCTCCGCGTTCAGCTTCCTCGAAGGGGCTTCGATTCCCGAGGAACTGATCGCGGTGTGCGCGAACCTCGGAATGCCGGCGATGGCATTACTCGATCGCGATGGAGTGTACGGCTCGCCGCGCTTCCATCTCGCCGCAAAAAAAGTAGGGATCAAGGCGCATATTGGGGCAGAAGTGACGTGCACTTCGTTTTCACCACGGTGCCCCCCCGGCGAATTTCGTCTTCCGCTGCTGGTTGCTTCGCGCGCTGGATATCAAAATCTCTGCCGCCTGATTACAAAAATGAAACTGCGCGTTGGGCGCAAAGAAGGAGCCTGCGCGTCGGATTCGGATTTTATTGAGCATGCTGACGGTTTGATTTGCCTCACCGGTGGAGAAGAAGGACCGCTGGCTGCGGCGCTCAGGCAAGGTGGGCCGCAAGCGGCATTCGAAGCGGTGAAGCGGCTGACGGAGATTTTTGGCCATTCTACTGTTGGCCCAGGCAATGTTTACGTCGAATTGCAACGGCATTTTCATCGCGAAGAAGAGTACAGAAACCGGCTTGCGATCGAGATCGCGGAAGCTTTGCAACTGCCGCTACTCGCGACCAACGGCGTGAACTATGCCACGCCTCGGGAGCGCGAGTTGGCGGATGCGTTCACCGCGCTGCAGCATCGTCGCACGCTGGCTACTGCCGGACGCCTGCTGGCGCCGAATGCCGAGCGCTATCTCAAGTCTCCCGCAGCCATGCGAGCGCTCTTTGCGGATGTTCCGCAGGCCATCGCCAACACGGTTGAACTTTCTTCACGGCTTGAGTTCACGCTGAACGATCTGGGATACGAGTTTCCGCGCTATCCCGTGCCGGAGGGCGAAACCATGATGTCGTTTCTGCGGGAGCGCACGCGGGAAGGAATGCAGAGCCGGTATGGGCGGGCGGATGCCGAGTTGAAGAAGCGCGCGCGGCGGCAGATCGAGCGCGAGTTGAACTTGATTGAAAAACTGAAACTTGCCGGGTACTTCCTGATTGTCTGGGACCTGGTGCGCTTCTGCCGCGAACAGAAAATTCTGGCGCAGGGCCGCGGATCGGCCGCCAACAGCGCAGTTTGTTACTCGCTCGGCATCACCGCGGTAGATCCGATCGGCATGGAATTATTGTTTGAACGATTTCTTTCCGAGGAACGCGGCGAGTGGCCCGACATCGATCTCGACTTGCCCAGCGGCGACGAGCGCGAGCGCGTGATCCAGTATGTCTATCAGCGTTATGGGCAGCGCGGAGCGGCCATGACCGCCAACGTGATCACCTATCGCAATCGCATGGCCGCGCGCGAAATGGGCAAAGCGCTGGGATTCGACGAAGACACGCTGAAGCGAATTTCGGCGGCCGTGGCCACCTGGGGATTCAAAGACGAAAATGATGCGCTCGACCGCCGTCTGCGCGATGCCGGGCTCGATCTTAAGCATCCGCGGATGCGCAAATATTTCGAGTTGTGTCTCGCAGCGCAGGATCTGCCGCGGCATTTAGGGCAGCACTCGGGCGGCATGGTCATCTGTGAGGGCCGTCTCGATTCGGTCGTCCCGCTGGAGCCCGCTTCCATGCCCGGCCGCGTGGTCGTGCAGTGGGATAAAGAAGACTGCGCCGACATGGGCATCATCAAAGTCGATCTGCTGGGACTGGGTATGATGGCGGCGCTGAAAGATTCTCTCGAACTGATTCGCGATCATTACCACGCAGAAGTGGATCTCGCGCACCTTCCACCGGACGACCCCGTCGTATATTCCACGCTGCAAAAAGCCGACACAGTGGGGATGTTCCAGGTGGAGAGCCGGGCGCAGATGGCGTGCCTGCCACGCCTGAAGCCGCAGCGCTTTTACGACATCGTGGTGCAAGTGGCGATCATACGGCCGGGGCCGATCGTGGGAAATATGGTCAATCCCTTTCTCAAGCGGCGGCAAGGCAGAGAAGCGGTCACATATCCGCATCCGTCGCTCGAAACGGTGCTCGGCCGCACGCTGGGCGTGCCGCTGTTTCAGGAGCAGTTGCTGCGCATGGCCATGATCACCGCCAACTTTACGGGCGGCGAAGCGGAGGAGTTGCGCCGCGCCATGGGCTTCAAACGTTCTGAGGCGCGAATGAAAGTGATTGAAGAAAAGCTGCGCGCCGGCATGACCCGCAACGGAATCTGCGGTGAAACGCAGGAGCAGATCATCCAGTCGATTACTTCGTTTGCTCTTTATGGATTTCCGGAATCGCATGCCGCCAGTTTTGCCCTGATTGCCTATGCCAGCGCGTATTTGAAGTGCCATTACCTGGCGGCGTTCACGGCGGCGCTTCTGAATAATCAGCCCATGGGTTTTTACCATCCCGCGACGATTGTGAAAGATGCGCAGCGCCACGGATTGAAAGTGTTGCCGATGGATGTGACGCGGTCGGATTGGAAGTGCAGTTTAGAAACAGTTGCCAGTGGCCAGTGGCCAGTGGCCAGTAGGAGCGATACCTTGCCGGGCTTCGAAAATCTTGCTGTGCGTCTCGGCCTGAAGTACGCGCGCGGATTGCGCGAGCCGGCGGGGCAGGCGCTGGTTCGGGAGCGCAGCCTGGCGCCGTTTGCTTCAATTCAGGATCTGGCTCGCCGCGTGCCCGAGTTGCGGAAGGATGAGTTGACGACGCTGGCGGAGATTGGAGCGCTGAATTCAGTGGGCAGTGGGCAGTGGCCAGTGGCCAGCACAAATCAAAGCGAGGAGTTTGTTGTACTGTCCACTGCCCACTGTCCACTGTCCACTGCTTCTTTTCATCGCCGCGATGCGCTGTGGCAGGTGGAGCGTGCGGTGCGCTGGTCAGGTCCGTTGCTGGATGAGTTGCCGGAGATTGATGGGGAATCTCCGCTTGCAGCCATGACGCACGAAGAGCGATTGGTGGCGGATTTTCGCGCTACCGGGCTCACGGTCGGCCCTCATCCCATGCAGTATCGCCGGACGGAGATGAAAAACATGGGGATTTTTCGCGCTTGCGATCTGGCGCACCTGCCGAATGGACGCCGCTTGCGAATCGGCGGATGCGTGATTGCCCGCCAACGGCCGGGGACGGCCAAGGGAATGATGTTCATGAGCCTGGAAGATGAAACGGGGATCGCCAATGCGATTATCGCTCCCGATCTGCTGCAGAAGAATCGAGCGCTGCTGATTTCCGAGCGCTTCCTGATGATCGAGGGAATTCTGCAGAATCAGGACAACGTGATCCACATCCGGGCGGAAAAAGTTTCGCCGCTGTGCGTCACGCGGGCAGAGACGGTGTCGCACGATTTTCATTAAAGAGTGTGGAGTCCCGCCCCTAAAGGGGCATTTGATTTCGAAGACTTTAAGGCATCGCTAAAGCGATGCCCTGATACGAAATGAGTGACTTGACCGTCCGTCCTCCCCGTACTCTTTACAAACTATTACTCTTAAGACGGCAACCCCGGAAGTTAATCCCCAATCTAACTACATCACAATCTCGAGTTCGGTCTCTAGCTGCGTTTGGTCCACAGGAGTGCCTTTGCATGATAGAACGACAGATTTTCCAATCCCATGGCGGTGCGACGAAGTTGGTCCTCCGGGCAGCGATTCTTTCGGCGGCGATGCTGATGTTTGCCTTGCCCTCCTTCGCCGGACTGGGTGAGGACGTGAGTTCGGTGCAGGCCGACCAGGCCTACATGCAAGGCAAGCTGCGAGTCACGCAAGCCCAAGCCTATGCGGTACACGAGATCCAGGCTCCGACCGGGATTGTGGTGCGGGAGTACGTTTTAACATCGGGGAAAGTGTTTGCTGTGGCGTGGCAAGGGCCATGGCCTCCAGACATGCGGCAGATTTTGGCCAACTATTTCGGGCAGTACCAGCAAGCTGCGCAGGCGCAGGTGAATTCGCATCCGGGGCGAAGGCCTCTGGTTATTGAGCAGCCCGGACTCGTCGTGCAATCGGGTGGACATATGCGGTCGTTCGCGGGCCGGGCGTACATCCCGGAGATGCTGCCGCAGGGAGTCAGTGCGGAGGCAATCCGATGAAGTGCGTCAGGGTAATTTTGACGGGCGTGAATCGAATCACGACGGTCGCAGCTTGCGGAACCCTGCTGTTCGCGGTGGCATGCGGAGGGAGTAGCGGGTCGTCCCCGACCCCGACGCCGACGCCGACAGGCTCAAACGTGCAAGCGATTACGGTGAATGCCGGACCAGCGGGAAACTATGCCAACGGTGCGTTTACCAGCGTGACGGTATGCGTGCCGGGCACCTCAACCTGCCAGACGATTGATGGCGTCCTCGTGGATACGGGATCTTCGGGACTGAGACTACTTTCTTCGGCACTGGCGGTTTCGCTGCCGCAACAGAAGGCATCGGATGGCAATCCAGTGGTCGAGTGTCTCCCTTTTGTGAGCTTCTATACCTGGGGCCCGGTGCAGACGGCGGACGTTGAGATCGCCGGGGAGAAGGCCAGTTCGACGCCGATTCAGGTGATCAGTGGCTCGGACTTCACCGTTCCGAAGGCGTGCGCGGATTTCGGACCCTCTGCAGAAACGCTTTCGGACTTGGGTGCAAATGGCATCCTGGGCGTGGGAAATTTTCCGCAAGACTGCGGCGGCGCGTGCACGACAACCGGGCCTTCGAATCCCGACCTCTATTATGAGTGTCCGGCTTCTGGCTGTGTGGTGGTCGCGGAAGGTTTCGCACAGCAGGTACAAAACCCTGTAGTTCTTTTTTCGACGGACAATAATGGAGTAATCATTGAACTGCCTGCGGTCAGCGGACCAGAGACAACGCTAAGTGGCTCGCTCATCTTCGGCATTGGAACGCAGTCGAACAATGGGCTCAATGGAGCGACGGTCTATAGCGTCGACGATTACGGAAACTTCATTACCACCTACCAGAAGACGGCCTACAACCAGAGCTTCATTGACAGCGGCTCGAACGGACTGTACTTCTTGGACAGTAGCACGACCGGAATACCAGTCTGTTCTGATGCCAACTACTTCTATTGCCCGTCGGCAACGCAGAATCTTTCGGCCGCCAATGAAGGATCGACCGGATCGCCAAGCGGCACGGTGAGTTTCAGTGTGGCCAATGCCGACAACCTCTTCAACAATAATCCGAACGCCAATGTATTTGGGCAACTGGCGGGCCCGAATACTATCGACAACTTCGATTGGGGCTTGCCTTTTTTCTACGGGCGCAATGTGTATACGGCCATCTATGGCCAGAGCACACCGGGCGGAACTGGGCCGTACTGGGCGTACTAGCAGGCTGCGGAAAAACTCGGTCTCGCGCCTGATTTTGGGTGGCGCAGCGCTTCAGCGCTGCGGTAACCGCATTGTTTTCACTTCGGCTTTAGCCGCTGAGGTTACACTCTCTGCTCGGAAGCCAGTTTTTCAGCAACCTGCTAGATTCTGCCAGGAACTTCCGCCAGCAACCCGGTGGCTACGCGGTCGAGAGTTTTCTCAAATTGTGGCGCAGCGACCTACCTTCGGATAAACCGTAGAGTTCCTCCGCCAGATTCTTGGCGTGATCGCCTATGCGCTCCAGCGCCTGGGCAGCGAGCAGGATGTCGAAATTCTTCTGTCCGCTCGGACTATTCGGCTCGGCCAGATGTCTGTGAAACAAGGAATGGCACAAACGATCCACTTCCGGATCGGATTGCAGGACGCTTTGGGCGTACGACAAGTCCCGCTTAATAAAGCCCTGATGAACCTGCTCCAGCATTGCGCAAAGCAGAGCTGCCATCTCGATGAGCTGACGGGAATCCGCCGCCGGCAATTTTTCGCGGCGCGATTGCAGATGCATGACCGCACTGTAGGCGAGGTCTCCGATGCGTTCGAGGTCGGTGATGAACTTTAAACAGGCCAGCAATTCACGCGCCTTGCCTTCCCCTACGCGCGTGATAGCTTCGGGCAGTTGCTCGTCAATCTTGCGCTCGATCTGATCGAGTTCTTTCTCGCAATCTTTGATCGCGAGAAATGCCAGACGCGAACCGTCCGCCAGGAAATCCCTGACATTGAAGACCGCGTCGCGGGCGATCAGGCAGCCCCGGACGACCAGGGACGGGAGTTCATCTTCCGCAAAGTCTTGGTTGCGGGTGTCAGCGGGACGGGTACGAGCTTCCGTCGCTCGGGATCGCGTCGAAGTCGAGCGCCGCTTCACTCGTGGAGCTGCGGAAGGTTGTTTTCGAGTCATGGAAACTCGCGCAAATTCGACACCACTGCTAACTGTAAAGAAGCTAGCATAAAACGGGAATATGAATGGAATGTAAATGGCGGGTGTAGATCGCTTTGCAGATGCGCGCTTCCAGATTCTTGTCATCCCGAGCCGGATTTTCACCGCGGTTCTTCATGTACATTCATAACGATGGATCGTGGAACGATATGGCGCGTCTGGCTGCCGTTGCTCGCCGGCCTGTGGGCTCTCGGCTTTGTATTCCAGTTCGGACCGGGGCCACACGGGCTGGCGCGATGGCTCGGCCTGCTGCTCGGTTTCATTGGCCTCGGCGGCGTAATTCTCTCCCGCTATACGCTCGGCCGGTCGTTCTCCGTCGTTCCCAAGGCGACCGAGCTTGTCACCAGCGGCATCTACTCACGGATCCGCAACCCTATTTATGTTTCTGGAATGATTTTCCTGGTTGGGATCGTTCTCATCCTGTGGCGGCCTGAGCTATTGATTATTCTGCTGGTGCTGATTCCCGTGCAGATCATCCGCGCGCGCCGCGAAGCTGCAGTTTTGGAAGCGAAGTTCGGCGACGCCTATCGCGAATACCGCAAGCGCACATGGTTCTGAGCAGTGGCTTCCAGCGTACATTCTTTCCCTGGAGACGCGGCCCGCCGCGTCTCCCAAAACGGGGGCAAGCCCGTCTCTTTCCTTCAAACTGACGGTTGTAAAACCTGGCTCCAGGAAGTAAACTCGTCATAGTCGCTAACGGACACATTCCACGGGGTTTCCCCTTTCCCGCGCACTGTGTTCCAGGCACAGAGCCTTGCGCCTAATTGTCACGAAATGAGGTGATGCCAATCACGGCAGAACTTCTCCTCGAGGCATCTAATCAATACAGCCGCAATTCCTGCGGTGTCCTGTGTTTGACAATCCGTTTACCACATAAAATTCGGAGGCAAGCCTATGAGTACAGTGATGGAACCGCCCAAGAAAGCTGGGGCGGACTACACCAATCAAATTCTCAACCTCGTCAAAGCCAAAAACCCAGCCGAACCGGAATTCCA
>JBEKWL010000169.1:0-8831 GCA_049513095.1 Terriglobales bacterium
CTTATGAATCGCACCTCATTGAGATTGACCCTAATGCTGGCGGCGACACTGGTCGCAACGATCGGATGTTCAACCAAGAATTACGTCCGCCAACAGACCACGCCGCTGATCAATAAGACCAATGAACTCGACGACCTGACCGCGAAGAACTCGAAAGACATCAAGGATGTCGATCAGCGCGCCCAAGCCGGAATTCAGGACGTGCAGACCCGTGCCGCGGCGGCAGACCAGAAGGCTCTGGCTGCGGGAAACGAAGCCGATAAGGCGCAACTGTCGGCGAACGGCGCGTCCCAGCGTGTGGACGTCCTGACCAACGCTGTCATCAACCTCGATAACTATCGTCCGGTGGTGGAGACGGCGGTACACTTCGGATTCAACAAAGACAATCTGACGAAGGATGCCAAAGAAGCCATCGACCAGCTTGCCGCCAGCGTTACCACTACCAGGGGATACATCATCACGGTAGAGGGTGCGACCGACTCGGTGGGCAGCGCAGATTACAACTACGATCTGAGCCAGCGCCGCGCCAATGCCGTGATTCAGTACCTGGCTGCGGAGAAAAGCGTTCCGGCCTACAAGATTTATGTGATCGGGCTGGGCAAGGATAAGCCGATTGAAACCAATAAAACTGCCAGCGGCCGCGCCGAGAATCGCCGCGTGAATATCCGCCTGATGACCAACACTGGGGCGGCAACGACGCCAGCGGAGGCGCCCAGCAACCAGACTCCAACGGCGAGCGCGAATCCGCCGTCGTTATAAGTATAAGTTTTGCCCTCCTCCCCGGAGGACTTTGCCAAACCAGGCCGTCCCCTTTGTGGGCGGCCTGATTTTTTTGCGATACCTGCTCGAGGAGAGACGGGCGTCCTCGCCCGTTCACACCAATCGTAGCGAGGGTTCGTGCTATTGGAACCGCGCCATAAAGAGCTAAAATAAAGCTGTGCGCATTCGATTCCTGATCGTGTTATTGGCGCTGCTGGCGACTTTTTCGCTGGCGCAGGATGCGTCCGACAAGACGGCCGACGACAAGGCTGCCGCCCGCAATCGTGAGGCCGAGGTAAGCTCCAGCCTTGATACAAGAATCGACATCAGCGCGCCCAAGGACGATGCCAAGAACCATCCCGCCAGCAAGGCGGCCGTCGCGGATCTGGACGTCGGCGACAGTCCCGACACCTCCGGCGTCCAGGAGTTCCATCCCTGGAACCCGATGAAGGCGGTGAAAGATATTGAGGTCGGCGATTTTTACTTCAAGCGCAAGAACTATCGCGCCGCGCTCGAGCGCTACATGGAAGCTCTTTACTACAAAGATAACGACGCCGTTGCCAGCTTCCGTCTCGCCGTGTGCCAGGAAAAACTCGGAGATAAAACCGAAGCCAGGAAATACTACGAACAGTACCTGAAGATTCTCCCCGAAGGACCGTTTGCGAAGGACGCTCACGCTTCGCTGGACCGGCTCGCCAAAGCGCAGTGAGTTCTGCGATCCCGGCCTGATTTCCTACTTCTCCACCCGCGAAAACTCCCCGGTGGTTGCGTTCACCGCCACCCGCAGCTTGGCGGTATCGCGGTCCGTCCCGTAGATTACGTGCCACAGGAGTTCGTTCGTCTGCCGGTTCCACTCCAGGACGTAAAGAACAGGCGTGTCGGGCTCTTTCTCCAGCAACTTGTCTCCGCCGTGCTGCTGAGCGACGGCAAAGGCCTTGTCCGTATCCACTTTGAGAAACTGGACGTTGAAGACCTGTGTACTGGAATTCGTCGGGCTGTAGCTGTCCTCGACGCTGTGAGAAACATCGCCCATTGCCCAGGTATAGGGTCTGATCGTGTGCTGCGACGGCGAGGCGAATCCGGCGCGCCATTCTCCCGCCTTGCCGTCGCGGCCCTTGGAGTCCGTGGTAGGTTGCGACTCCACCCGATACGGTTGAGCATCCTGCGCCCAGAGGTGGGCGGCTGGATAGCACTTATAGAACGCGCTGCTTCCGGTGATTGCCTCCGGCGCTTTCGGTTGAGGCTTCTCCGCCGTTGCCGGCTTGCTCGGTTCCGAAGAGCACCCGGTCATCAATCCTGCTGCTAGAATCGCAACTGCAACTGCAACGATTAGTTTTTTCATCGACGATTTTCCGGTCAGACTTTCTCTGGTAGTTTGGCCTTCGTTTCGCGATTCGTCGTTTCGCGATGATTCTTCGGCGAATCGTCGTTTCGCGACTCATTGTACTGAATCGGCGCCATGAATTCCTATCTCGAACGTTTGCGGCGCGAACTCGAAGATGCAACAGGCGGTGTCACCGCCAACGGCATGGCGCAGGCTCCTGCCGGAAAATGGAGTGCTTCGCAGATACTAGAGCACCTTTTCCTCACCTACCAGAACACCAACCGCGGATTGGCAAAATGCCTGGCACAGGGTGCTCCATTGGTTACGCGCGCCGCGCTGAAGCATCGCATAGCCACGCTGCTGGTCGTGAATCTCGGATATCTCCCAGAAGGCCGCAAAGCGCCGGAACGTGTGACCCCGCGAGGAATGCCGCCGGAAGAGGTTCAGCAAGCCATCGCGCCTGAGCTTCAGAAGATGGACTCGGGCCTGGACGATTGCGAGCGCCGGTTCGGCGCCCGCACGAAAATCATGGACCACCTGTTCCTTGGACCTTTGACCGCCGACGAGTGGCGCAAGTTCCACTGGGTCCACGGGCGGCATCACGCGCGCCAGATTCGGGAGCGCATGGGGAAATCCTGATCCACATGGCAGGGAAGACGGTGTAGTCGACGATCTTTACTCTTTATCCTTACTGTTGTCCTTGTTGTTGTTTTTGTCCAGTTCATTCGCCGCAACCCCGGCCTTGCGCGCCTGCTCCTGCATCTCGTCGAGTTGCTGCCGGGCCTCATCAATCGTTTTCTGCTTGGCGTCGACTTCGTTCTTGTACTGCGCCAGGCGGATGGTGAGGGCGGTGGTGCTCGAATCGCTATACACTCCGGCGTCGCGCAGATGAAGTTCGCGCTGGTAGAGGTCGAGGTCGTGGTTCAGGGAGTCGACCTTTGCTTTCTGCTGGGCGATCTTGTCCTTCCAGTCGTCCGCCGTCTTCTGGCGTTCGGCATTCGCCGCAGCCGGAGCCACGGCAGCCGCTTTCTGTCCTGCGTTGGCATCGCCTTCCGGCGGCGGTCCAACCACGCTCAGAGCTTCGCTGGTAGGCAGGTTGTCGTTATCGTAGTGGCGGCTGGTCGCACTCGGCTCGGCTTTGTCCTTGCGAATCGCCCGCGCGTAATCCCCGAGCGATTGAGCGGCTGCACCGCTGACCCCGAGCAGGAGCAGAGTAACCATCGCCATAAGTTTCGTGTGCTTCATGTCATCATCCTTTCGCAAGCCCGCGAGTTTGATCGCGGCTTGCTCTCGCTAATATCAACAACTCGTGGATGCAACCCGGGCGCCTCCCAGGAAGCTGCCAATGGTCCGGTCCAATTGCGCCGCTTCGTGGGCGATGCCATCGGCCAACTGGCGCGCCAGGTCCGCATCCCGGCTGCACGCCAGTTGCTGCGCATATCCCGCAATCGTAGTCAGGG
Source organism: Terriglobales bacterium (assembly GCA_049513095.1). GTDB lineage: Bacteria > Acidobacteriota > Terriglobia > Terriglobales > Acidobacteriaceae > Acidiflorens. Next base: position 3,544 of record JBEKWL010000169.1, read on the forward strand.
AATGGCGCAGTCCCAGCGCTAGTTCTGAAGAGATTTCCTGATGTACCTTTTGATCGTGCCGGATGCGCTCAATGTCGGTCTTGTCCGTCAGCACAAGAGTCGTGCCCATCAGACTCGCGTCTTCCGCCAGAACTGGAGAAGCCGTCACTTCGAGTACGTGGCTCGATCCGTCCCGTGTGAAGTAGTTCAGCACCAGCCCTCGAACCGCTGACTTCCCCGCCAAAGCGGGAGCCAGAGCTTGCTCGACGCTCGATTGCGAAACCCAACCTGAACTCGAACTATTGTCTTCCGGGCGCAGCGTCGCCGTGCGGAAAACATCGGCGGCATGCAGTCCCACCGGCGAGGCGAAGCCCAGCAGTTTGCGCGCCGCCGTGTTCGCTTGCCGCACCAGACCGCTGGTAGTCAAAAACAGAACGCCGCAGGAAAGGTTCGAGAGTATGGTCGAGCTCAGCGAGTCGGAGGCCTTGGCTTTTCTGCGCTCCGACAGTTGCCGGGTGGTGAGCTCATGTTTCTGCTGCTTCAGTTGCTGAATGACAGCGTGATAGGCGTGCACCGGCATCCCCTCCGCCGCCAACGGCGCGTGATTCAGCGATTCGGGTTCCTGTGCGAGATTCTTCCGCAGGCGCCGAATCAGGAATAAGCCCAACCCGAAAGCTGCGATGGCAGCGAACAGAAGCAGGCCCATGCGCAGCACCATCGGATTCGTCAGCAGCCTCACAGCGCCCTCCAATACCAGTGCAGGAGCCGGTTTCCAAACAGGAACGACAAAATCGCCATGCTGCCGAGAAACACGCCAAACGGCATCTCGTAAAAGCGCAGTGCGAGCCGTGCCGATTGCCAGGCGCGCCGCCGGGCCTCTTTCGAGGAAATGCGCGAAGAAGTGCCGCGCGCCTCAATCCGGTGAAGACGCTTCATCCAGACTGCGAGGACCGTACTCAGTCCAAATATCGAACCCGCCAGCGACGCCGCAAAAATTGTTAAGACCGTGAGCTTGGTTCCGAGGAAGGCCCCGATCATCGCCATCAGCTTGACGTCGCCGAATCCCATCCCTTCCACCCCACGGGCGCGCAGGTAAATCGCTGCCGCGCCATAGAGAAACGAGGCCCCGACCGCCGCTCCCAGCAACGAGTCTGACAAGGACCACATGCGCCACGAAATCTCGCTTCTCATCGCGGGCGATACCAGACCAGGCATGATTTTCGAAGCCAGGTCATTCACCGGAACCACCAGGCTGAACAAAATTCCCAGAGCCACCCCGGGCAGAGTCATCGCGTCGGGAAGAAGCTTGGTTTCCGCATCGGTGAAGATCAACCCCAGCAGCAGGTAGCCGAGCACAGTGCATTTCAGCATCCCGAGCGTCAAGCCAAAATGCGTGTAACAGCCCAGAAAGAGCAAGCCCGTGAGCAGTTCGATCACCAGGTAGCGTGGCGATATGGGCGCCTTGCACGAGCGGCACTTTCCGCGAAGAATCACCCAGCTCAGTACGGGCACGTTGTGGTAGAGCGGGATCAGGTCTCCGCACTGCGGGCACGCGGAGCGCGGCGTTACCACCGACTTCCCACGCGGCAGCCTGTAAATACACACGTTCAGAAAGCTGCCAAAACACAGCCCCAGAGCGAAGATCGCAGGTGCAAGAAAAGGTTCCACGTCGGCTAAGTGCCCAGTCTGCTTGGATTTGGATGATTATAAGCCGCTCGGGCGGGGCCTTCTAAGTACGAAGGTCACTGTCCTTCTGCCTCCTCTAAGTCATTGTGAACAATGAGGAAATTACCTGCTCATGCCACCCGGCTGATCTCTACCTGTTGGGGTAAGAAGATTAAGAACACGGTTCCGGTCGCGCGCCCGTCCGCCCGGCTCCGCACCCGAATCGATCCCCCGTGTTTCTGCACAATGCCGCGCGAGACCCACAATCCGAGCCCGGTTCCGCCGTCCTTCTTCGTGGTGTAGAAAGGTTCGAAGATTTGGCGCAGTTTGTCGCGCGCAATCCCGCTGCCGTTATCGGCCATCGTGATGCGCACTCCCTCCCTGCCGTTCGACCAGTCGCGGCCCGCAGCCACGCGGACCTGCAGCGAACCTCCGTCCGCCATCGCATCCACCGCATTCACCAGAAGATTGGCCAGTAACTGCCGCAACTCGCCTGAGTAGCCACCGATCTCGCAACTGCTGCGGTAGCGTCGCGTCACCCGGATCTGCCGCCCTTCCAGCTTGCGGGAATACAACTGCAGAATCTCGTCCATGATGGCGGCAGGATCCATCGACCCCGGAGAACTGGTATCGCGCACAAACCCCAACGTTTGTTGTGCCAATCGCGCTACCCGTCCCACCTCTTGCTCTGCCTGGGTCAGATACTCCACGGCGTGGCTGGAGTCATGCCGCGCCAGGTAAAGCAGGTTGACGACAGCCTCCAACGGATTGTTGATCTCGTGCGCTATCGAAACGGCGAGCCGGCCTGCGGTAGCGAGCTTTTCGCTGCGGCGGATGGCTTCTTCGGATTGCTTCTCGGCGGAAATATCTCGTGCGATGGCCGATGTCCCCACGATTTTGCCGCGCGCGTTTCGAAGCGACGACACCGACAGCAATATCGGACAGCGTGTGCCGTTCTTCCGCATGCGCTCGGTTTGATAGGAAGCCACGTGCCCGCCGCCATTGAGGATCTCAAGGTTGCGTTCCACCTCCTCGCGGCGTTCCGGCGGCGCCAGTTGCGTAACCGACAAAGCAACTGCCTCCTCGGCAGTGTAGCCATAGAGCTGTTCGGCGGCGCGATTCCAACTCGTGATCGTGCCATCGGGACGGGAACTATAAATTGCGTCACTGGAGTATTCCACAATCGCAGCCATTTCGCGGGTCGTGCGATCGGCGCGCGATTCCGCCAACGTTTTCTGCCGAGCCATGCTCCCGGCGAACATCGAAATCGCAAGGAAAGCCCCCAGTCGCTCCAGATCGGCGCTCGTGCCGATGCGGAAGCTGTAGGGGGGCGGAATTGCGAAAAAATCCAGGCAAGCGGTCGAAACCAGCGAGCAGAAAACCGCGGGGCCAAAGCCGATGAAGCGAGCGGTAAAAAGCACCGCCGCCAGCAAAAGTACAAAGAGATGGCGGTGCAGCACGGCGGAAAACGTCCAGCAGCTGAGCGCTACCCATACCGCAAGTGCGGCTCCTAAGTATTGCACCAGCGCCGAATCTAGATTCCGCGCGATGCGATTCTTCAGATTGGCCTCAATTCCAGACATTTCTTAAAACGTTCCCGGCGCCACCTGGCGGGCTTAGCGCTGTCAAACCACACGGGCAAGAGTGCTTTCGATGTCCTGAGAAAACTCTAGCAGCAGCAGGGGCGCGCGGCAACCACCGCGACGCGCGATGGTTAACAGGGAATTGGGGGAATTGCTGACCCGGCAAGCCGCTCGCCTTTCGGGCCCCTTCGCAGGTCAGTGCTTGTGGAGAAACTTGTAATCGAGGATGGAGGCCGCCAGCCCGAATGCGTCTTCGGTATTGTCAACCGCGTCCTTCACCCGAATCAGCCTCCCCTGGCAAAGTACATTGCTGTTCTTTTGGCCGGAGATTTCTTCGGGCATCTCGAAGATCAGTTCCACTAGCGCATTCGCGGGCAGTTGCTGCGGGCCGTTAAACAGTACCCCCGACTGGCTGATGTTCTGGATCATTCCCTCGTACCAGGTATGGAGATTCTTCCCGCGGTATCGAAGCGGAATCTTCGTTCGCAGGCGCCGTGCCCGGGGCATCCAGGTCGGTTGCCTTTGACCGGAGCGGCGTCGCACGGTGGTGGTCTCCGCCATCGCTTCCTCCACCCGGCTTCCGCGACGCATGGTCTTCCAGTCATACCGGTAAGCGGTCGCGCACAGCAGGCAGACTTGGTAGTACTCTCCACTCGCCGCGCGGCGCGGCCAGGAAAACTCGTGCGAACAGTGTCCCAGCATGAGAACATCCATGAGTTTTTGCGGCATGATGACGGGCTACTAATTGGACACTTTCATCTTCCGACGGCTTGGCCGTTCTGAATAGGTTACTTTCGTGCATCCCGCTTTAGGCCTTATGCTTTTCCATATGGCACAAACCGAAATGTCGCGCATGGGCTTTCTCCTCGCCGGAGGCAAGAGTTCTCGCATGGGTATGAATACCGATAAGGCCTTTCTGGATTTTGGCGGGCAATCCCTCTTGCATCGCGCGCTCACTGTGATGGGCGAGGTCTGCGGCAAGGTAACCATCGTCGGCGATCCGGACAAGTTTGCGGAATACGGATCGACGAAATATGACGCTGCGAAATATGCATCCGTCGTGGCCGACATTTTTCCCGGATGCGGTCCCCTCGCCGGCATTCACGCCGCGCTCGTGCATTCAACCGCCGAGTTGAACCTGATGCTCGCCGTGGACATGCCCTTCGTCTCCCGGGAACTGCTCGCGCTTCTTTTCACGACCGCCGAAGACGCAGATAACCATGCCATTGTCACCGTGCCTCGCACCAGCAAAGGCTTTCAGCCGCTCTGTGCCGTCTATCGGCGCGACTTCTCCGTCGCCGCCGAGCAGGCTCTGCGGGCAGGGAAGTACAAGATCGATGCGGCATTTTCCAGCGTGTCTGTCCGGGTGATCGAAGAGGACGAACTAGCGGCAGCCGGTTTTTCCGAGCAGAGTTTTTTCAACGGTTTTTCCGAGCAGAGTTTTTTCAACGTGAATACCCCGCAGGATCGCCTGGCAGCCGAGGGCCGGGATTTCGACTCCCCATCCTAGATAGTTAGTGGGTGGGTCTCCGGTTTGCCCGGGACACGACCAGAATCGGGACTACCCTCTCCTCGTCGTGAGCGCTATCGCCTGCTTACGTCAATTTGATTACGTAAATCTGGACTCTGGTTACGGGCAGCAAATCGCGGTAGATTAGTCGCGATGAACAAAGTCGCGCCGTTACTTGTCGCTGTTGCTGCCACTATCAGCGCATCTGCTCAAAGTGGACCGTTAGATTTTGACCCTAAGCACCCACCCGAGAGCGTCTGCGCTGCTGCCGCACGGAACCTGCAGGAAGCCAGAACCTCGAAGCTGGTGTTGGAGGTGACATTGGATGCCACTGGACGGGTTCAATCATTCAAAACGGAATCTCCCAAGGGACTTCGGCTTGAGAAAATGAAAAAAGCCGCTACTACGATTAAGTCCCTGCAGTTCAGACCCGCTTACAAAAAAGATGGTTCGCCGGTAGCAGTCCAGATTGCGGCAGAGTTCGACTGTGCAGATTCGCCAGCCTATAGGACGATACCTCCGAAGTTGATCCAAGATGTAGCTCCGATCCC
>JBEKWL010000170.1:0-8121 GCA_049513095.1 Terriglobales bacterium
CTCCAGGAGATCTCTGGCTCTCCCGCCAGTCCCGACCTGAAGGTAATCGTCGAACCGGCCGACCGTTCCGCGATTGTGGCCGCGAGCGGCCCTCCGCAGTTCGTGCCCGTCACGCAATTGGAACAATCGCGGCAGCAGCTTGCCGCTCTCCAATCGCACGTCGAGCAGGCAGTGGATGAATACAAGAGCGCCTATCCGACACAGCTCAAGTTCGACTACGTCTACAAAGCCAACGAATCTCCCTTCGATATCCAGTCGATCTACCACGACGATAAATTCACCTACATCAAGACCAATGCGCCAGAAAAGTTCAGCGTCTATGAGATGAAGGACGGCAAGCCGAATCTCGTGACCTATGACCTCCGGGAAGGGACCTACATTATCCCGAAAGTCATGGACGACGGATATGTGGAGCTGGGTAAGAAACGGATGAGCTTCACGCGGAAGGGATACCTGTGATGACCGACAACGAGTTTACTCCTCACACAGAAGCACGCACCGACCCGCAAGCGGAGCCAACATTGCAGCGCAACCTGGCGCTGCCAAAAGGCGTTTTGCAGAAAAACCTCAAGACCTTCGTTTATCTGGGTGCGGCATTGCTCGTGATTGTGGCGGCACTCTTCAGTTCGTCCGGCAAGAAGACGCCCACAGGACAGGGCGCAGTTAAGGGGCAACCACCGCAACCGGCCTTGCAGGACAACACCGACAGCAACGTGCAGGAGTTGAAGAACCAGCTTCAGGCCGAACGCCAGAAAGAACAGCAGGCAACCATGGCCGCTGCTGCAATGGCAGATCCCGCACTTGCGTCTGCGACGCCCTCGCAGCAGGCCGCCGCCGCGGCCTACGGCCCGACCGGCGTTGCCGTGCCCTGTGTTCCGGGCCGGCCTTGCCCGCAACTGCAGCAGGGCAACATGCAGATGCAACTTACTCCTGTACAGCAACAGGCAGAGTTGATCGCCGCGAAAGAACGCGAACGGGCGGACGACGCCCGTTTCGCTTCCAACCTCGTTTACTCCCGTTCCGCCGAACAGCCGCAACAACCGCCGCAGCAAGGTCAGATCGTGCCTGCCCCGTATGACCATACCGAACGGCAGGCAAACCACAGTCCCGTCGCGCCAGAAGTCGAAGGAAAACAGGAGGAAACGTCCGCAGGCTATAAGCGCCCGCTGGAAGCCAATGTCGATTCCGCCGTCGGCCAACCCTATCTCGTCTACGAGGGCTCCGTTCTCGACACCGTTCTGATGAATCGCCTGGATGGAGACGCCGTCGGGCCGGTGAAAGTCCTGGTCTCAAACCCGTTGTATTCGCACGATCGTCAGCACGTCATCATCCCCGAAGGGACCGTTGTTCTCGGTGAGGCCAAGAAGATTGGCGCAGCGGGCTTCGGCCAGCAGCGGCGGATGGCGGTGGTTTTTCATCGCCTCATCATGCCGGACGGTTACTCCGTTGATCTCGACCAGTTCCACGGCCTCGACCAGATCGGCGAAGAAGGGCTCAAGGACAAAGTCAACAATCACTACCTTCAGATTTTCGGCACCTCGATAGCTTTGGGCGTGATCGCCGGAGCAGGCGAACTCACGCAGGGTGGCGGCACGATTACAACCAGCGGGTCCCAGGCATTCACCAACGGGGCCGCAGCCAGTGTTTCGCAGTCCGCGACCACCATCCTTGACCGCTTCATCCAGATACCGCCCACCATCACGATTCGGGAGGGCCACCGCGTAAAAGTCTATTTCACGCAGGACTTGCTTCTTCCTGCGTACTCGAACCACACCATTCCACAAACGTTTTAAGGAGGTTTTCGATGCGATCAGTTGCCCTTTCCCTCTTACTCCTATCGACTCTCGCCCTTGCGGGCTGTCAGAGCAAAGCTGAAAAAGTGAAAAAGTTGCAGGACGAATATAACGCCGAGTACCCGGCCTATGCCAAGGAGTGCCTCGACGAGACCTCCGGCTCCGCAAGAATGCTGACCGGAGAAAAGCTGACCGCGGAGCAAATGGCCGCCCTCGACGCGAGGAAAAAAGAACGCGACGCACGGTGCAAGCCAGAGGCCGACCGTCTTGCACAGATCCAGAGAGAGATTCTTGCCGCACAGCAGTAACGCGGTATTGCTGTGAGGCTCGACACACCAACCGCAAACGAAAGGATAAGGCAATGAAGAAGCTACTCCTCACCGCACTCGCCCTCGGATTTGCTACGGCAGTGCAGCCCGCAGCGCACGCGCAATTCGGCTCCGGTATCGTCTACGATCCTACGCAGTCGGTCCACGCCGTTACGCAGATCGAACACGAAGAACAATCCATCTCCAACCAATTCCAGCAGATCGAGCAGGGCCAACAAATCTTCACTAACACCGTCAAGATCGCGACGACGGCTTTACAGGCCTACAACGTCGCCAAACAGCAATACCAACTCGTGCACCAGATGATCCTCGCGCCGACCATGCTCTATCAGCGCTTTCTCTCTCCCACGACCGACCTTCGGATGCTGCAACAAATCTCGAACACCTACGGCAACTCGATGGGATGGCTCAATTCGGCGAACACCGGCACCGGGGCCACAGCCTCCTACCAGCAGGTCAGCGTACCGAATACCAACAACATAATTCCCGGCTACGGCAACGTTAGCGTTCCCGGCCAGCTACAGATTGCCGCGCAGGGAGCCACCGTCGATCTCGGCGATTCGGTCATGACGAACAACCTGCAAATGCTCGGGACGATGCGTGCCAATCAGGCCACTAGACAAACCGATATCGCCACACTGGAGAGCGCAACACAGAGCCAGGACCCCTCGCAGCAGACGATCATGGCTACGCTCCAGCGCATCAATCAAGCCCTGCTCTTGCAACTGCGAACCCAGCAGGACGCCAACCAGATGAACGCCAATCTCGCCCTGCAGCAGATCGTCGCCCAGAAGCAGCAGCAGGACGCGATGAAATCGGCATTTCGTGACTCATCGGGATACGAGAGCTACTACAACGCCAACATCGCCACAACCAGCGGCGGCGCGGCCAATCTCCTTACGCAAGCGTACTGAATAGCCGCAAGCGGAAGGCGTCAGAACAAAGCGGAAGTCAGAACGAAACGGAAGAAAGAACGAAGGTGAGAAACATGGGTACAGGTCTCTTCGACTTTATCGCTCAGGCGTGCCAGTCGCTCGCAGCCACGGTAGCACCCTCGGTTACTGCAATGGGGATTCACATCGTCCTCGCATTGGCAACCATCGTTTTGGTTTGGTTCGGCGTACAAGAGGCCCTCGCATCGGCGCACGGAGAGGCCGGCTTCAGCATGGGGAGGTTCCTCAACCTCTTCATGCTGCTCACCTTCGCTTACGCGATGGTGAACTACTACGACAGCGCCATTCCCGGACTCGGTTTTTCCATCAAGAGCTTCATCGACGGCGGCACCATCAATCTTGTGAACCTCATTGGATCGGATGGTTCGACCACGATGCTGAATGAGATCCACGCCGCATCGTCTAAAACAGGGCCGTCGCTTCTGACCAGTATCATGTCACCCTACTACTCGATTGTGTACTTTGTCGTGCAGTTCCTTTTAGCACTTCTCGCGGCCATCGTTTCGGCCATCCTCGCCTACGGCGCAATCGCCGCAACCATCATCGGACTACTCGGGCCGATCTTCATTCCGTTTCTTGTTTTCGACAAGCTCGATTGGCTGTTCTGGGGATGGCTCAAGGCGTATCTGGGATTCAGCTTTTACAAGGTCATCGCCGCCGCCACGATGAATGTTCTATCCCACGTTCTGACGAACTATTACATCCAACTTGGCCAGAGCATTTCGGACCCATCAACGATTGTTCAGACGTTGCCGCTGCTGATCCTTCTCGTACTGGTCAACGTCTACATTCTCTTCAAGATTCCGACCATGTCGCACAGCCTATTCGGAGGAGGCGGTGGCGGTCACGGCGGTCTGACCGCGGCCCTGGTGGCGGCGCGGGCCATCCTGTAAACGGCGTCACGAGACACGAGAAACGAGGTCAGATATGAACGCAGAGGCAGAAACGATGAACGAGCGAACCAAGGCGAGGCCTGAAATCACTCGTGCCGCGGAGCGCTACTTGGAACAGTATGGCGATCCGCTGGTGATGAACACCTACCTTAAGCTGACGATTCTTGTGCTCGCCACCGTCTGTTTCGCGCTGGCGGCGCTGACCTTCAAGAGTCAGACGGCGCTTGCCAACATGCACCCCATGATCGTACGGATTAACGATGTGGGCCACGCCGAAGCGATCGATTATCGCAACTTTCAGTACCGCCCGCAGGAAGCCGAGAACAAGTATTACCTCACGCGCTGGGCGGAACTGTATTTCAGCCGCAACCGTTTCACGATCGAACGTGATCAAACCCAGTCGCTTTACTTCCTCAATAGCGACGTGCAACGCGCCGTAATCGACCAGGAACGCAAGGACAACAGCATTCAGAACTACGTCAAGGACAGCACCCTTCCGTATGTCGATGTCGAGATCAAAAACGTCATCCTTGACGACCTGCGACAGTCGCCGTATTCGGCTCGCATCGAGTTCGAAAAGGTGTACAGCAATCCGGCGGATCACAGCGAACTCAAGCGGGAGCGATGGACAGCCAGCGTCACCTATGTTTTCCGCGAGAACGTGAAGAACAACGAGCTAGCCGTGAACCCTCTCGGCCTCACCATCGTGCGCTTCCGAGCCGACCAGGCGTTCAGCTAAGGATGAAGAATTCGTCGACCTTCACAGAGGCTTATTCATGTCGTTTCTTGCTGCTAATCCGGCTGACTCTCACCACCTCTCCCCGTGCCTTGTCGAGCGGGCTATCGCGGGCCTTTCGTCACGCAACGACGGTGGCGAATTACATCCTTCTTGCTCCGGACATGCCGACTCGAATCACACTGCGATTGCGGCAAACTTCCGCAGCCAATATGCAGATGAGAACTTTGCTCTGGAGCGTGTCTGCCGTTATGTATCCCGTCTTTTGCTCGGTCACAGCTTCGGGGCCTTTCCTGCGCCCGGCGGCACTCGGTCTTCTGCTTCGCGTTGCGCGCCCCTTCGGGGTCTCGGTTCCTCCCAAAACAAGTTTGCGAACCACGGCAAAAGGCGCCGCGCAAACTTCTTTCGGGCCCCTCCCAGAAAGCAGCCCTTCGGCACTTGGGAGCCGGGCCCACTCGCTTGGCTCCGCCCAGTGTGACCCGATCAACAACGGGAAAATTCAACAACAGGAGACACGATCATGTACCAGAACAAAGTAACCCTCATCGGATTCCTTGGCAGCAACCCAGAAGTTCGCACCAATGACAATCGCAGCTTTACGACCCTCTCGCTGGCAACCAAGTCCTCCTATAAGAAGGATGACAAGTACATCTCGCACACCGAATGGCACCGTTGCGTAGTCTTCGGCAAGCTCTCGGAGTTCGCCAAGACCCTCGTCAAAGGCGCGCATATCCAGGTGGAAGGCGAGCTGCGCAGCCGGGAATACACCAGCAAGGAGACTGACACGAAGCAGCGCGTCTGGGAAATTCGGGTCGCTTCGATCCTGAAGCTGGACCGCGCCGAGAAGGCCACTCCGGAAGACCAGGAGCACGATGAATCGTCCCCAGAGGAAGCGGCCGCATAGGCCTTGCTCTTCACTCTCGGAAGCCCGGCCAACCGCTGGGCTTCCACGGCTGCGAGGTTCCCGCAATGAGTTTTGAATTGATCCTGCCGTTCCTTCGGCCCATTGAGGCGCTGCTGCTCGACGAAGATGTCAGCGAGATCATGGGCAATCCGGATGCCTCGTGGTTCTGCGAGCGCGATGGAAAACTGTGCCAGGAGCCGAACATTTCCTTCGACGCCGGCAGGCTCAGAACCGGCCTTGAAGTAATCGCCAATCAGCTCGGCAAGAAGCTCGATGAAGACAACCCCTTACTGGACGCGCATCTCCCGGATGGGAGCCGTCTTGCGGCGGTGATTCCGCCGGTAGTATGCCCCGCCCCGTCGCTCACGATCAGAAAGTTCACCAGCCGGCACTACACAGTCGATGACCTCATTGCTCGGGGCACGCTGACGCGGCCCCTTGCAGATTTCTTAGCCGAGCAGATTCGCAGCGGTAAGACGCTGCTTATCAGCGGTGGGACAGGTACCGGCAAGACCACGCTTCTGCGGATACTTGCTGACTTCATTCCAGACCAGGAGCGCCTCGTCGTCATCGAGGATACCTCCGAACTTCAGATCCGGAAGCCAAACATTGTGGCTGCCGAATGCCAGACCGATACGTTCAAGGCCAACATCTCGTTCGATAAGCTTCTAAAGTCCGCTCTCCGCTGGCGACCGGACCGGATCATCATGGGCGAAGTGCGCGGCATCGAGGCGCGCACGCTGCTCGATTCCTTCAATACCGGCCACGCGGGATCACTCGCGACGATCCACGCCAACTCTGCAGCCAAAGCCCTCACCCGCTTCGCCAATCTGGTAATGCGCGACCACGCGCAAACCACCTTCTCCGACACCGAAGCCGAGATCGGGGAAGCCGTTGATGTTGTCGTTCATATCGAACGTCAACCAGGCCGCCGTGTCATCCGCGAAGTGCTGGCGCTTCGCGGATACGACCGCGATGCCAAACGCTTCCTGATCGAGCCGGTATTCGAGGTGAAACATGCCACAGCATAGAACTGGAAATGGAACCAGCACCGCTGCTGACTTCCTCACCCGTTGTTTCGCTCGGGGCGAAACGATTGCCCTGCTCATCCGGAGGGAATCTCCTAACCAGACGCTTCAGCGAATTGCTCCCTTAGAACATGCGCTTGCACCTCGTTACCTCGACTGGCTCGCACACGAGAACTCTACCGGAGCGAATATCTATGTGGCCGCCAATCCGCTTCGCCCTGCCAGCCGCAAACGCACCAAAGAGTGCATCGCCACGGTCCGACATTTGTACCTTGACTTGGACACCGATGGCGAGGCCCGCCTCACCTCGCTCCGCGCATCGGATGCAGTTCCCCCGCCGAATGCGGTCCTCTCGACATCGCTCGGTAAGTACCAGATCCTCTGGCGAGTGGACGGATTCACCCTCGAACAGCAGGAAAGCGCGCTGAAACTGCTTGTCATTACCTTCGGCGGCGATCCCGCCTGCACGGACTGCAACCGGGTTCTCCGCCTGCCGGGATTCCTCAATTGCAAGTACGATCCGGCGTATCCCATCACCGTCGAATACCCCGGCGACTCCACTTGGAATTCCGATGACTTCCGGCTGGATATTCTGGCGGCGGATGCCTTCCTTTCGTCCCGGTCAATCACACCGCGAAAGCATCCCGGTAAGCACACCAATTCCGAGCACGATTGGGCATGGGTTCTGCATCAACTTGCCCGTGGAAAGGACGCCGCGAAGCTCACGCGCAAGCTCGCTTCGCGCCGCGCCGATAAACCGAATCCGCTGTACTACGCGCAGCGAACCGTGGATGTCGCCTCAGCCCGACTTTGGCTCATCGAAGGCGTTCCGATAGAGGATGTTGTGACCATGCTGATAGTCCGCCGCCGCTTCGAGATTCCCGCCGCACTTTGCTCCGCCCGTGCGCGGGAGATTGCACAGACAGCGCAGCGGATGATGACCCGGAGCAAAGTTGCCTGATTGCACACCAATAAGGAGCACTATGCCGCTACTCGAAATCAATCTAAGCCACTACATCAATGCCTTGGTTCGACTGGATGAAACCACAGCCGAGCAGGTCGATCAGTACGCCGCCTTCGTCCACGCATCCGCCGACGATGTGGTGGACAAGGCGCTCAACTATGTCTTCTCGAAAGACCGCGACTTTCAAGACTTTCTGAAGACTCCCCAGGCCAAGCAGGTTGCTTCCACGCTGCGCGTACGTAGAGGGCCGAACAAGGACGCGAAAGACGCGCCGGAGCAGCCGATTAAGAAGCCGGCAGCCGGGCTGGAGTCCACGGCTTCTGTGCGGGTGTTGAAGGTATGATCCGCGCTTCGATTTCGTGCCGGGGCAGGAACGGTGCTTCGCACCGGAAGAATTTTGACACTCCACCCCTTTTAGGGAACCGATTAGGTTCTTTGGAAACTAATGGGTTCCCTGCGAAAACAAAGAACTTACCGGGAAGCGGGAACCTATTAGTTTCCTGCCTCCGAAGGAGAAATGA
>JBEKWL010000171.1:0-8078 GCA_049513095.1 Terriglobales bacterium
GACTGATTTACGCCGCGCACCTGGTGCACATGCCCGCGCACTGGATTGTCGTGGGCGCGATCGTACTCTTAGGCGTTGGGATTCTGTCAGGCGTAAAGGCCACGCGTCAGAAAGATCCTTCGGAATAATTGTTGGGGCACGGAAGCTAGTCGTGGAGAACGACATTTAGAAGTGAACTATGAACTTGCAGCCCACTCCCGCAATAGTCAACTTCAATCCTTGCCGGGTGCTTTCTTTACGTCCTCGAACTGGGTGATCTCGACGGTTCCGTTTCTTGGTTGCCGGGTGCCACGTCCAAGCTCCGCTTGGGCGGGTCTGGGAGTGCCGAAACATCTCGGACACTCCACCTTCATCACAAACGCCCGGTATGCCCCGTCACAGACACCCAACCGGAACCCGCGCGACAATGTTCCCTGATGTGTCGCAGCCGAGGTGCGCCAACTCCATTCAAGGCCACCCCGGCCGCGACAAGCCAGTTATCAGTAACCCTCTGATAAACATGTACAGAGGCGAAGAGCGGGCGTCAAAAGCCGCCAAAACTATGAATTTCGAGAGAATGAGGCAAGAAACCCAGCTAAGTCCTTATTCCGGAATATTTTGAAAATAAGTCCTTCGCCCTCTACATTTTGGCGTCGCGATCCCCCGTAACCCTATGATTCGACTACGAGGGGGGTAGGGGGGTGGTGGTAAACACGCACTAATACCTTGGGAGTAAACAGCCAGCAAATCATGGAATCGAATCGAGCTACCGGCGAGCGTGGCTCGCATCCGGCTGATAAACCGTCCAGCCGTTCGCGAGCGCGATCTCTTTCAGATCTGGATTGGGGTTGATGGCGAAGGGGTGTTTGGACATCGTGAGCATCTCGCGGTCCCAAATCGCGTTGCCAAAGGCGCAATCGGGCCTGTGATCGGGAGACGACTTGAGCGCAGATCGAATCGCCTCCGGTTTGCCGGGTCCGCTGGGAACTCGGATGAGCTGATCGGTTATCATGCCATCTTTCATTCCAACGCCTGTGCCATTTTCGACGGCCACTTCGGCGGCCAGAATGCGATTTTGAGGTATGCCGAAGTGGCGCATGGCGGAACGGATGATCCACTGGTTGGAAGAGGAAACGGCCCAGACGTCGCATCCGGAAGCGCGCAGGCGCTCGACTAATTGTTGCATCTCCGGGAAAATTTTGGCGGCGAATCCCTGGGCAAAGCAGGCGTCGGCGGCCCGCTGCACCACTTCTTCCCGCAGTCCGCGATGCATGGTGACCATTTCTCCGCACATGACCTCTTCGGCGACCTGGCCCGCTTTGTAGTCGGCGTAGCGCGCACGGGCCCAGCGCATGATCGCTTCCGAGACCAGGCCTTGGTCCAGTTCCCAGGAGAAAAATCCTTCCCCGGCGTCCCCGGACCAGAGCGTGCCGTCGCAGTCGAAGGCGGCGACGAGCGGTTTGAGGCTGAGTACACTTTCGATGAATTCGGTTTGCAGAGATGTGAGACGCGTCATGAAATATAGAGCCTTGGCCGGGACTAACTCGAGGGCAGAAGCTGTGGCGGCAAATCCAAAGCGGCATACTGCTCCGGCGTATCGACGTTGACCGCTACCAGCGGGTCGTCCACCGGAACGTACTCGATCTCACTCTGGTGCGCGTGCTCGACCTCGCGCGCATTCGAAGTGTCCGGAGCCTTCAGAAACGCTTCCATCATCTCGCGGCCCAGCAGAATGGGATGCCCGTGTTTTCCCTGGTATGCGGGGATCACCGCCCATTTCCTTTTTGTAGTGGCGTGTTCGAACGCCGATTGGAGCGTCTCAATCGTATTCATGCGGACCGGCGGCCGGTCAACGAGCGTGACCATGGCAGCATCGCTGCCCCGGTTCAGAATCTCGTGCAGGCCGGCCTGCAAGGAGCTGAACTGCCCGCGCTCCGGATCGGGATTGACTACCAGCGACGCGCCGTTGGCATACACGATGGGAGCCAACGCGGCTTCATTCTTGCCGACTACGACGAGCACGACATCAACTCGGGAAAAGAAGAGCCGTATGGCGGCGGAGAGGAACGTGTCGGTCGTTGCCAATCCTGCGGCCAATCCTGCGGCCGAACCTGCGGCGGATGGCGGCCACGGCAGCAACGCCTTGTCGCGCCCCATGCGCGAGGATTCGCCTGCCGCAAGAATTACTCCGCAAAAAGCCAGGGTTCGCCCCATGAGGGCACGATAACAAACTGCTGCAACTCTGCCAAGGAGACGCGGGTCACACAGATGCGTTAGCTGAAGGTGGGCAGCTTGACCAGGTCGTCGTGGGGAACTCGTTCCACGGCGTGTCCAGCCTTGCGCCAGGCGCGCAGGCCACCGGCGATGACGAAGACTTTGAATCCGAGATCCTGTAATTGGCGCGCCACCCGGGCGCTTGTGGCTTCGCGCGCTCAAGTGCAGTAGAGATAAATCTCGCGATCCTTGGGCAGGTTCTTGACTTCTTCAACGAGGTTGTTGGGCTCAATGCGGATGGAACCGGCAATGCGTTCGGAGTCGGCATCGTAGTAGCCGTGGCTGCGGACATCGGCAATCAGCATGTTCTGAGCGGCTTCGGAGGTCAATCTTCGGGCAAGTTCCTCGGCCGGTATGCGTGGAATCACGTCGAGCAGACGGTACTTGCGGTAAACCCAGATGCGATAGACGACATAGGCGGCGAGTCCGATGGCGAAGATGACCTCAGCGGCAAAGCCGGCGGAGCGCAGTCCGCGGGTGATGGCGCGCAGCGCGTCACTGAAGAGATATCCCGCGAGGGAGTACGCGCCCACGTAGAAAGCGGCTCCGAGGGCGTCGAATTGGAGAAAATTTCCCAGCCGCATTTTCATGCTGCCGGCGAGCGGCGGAGACATGGTGTTGATGCCGGGGATGAACTTGGCAAAAAGCAGGGTTTGTTTGCCGCGCCGGTAAAAGTATTCCGCCGAGCGCAGAATGCAGGTCTCCGGATTCGCCGAAAGCCGGCAGAGCAGGCCCAACAATGCCCACCCGCTGACCCTGCCCAGGAAATAGAGAATGACATCGCCGCTGATCATCGCCAGCAGAGCTACGCCGAAGACGAGATAGAAATGCAGGTCTCCATAAGCAGCGACCGCACCGGCGGTTAGCAGGGCGAGCGCGGCGGGCAGCGGAAGACCGACTGCCTCGGCGAAGCACACTACCGCCAAAAGCAGGTAGCCATGGTGCGAAAGCAGTGAGAGCAGGCCGTTCATTGTGAAATCGAGTTTGTTCAGTATAACAATCCCGCCACAACGCTAGCGGGGTCGACCTTGGCGCAACTCCTGCTAATGTGGTACGACACGAATTCAGGAGGAGCCTTTGTCATCCCAGAGCCGCCGCTACATCAATCTTCCGAATCGTCCCTCAGGTCTACCTTTCAGCGATGGCGTGCTAGTGGGCGATACTCTCTACCTCTCCGGACGGATCGGCATCGACCCGGCGACGGGCGAGGCGCCGGAGAGTATTGATGCCGAGTTGGATTTGTTATTCGAAGGCTTTCAGGCTGTGCTCCGCGAAGCCGGCATGTCCATGGATGATTTGGTGTGGGTGCAGGTCTATTCGCCGGACGTTTCTTTGTGGCAGCAATTCAACGCTGCTTACGTGAAGCTGTTCTCGCGGGAGTTTCCGGCGCGCGCGTTTTTGGGATCGGGGACGCTTTTACTTAAAGGGCGTTTTGAGATGCTGGGGGTTGCGGTGAAGGGTTGACGAATGTCCTGATTGCTGAAGCGGTCCAACGGTTGGCAAAACGGCTCAAGCTTGCAGAAGCTGCAGGGTCATGAGGTCTTGGTCCACGTACACTTCCCCTACCTTTATCGCTTGCTGTTCGCGGCCGTAGATTTTAAAGCCTAATTGCAAATAGAGGTTCCTGGCGGCTGTTTGCCCCTCCGCCACGGCCAGAGTTACTCGTTCCAGTTCTGGTTGTGATCGGGCCCGGCGCAGGAGTTCCAGCATGAGCGCGCGTCCAACGCCTTTGCCGCGCTGCTCCGGTTTGACGTAAACGCCCCAGACGCGCCCTTTGTGCCGGGTCTTCGCTTCTGGGGAGCGGAAGAATCCCGCCATTCCGACGAGTTTGCTGTCAGCGAGGGCCCCGAGCACGAAGCTTTCACCAGAACCGGAGGCGAGACGCGCGGTAACAGAGTTGGTTGTAGTCAGCCGGTGCTCCTGGGCGGACGAGGAAAAGGCCAGAGGCTCGGTTTCGAGGGCTTCGAGCCGAAGTTGCCAAAGTATTTCCGCGTCTTGCTCTGCCAGGGCTCGAATCTCCATACCAATTGGGGTGCTATTTTTCTCTCGCCACCACGAACTCCGGCGCCCACAACAGCGCTCGTTTGATCTCCGAGTCCGGAAACATGCAGATGGCGCTGCGCGCGGATTCGGCGTAGCGGGCAGCCTCTTTGGAGGCGTATTCGAGGGAACCATGGCGGTTCAGGATGGTCAGGATGTCGGCGTGAGTGACGCCATTGAAGGCGCGGTCGTGGAGGATGGTTTCGATTTGGCGGCGCTCGGCGGCGGTACAGCGCTCCAGCGCATGAATGACGGCCATGGTGGCTTTGCCTTCACGCAGGTCGCTGGCAACGGGCTTGCCCAGCACACTCTCTGAAGCCGTGAGGTCGAGCACGTCGTCCACGATCTGGAAGGCCATGCCGAGATCGCGTCCGTACTGGCCCAGGCGTTCTTCCTGTGCCACGGTGGCGCCGCCGAGAATGCCGCCAACCCTCATGCATACGGAAAACAGGCAGGCCGTCTTGCGATAAATCAGATCGAGATGCTCTTGCGGAGAGATCAACTTGCCGAGCTTCTCCATCTGGAGCATTTCGCCTTCGACCATCTGCTGCGTCAGTTCGATCAGCACGTCCAGGATGCGGAAATTGCGCTCCTGCACCGCGATCTTGAACGCCTGCATGTAGAGCCAATCGCCAGCCAGCACGCACATCGAATTGCCCCACAGCGTGTTGGCGGCGGGACGGCCGCGGCGGATCTGGGCCTCATCAATGATGTCGTCGTGGACGAGCGTCGCGGTGTGGATGATTTCGACGACCGAAGCCAGCTTTACCGCGCCCTTGCCCTTGTAGCCGAGGAGCTTGGCCGAGAGCAGCAACAGCGCCGGACGGATTCGCTTGCCCCCGCCGGCGCGCAGGTACTCGCCGATCTCCGTAATCGCGGCGACATTGGAGACCGTGTCGCGTCCGAACTGTTCTTCGATCGCGATAATGTCGTCACGCAGAAGATCGAAGATTTCTTTCCCGTTAATGGACGTCGTCGCGTTCAATGTTCTCAGTTGCTCCGGTAATTCGTGAACTGCAGATCGATGCCAAAATCCTGCTGCTTGACCATGGCGATTATTTCCTGCAGCGTATCGCGATCCTTGCTGCTGATCCGCACTACATCGCCCTGGATCGACGCTTGCGCCTTTTTCTTCGAATTCTTGATCAGCTTCACGATCTCCCGCGCCTTTTCGATCGGAATCCCCTGCTGAATGGAGATCTTCTGCTTCACCGTGCTTCCGGCGGCTGGCTCCAGTGCACCGTAGGTCAACCCTTTCAGGGGTACGCCGCGTTTGACCAGCTTCTGCTGGAAGACGTCGTTTACCGCCTTTATCTTGAATTCATCGGCGGAATGAAGCAGGATCGCGTCGGTGCCCTCCATGGCGATCTGGGACTTCGAGTCCTTCAGATCGAAGCGCGTGCTGACTTCCTTCATCGCCTGCTGGATGGCGTTGGAAACTTCCGCGAGGTCGATTTTGCTGACGATATCGAAACTGTTATCGGGCATGGAATGTCACCGTCATAAGCCTGTGACGGCCTTCTAAATCTCCAGATTGTCATGCGGAAGGGTTGCCCGCTCGAAAGCTCAGAGCTACACGGATCTCCCGCCCCAAACATGTACCCATGAGGGTAACAGAAGAGGCACTATCTGCGAAGGATAGGATTCCGTGGAAGGAATCGGGTCGGACCTTTCATAAATTGTCATCCCGAACGAAGGGAGGGATCTGCATCCTGCCGCAAACTGCAGATCCCTCCCCTTCGGCTGCGCTCGGGGTCGGGATGACAAATCTTGTGAGATTTGAGAGCTAAAGGGAGGCGTCGGCATTGTCCGGCGCGAGTCCAAAAAAGTTATAGAAATTCTGTGCGGTTTGCGAGCCGATCTCTTCCGCGGGTAAGCCGCGCAATTCGCCGATCTGGCGGGCGACCTCCCTGACAAACGCCGGTTCGTTGCGCTGGCCGCGATGTGGAATCGGCGCCAGGTAGGGGGAGTCCGTTTCGATCAGCATGCGGTCGAGCGGAACTATTTGCGCCGCATCGCGGATCGGCTGCGCCTTGGGAAAGGTGATGTTGCCCGCAAAAGAAATCATGAAGCCCAGATCCAGCCCGCGCCGCGCATGCTCGACGCTTCCGGTGAAGCAGTGCAGAATGCCGCCCAGTCCGCTGGCGGTCCAATGTTCGGCGATCATGGAGAGGCAGTCGTCCCACGCGTTCTCGCTGTTGTCGGACGGACGGCAATGAATGATGATGGGCAACTTCGCCGCCCGCGCCAGTTCCATCTGCTTCAGGAGAACCGCCTTCTGCACTTCCCGGGGCGAGTGGTCGTAAAAATAGTCGAGGCCGATTTCTCCCCAGGCGATCACCTTGGGATGCCGCGCCCATTGCAGCATTTGCGAGTCAGCGGTTTCGGTCGCAAGGCTTGCTTCATGAGGATGAACTCCCACGCTCGCCCAGATTCGCGGATATTCCGGTTTCCCGTCGTATTTTTCCGCCAAGCGAATCCCGCAGTCGGCCGTGTCGGGTCCGTCACCGTTTCCGATGGCGAGATAGGCCTTGATCCCGTTCTGTTTCGCACGAGCCAGCACTTGATCGCGATCGGCGTCGTAGCGTTTGCCTTCGAGATGGGCGTGGGAGTCGATGAACACAGTGGTCAGTGGTCAGTGGTCGGTGGTCGGTGGTCAGTCGTGACGACTAGAAATCGCCTTCAGCTTCGAATCTTAGAACCTTGAAACTTTGAAACCTTTCCGCCTTCCTATTTCAGCCGCGTGCCGACGGGTACGTCTTCCAGAAAGCCGGCCAACACCGGCTTGCCACCTTCGGGCGCGGCGGCGACGATCATGCCGTTTGATTCCAGTCCGCGCAGCTTGCGGGGCGCGAGGTTCGCCACGATCACGACCTTGCGTCCGATCAGTGTTTCCGGCTCGTAGGCCTCGGCAATTCCGGCCACCAGTTGGCGCACCTCGGTTCCGAGATCGACTTCCAGGCGCAGCAATTTGTCGGCGCCTTTTACGCGCTCGGCGGTCTTCACCTGGGCCACGCGCAATTCTACTTTCGCGAAGTCGTCGATGGTGATCTTGCCATCGGGAATGGTGGCGGCTGGCTTGGCTGCGGCCACTTCCGGCTTGGCCGGTGCGGTCTGGGTGGCCGACATTGCGGCGGGCTGCCGAGCTTCGCTCGGCTGGACGGGCGGAACGCCCGTCCCCACACTTGCAGTTTGTTCTTCCATCTTCTGCATCCTCTCGACTGCCGATTTGTCTGCCCGCGGAAACACTGCTTGCACCTCGCCCAACTTTGTGCCGAGGTGCAGTTGTCCCCACTGCAACCCGGTCAGGTCGAATTTCCTGATGTCTCCGAGGCCCAGCTGAGCCCAGATCTTCGCGGTGGCGTCGGGCATCACCGGATGCGCGAGAGCCGTTACAATCCGCAGAGCTTCGGCGCTGGTGTAGAGCACGGTGGCCAGGCGCGAGCGGCTCTCTTCGTCCCTGTCCTTTTTTTCGCCCAGCGACCAGGGTTCGTTTTCAACGATGTATTTGTCGACGGCACTTACCAGTCCCCATGCGGTTTCGAGCGCGCGCGAGAACTGGAATTGATCAAACAGTGTGCCGTAGTCGGCGATCACTTTTTTGGCTGCGTCCGCGATGGCGGCATCGGCCGGAGTATGCGCGGTGTTTGACGGATACGGCACTTCTCCCTTGAAATAGCGCGCGATCATGGTCAGGGTGCGGCTGGCGAGGTTGCCGAGCCCATTCGCCAGATCGGAGTTATAGCGCTGCACCAGCGCATCGAAACTAAACGATCCATCCTGCC
>JBEKWL010000172.1:0-8025 GCA_049513095.1 Terriglobales bacterium
GTTTCGCGCGTGCCCAGGATCGGCAAGCCCAGGGCGTGGTTCTTCCAGAAACTTTGGGTGAAGATTTCGTGGACGAGGTAGTCGGGATTGTCCTGATCCATTTTTATTTCTTCGAGGATGACCCCGCGCTCGCGCGCAATATCGCCGGCATCGAAGACGGGATGAAGCACGAGATCAGTGAGGACATCGAGGGCGAGCGGAAGATGCTCATCGAGGACTTTGATGTTGAAGCAGATGCATTCCTTCGCCGTGAAAGCATCCATATTGCCGCCGATCGAATCGACCTGGCGGGCGATGGCTTCGGCGGAGCGCGTCTCCGTGCCTTTGAATACCATGTGCTCAATGAAGTGGGAGATGCCATTCCATTCTGAATCTTCGTCGCGCGAGCCGGACTTCAGCCAGATGCCGATCGCGACCGAGCGGATGTGGGGCATCTGCTCGGTGATGACGGTCAGGCCGTTCGGCAGGATTTGACGACGAATGCTGCGGATCTCTTTTGCCATTAGTTCCTTAAACTATGAATTCCCTAGCTGTGAAGTTCGGATCCAAGTACGAATTCCTGGGCGGGTTGCTTCTACTATTCTCCCACAATCCGGGGCGAGGCGACGGCAGTTGATGTTTAGCCTTGCTTTTGTTTAACTTACCGCAACGCATCCACGTTCTCACTTTTCGATACGCCGACTTTCGCTATACTTTGCATACTCGTGAAGAGGCGCGAACCCGAGCGATTCTACGAGTGACCGCAAATGGCCGAAGAGAAGCTCCGCGTCCACTTTGGCGACTATCTGGGCAAAGCCGAAGTGGTTATCTATTCCGTCCTTGCCCTGCTGCTTTTTGTAACGGCGCTGGCGACGATTGCCAACGCCGCCAAAATGCTCTGGGAGGGCCTCGGCCACTGGACGATTGCCGCCGAGACGCTGCTGGTGTTGGACCAATTGCTGGTTGTGTTGATGCTGGTGGAGATTCTGCATACGGTGCGCATCTCCATCCACTCGCATTTTCTGGTTACCGAACCATTCCTTGTCGTGGGCCTGATTGCCTCGATTCGGCGCGTCCTGGTGATTACCTTGGAAGCGGCCACCCTCACAAAAGGTGGAGCGTGGTCGGCCGAGGGTGCGAGCATATTTCGAGCTAGCATGACCGAACTTGGCTTGTTGGGTCTGCTCATCCTCATTTTGGTATTTTCCATTACGCTTTTGCGCCGATTCGCTCCCGCCCCGAAAGACATGGAAAATTAAGAACACGCCAGGTTAGCTTTCTCTGATGGAAAGTTGAGCGGTCGGAGTCGCTGCAACTTGATTCCTGTATTTCACCGATTACACTCAGAGACGGGCGAGAGCCTGCCCTGAGCTTGCCGAAGGGGTGCCCGTCGCTACCACCAGCGCCATATGCAAAGCCAGCCATCCAATTCGCTCTTAGGACTTAACTTGCAGGAACTCACGAATCTTGCGCTTGAGTCGGGGCAGCCCGCCTACCGGGGCCAGCAATTATTCGATGCGGTATACCGGCAAAGAATCGAGCGGCTGGATCAGGTGTCGACGCTGCCGCTCGAATATCGCGCTCGTCTGGCGGAACAAGGCTGGGGAGTCGGGCTTCCGACGATTTCGCGCAAGTTCGTTTCGAGCGATGGCACCGTGCGGTATCTCGTGGACTTGGCCGACGGCGAGACGGTGGAGACGGTCTGGATGCCGGAGGGAGATGGCGGAGAGATCGGCGACGGAAGCGAAGCGGGCGACGAGATTGAGAGTGGAACGGCTTTGGTGGGATGGCGTCGGGCTACGATTTGCGTATCGAGCCAGGTGGGATGCGCGGTGAATTGCAAGTTCTGTTTCACCGCGTTGCTCGGGGTCAAGCGGAATCTGGAGGCGGGAGAAATCGTGGGGCAGATTGCGGCGGTGCTCCGGGAGCAGGGAGTTGAGCCCCCGCTGCAGCGCGTCAACATAGTGTTCATGGGCATGGGCGAACCCTTCTTGAACTATGACAACTTCATGAAGTCGGTGCAGTTGCTGGCGGAGGGCGTGGGAATTTCGGAGTCGCGGATGACGGTGTCGACGGCGGGGATCGTGCCGCGGATTCGTGATTTCGGGCAGGAGGCGCTGCGTCCGAAGCTGGCGATTTCGTTGAACGGGTCGAATGACGAGTTGCGCGGCGAAGTGATGCCGCTGAACCGGAAATGGAACCTGGGGGAGCTGATGAAAGCGGCGCGGGAATTTCCGCTGCGGACGCGGGAGCGGCTCACGTTTGAGTATGTGCTGCTGGCGGGCGTGAATGATGCTCCGGAGCAGGCGCGCGAGGTGGTGGAACTGGTGCGGGGCATAAGGGCAAAAATTAATTTGATTGCGCTGAATCCGGGGACGGAATTGCCGTACCGCACGCCGGAGCCAGAGCGGGTGCTTGCTTTCCAGCGGATTCTGGTGGCAGCGGGAATTCCGGCATTCGTGCGGCGGCCGCGAGGGCGCGACATCTTTGCGGCGTGCGGTCAGTTAAAGAGGACGGTGGACGTGGCCTCTGCCCTCCCGTAGAGACGCGGCTAGCCGCGTCTCCCGCCGCAGAGACGGGGCAAGCCCTGTCTCTACCAATAGAGCTACGAACTGCTGCGGGCCGCGGCCCGGTTGGGCACGCCAAACGAGGAGCGGCTTGCAGAGTTTGCCTCCACCCGCAGTTCCATTCGGAAAGCGGAGTTGCCGGGAGTCGAAGGCTGCAAGAGACGGCCGCCATGTTCTTCGAGGATGCGGCAGCAGGCGCTCAGCGAAAGGCTGGAAGGCTTGTTCCCACCTTGGGAGTTGACAACCGACGGGAACGAGAGTGGCTGCGAAGAAAGATCGTAAGAGGAGAAGTCAACCAGGACGGAGTCACCCTGGCTGTGCGTGCGAACGAACAGGGTGGAGTTTATTTCGCGATTGAGATGGGCGCTAATCTGTCCGGCAAGGTGAATGCAGACGTGGAGAATCTGGTTGGAGTCGGCGAGCACGGGCGGAAGCGAAGGAGCGAGATCGAGGCGGATCGAACCAGCCTCCGCTTCCAGTTGGGGAGCAAGCAGGCGGACGGCGGTTTGCAGCGCGGAGTTGATGTCAAGGGCGGCAAGCTTGACCGGAGCCTGACGGGCAAAAGTGAGCAGGCTGGCAACCAGCGTTGTGGTGCGGCGGACCTGCTCGCCAATTTGCGCGGCTTGCAATTTTTCCTGGGGTGGCAAGGTGGACGCGCTGAGCAGATCGGAGTATCCCAGCATGGCGGTGAGCGGGTTGTTGATCTCGTGGGCGGCTCCGCCTACCAACTGGCCGAGGGAGGCTAGCTTCTCGGATTGAATGAGCTTCTCCTGCAAATCCTTGAGGTCGTCGAAAGAGCGGCGGGATCTTTCAAGAAACCGCGAGAGCTCGGCTCGGAGCAGGCGTTGCCGCCAGAAAACCACGATCCCCATCAGGACCATGGTGAAAAGACACACGGTAATGCGGAAGGCCTTCACCGCAGGCGGAATGGTCGGGTCCAGTTCGGTCTGCAAGACGGCCCAGAGGATGCTGAACAGAGCGAGCATGCTCAGGCGAGTGATCCAGACGCCGAACAAAGGCCGCGACGGCTTGGAGTCGGACAGATCGAGGCGGAGGGCGAACAAGGGAGCTGCCGCCATCCAGGCCATGGAAACGGTGAGCGGGATGTCGAAGATGCTGCCGCTGTAGTAGAGCTTGTGACCGATGGCCCAGTTGGCGACATAGGAACTGGAGGCATAGAGTGCACTGGCGCCGAGCAACTGTCCGTAAAGCTGCCGCCAGCCCTTCTGCGCGGTGTACGCGAGGATGGCAAGCGCGCCCAGGAGCACGAGTTTTTCGGTCAGATACGCGAAGTTGAAATTGGCGCTGTAGGCCGCTTCATCGACCTGTACCGTTTGCCAGGGGATGACGGTGTATACATAGATGAAGACCCACCAGATGAGCAGGAGGGCAAAGTCGAGCATGCGGATTCGTTCGTCCCGTTCATCTTCCCGAAGATGAGGAAGCACCGCGAGCGCGGCGATCATGGGCACCAGATGCAGGAACAGAACAATATCACCCAGGAAGGGGTCGGGCACGTCCTGACGCTTGAAGACTTCAAAGTAATTCCACATTCCCTGGTAAGTGACCCAGAAGAGCATGCCTGCGCTCATGAGGATCCAGAAGAGCCGGGCGTGGGCAGTCGGGCAGCGCGAGCGCGAGGTATAGGGCAGGTAGGCGGCGGTGGCAACGAGCAGGAGAGTGCCTTGGATGAGGTCGCTGGCAATGGTAAGAGCGCCGCTTGTGGGCATGAGCACAGACGCCGCCGTCTGGGCGACAACCAGCGCGATCAGCACAGAGAGCCAGAGTTTAGTGCGCGCGGCCAAAGGCAAACTTCTCCGAATTCCATTCTAGAGCGTCATGTGGGCTTGAGGCGGTTACCAAAGTAAGTCCTTAGTGCATACGTTAGATGTGAAAATTCGAGAAGTGAGAAGCTCATGGAGTTAAGCTGAGATTGCCTTTAGAATTAGGCGCTTAACTTTGGAATTGGGCGTTAACTACCTACGAGAGTCCCGTGTCCTGGATGATCCCTCGATTCCGTGATCTATGGCGCTTCCGGGCGCCGCTCAGTGCGGACGAAATCCGGCGCACGGAGCGTTGGCTGGCGACGGCCCGGGTGGCCCTGACGATTGCGGCGGTGCTTGCCCTTTGGATGGAGCCGGTGCGCGGCTTCGTCTATTCGCTCTGGCTGTACTGGCTGCTGACGGTGTACTTCGTGCATGCGGTGGTGGTGATGTTGCTGGTGCGCTTCCGGCCGCAGTCGACAACCGCTTTTCGATTGGTGGTGCATGCGGCGGACATCGTGTGGCCGGTGCTGATCTCGATGTTCGCGACCGCACAGCACGGGCAATTTTTTCTATTCTTCGTGTTCGTGATGGCGGCGGCGGCCTATCGCTGGGGGCTGTGGGAAACGGTGGGCACGGCGGTTACGGCGGTGGCACTGCTCGAGGTGGAAGCCTACGCGGTGCGAGCTGGACTGGAAACGGCGGCGGACCAGTGGCTGCGAGTAGTGCATCTGCCCCGACTGGGTGTAAGCGTGCGGGAACTGGATCCGCAACAACTGTTCATGAGCTCGGTGTATCTGATTGTGCTCGGATTTTTGCTGGGCTACATGGCGGAGAACCAGAAGAAGGTGCGGGCGGAGCGCGCCGTGATCATGCGCGTTC
The DNA here is from genome assembly GCA_049513095.1 of Terriglobales bacterium. Taxonomy (GTDB): domain Bacteria; phylum Acidobacteriota; class Terriglobia; order Terriglobales; family Acidobacteriaceae; genus Acidiflorens. The sequence goes on from JBEKWL010000172.1 coordinate 5,192, forward strand.
TCAGTTCGACGCGAGTGGAGGCGGGACTGACCGGGACCATGCAGCAGGTTCTTGGGGAAGTGATGAGCATCTACGGCGCGTCCCGGGTGCTCAGCGCCTCGCAGGAGAGGCACAGTTACCGGGTCTTTCTTGCCGAGATTCGGCGCGCCGACGAGGGCGGCGAAGCGTTGCGCTGGCGCGAAGCTACGCCGGAAAGCGAAAAAGCGTACTTGTTCGACTCGCCTGCGGACGCGATTTACGCGTCGCGCAGTGCCAAGGGTTTTCATACGGTGTTGCTGGATCGAGACGGCGGGCGGCTGCGCGATGGAAGCGCGGAATTTCTGGATGTGCTGGCGCGAGTGGAAAAGTTTGACGCGATCGTTTCGGTGGCGTTGGTCTTCGGGAGCGAGTGGTCGGGCCGGGTGATCCTGTTCGATCCAGAGATGATGGGGGAGCCGGAAGAGGAATTGCGGTTTCTGCAGGAGTACGCCCAGCAAGTGGGTCCGGCGATCTACAACGTGTACCTGATGCGGCGGTTGCGGGAGCGGGCGGGAGCGCTGGAGCGGGCTCGGTTCGCGCGCGAACTTCATGATGGAGCGATTCAATCGCTGATCGCAGTGGAAATGCAGTTGGATGTGCTGCGGCGCCAGTCGGCAACGCAGGCGCCGGCGGTGAATACGGAGCTGGGGCGGATCCAGAAGTTGCTGCGCGAGGAAGTTCTGAAGTTGCGCGAACTGATGCAGGCGATGAAATCGTTCGAGGTCAATGCGGACCGGCTTCTGGGTTTCATTTCCGACACGGTGGAGCGCTTCCGGCGGGAGACGGGAATCGCAGCCGAGTTCGTCAGCGAAGTGGAGCGGGTGGATTTGGCGCAGAAAGGGTGCCGGGAACTGGCGCGCATTGTGCAGGAAAGTCTGGTGAATGTGCGCAAACACAGTGGAGCGCAGCATGTGCTGGTACGACTGGCGCAGCGGGCGGGCAATCTGCAACTGACGGTGGAGGATGACGGTAAGGGATTTTCTTTTTCCGGAAGGCTGTCGAATGCGGAACTGGAGACGTCGGGCAAGGGACCGGCGGTGATCCGGGAAAGAGTACGCCTGCTGGCAGCCGAACTCACGATAGAATCGACTCCGGGTCACGGCGCACGGCTGGAAGTCCGAATTCCGCCGGCGAGAAAGGCCAATCATGGAAAAGCCAACAATGGATAAGCGAACTCATCCCATACGCATTGTGATTGCTGACGATCACCCCATTTTCCGCGACGGGCTGCGGCGTCTGCTGGAATCGGAACAGGATATGAAAGTAGTGGGCGAGGCTTGCGACGGTTTCGAGGCGGTGAAATTGTCGACCGACATCAAGCCCGACATTCTTCTGCTCGATTTGGCCATGCCGCACCACACTGGACTGGAAGCGCTGCGCGACCTGAACACCCGCGCGGGCGGGGCGGGGCCGGTGCGCATCATCCTGCTGACCGCGGCGGTGGAAAAGAAGCAGGTGGTCGAAGCGTTGCAGTTGGGAGCGCGCGGTGTGGTGCTGAAGGATTCCGCTACCCAGCTGTTGCTCAAGAGCATTCATGCGGTGATGGCCGGCGAGTACTGGGTGGGGCGGGACAGCGTCTCGAATCTGGTGCAGTACCTGCGCAACCTCATGCAGAGTACGAACGAGGAAACGAAACAGAAGAAATTCGGGCTGACGCCGCGGGAACTGGAGATTGTCTCGGCGGTGGTCGCGGGCTATGCCAACCGGGAAATCGCCGAGTACTTCAAAATCAGCGAGGATACGGTAAAGCACCATCTCAGCAATATCTTCGACAAGCTGGGGGTGTCCACCCGTCTGGAACTGGCGCTGTTCGCCGTCAACCAGGGGCTTCCCCTGAAAACCATTTTGTAATCAATAGGTTGGCTAGATCTGAGGATCACGGCGATATGGCACAATTGTGCACAGTTGTAGCACAATAGTGCTATTAAAGGTCACTGGTGTGCTATTGGCGAGAAAGGCAGATTCACGATATTTTAATAATTATAACGGCGGCGAACATCTGTCCTGAGGAATGAAGTGAAGCTGGGGCGTGTCGTCGATTGGGGGCAAACAGTGATCGAAGCATTTCGTCAACTTTGGGCTGAGGAAAACGGTCAAGATGTCGCTGAATACGCGGTGATGCTTGCGGTAATCCTGGTGATCGTGATTGGCACGGTCCGGCTGATCGGCGGCAACGCCAACAACGTGTTTTCGCAAGTCGGCAGCAGCTTGGGACAATAGCCCGCACGAACAACCCCGCTGCGTAGCAGCGGGCTTCCCCTGATTTTCCCTGCCTGTTCTCTCCCGCTCCAGATTACCCGCGCACAATAATCGTGGCGAAGCAGCGTTTGGCTGTTAGCTCTTGGCTTTCACCTTCTGGTGCCGACGGGTTGTTGAAGACCGCCACAAGTAAAGTGCTGGGAGTGCGGCGATGCGATTTACTCCCGGCAGTTGACAGCCAGAAGCTGGAAGCCGCCTTACTGTCCCGAAGGAGTTGCCGCTGTTTTCTCCTGGACCGGAGCCGCCTTCTCTGGAGCGGCAGCGATGCCAAACCTGGTGAGGAACGGGAAGAAGGGCGTGACCTCAAACGGCATCTTCTCGGCCGCGGTGGTGATGGCGACCGGCTTGGTCTTGATCAATTCGAGTTGATTGTTCCACGGATCAATCTTCACCCGGCCACCGAGCGGAAGCGCCGCGACCTGGTCGGTCTTCTTCGGATCGAATTGCGGCGAGGCGGTCATCAAAGACGACATCCTGGTGGCGTTGCCATTGAGCAGGCTGTCGCCCAGGTGCGCCCGAATCAGGTTCTTCAGCTGCGGCGCCCGGGCCTGGACCGC
>JBEKWL010000173.1:0-8018 GCA_049513095.1 Terriglobales bacterium
GCGGCTACAAAGTACGGCTGTTCGTCCCGGAAAAATTTTCGGAGGAAAAGGTCATCATCATGCGGGCCCTCGGCGCCGAGGTGACCCGCACCCCGGAAGCCGAGGGCATGCAAGGCGCCATCCAGCGCGCCAAGGACCTGCAGGCAACCGACCCCGGCGCATTCTTGGCCGCGCAGTTTGACAACCCCGCCAATACCGACTACCACTACGAAACGACCGCCCGCGAAATCTTTGAGCAGATGGATGGGCGCGTCGATGCCATCGCGGTGGGGTGTGGCACGGCCGGAACTTTTACCGGAGTTGCCCGTTTTCTGAAAGAGCGACTGGCGAAGGTGCACGCCGTGGCGGTGGAGACGCAAGGCTCGATCCTGGGAGGAGGCAAGCCCGGTCCGCACAAGGTGGAAGGCATCGGCAACAGCTTTATTCCTGGAAATTTTGACCGTTCGGTTTGCGACGAAGTGATGATGGTGACCGATGACCAGGCCTTCGGGATGGTGAAAGAACTGGCTGCACGCGAAGGCGTTCTCGGAGGCTCGAGTGCTGGCGCCAACGTCTACGCTGCGGTCGAAATCGCCAAGCGTCTTGGGGCAGGGAAGCGGGTGGTCACGCTGATTCCCGACTCGGCCGAACGATATCTGTCGAAGAAAATTTTTGAGGGCGGAGTGTAAAGACGCTGTTCGCTGCTCGTCGTTCGCGGTTCGCGCGAAAAGCGAATAGCGAACAGCGACCCAGGAGAAATCCTTGACCACTAAACCATCGGGCTTCGCAACCCGCGCCATCCATGTCGGACAAGAGCCCGACCCGGCAACCGGGGCCGTCACTGTTCCTATCTACGCAACTTCCACTTACGTTCAGGAAGAGATCGGCAAGCACAAAGGTTACGAATACGCGCGCGTATCGAATCCGACCCGCGACCGGCTGGAGACCAACCTGGCCGCGCTCGAAGGCGGCACGGCATCACGCGTGTTCGCCAGTGGCATGGCGGCGATCAACGCCGTCGCTACGATGCTCAAGGCAGGCGACCACGTCGTTGTCGGCCACAATCTCTACGGCGGTACGCCGCGCCTCTTCGATCAGGTCCTCGTCAACTTTGGACTGACATTTACGTACGTCGATACATCCGACGTCAACAACGTGGAACGCGCATTCCAGAAAAACACCCGGCTGGCGTTCCTGGAGACGCCGACCAACCCTCTGATGGAGCTTTGCGACCTCCGCGCCATCAGCGAACTCAGCCACCGGCATGGCGTGGAAGTCGTCGTCGACAACACTTTCATGTCGCCGTATTTCCAGCGCCCGATCGAATTCGGCGCCGACATGGTCGTCCACTCGACCACGAAATTCCTCAACGGGCACAGCGACGGACTGGGGGGTGTCGTAGTCTGCACCAAGCCCGAGCAGGCGGAAAAACTCGCTTTTCTTCAGAAAGCCGCCGGCGCCATCCTGTCGCCCTTCGAGTGCTGGCTGATCTTGCGCGGGGTGAAGACGCTTGCGGTGCGCATGTTGCAGCACGACTGCAACGGTCGCAAGGTCGCGGACTATTTCTCGAAACACAAGAAGGTGCAGAAGGTTTTCTATCCCGGACTGCCGGATCATCCGCAGCACGAACTGGCCAAACGCCAGATGTCCGGCTTCGGAGCCCTGATCGCCTTTGAGACCGGATCGCTCGCCAACGCCAACAAGATGCTCCGCCAGCTGCGTGTCTGTTCGCTGGCCGAATCCCTTGGCGGAGTCGAAACCCTGATTTCGCACCCTGCTACGATGACGCACGCTGCCGTCGGCGAAGAAGGCCGCCGCAAAATCGGAATCACCGACGGCATGGTCCGCATTTCCGTTGGTATCGAGGACGTGGACGATATCCTCGCCGATCTCGACCAGGCGTTGGCGGCGATCTAGCTTTCGGGGATCAGGCGTCAGCCATCAGCCATCAGCCATCAGTAAAAACTGATTTGCCTGAAGACTGATGGCTGATAACTGACGGCTGTCCTACCGCACTGACTCTCCAATCCACTCCAGGTATGCCGCGCTCCCATCTTCGATGGAAATCTCGATACACTCCGGTAGTTCGTAGGAATGCAGCTCACTCAAAGCCTCGCGCACACGATCGAAAGCGTCTATCGTCGTCTTGATTACGAGCAGCCACTCCGTCGCCGTCTCGACCTCGCCTTGCCAGCGATATACCGATTCAATCTGGGGAGCGATGTTGACGCATGCCGCCAGTTGCCGGTCAACCAGCGCATGCGCGATGCTGCGGGCTTCATCGAGCGAACCGCAAGTCGTAAGAACGAGCCTTTTGTCGGTCATATAGGATCGGTCGTAATAAGATTGAAACTTCGAGTTTCACTCGAAGCATACGAGGCAGGCGATGGCAACGCAAATCAAGTTTGGCACTTCTGGATGGCGAGCCGTGATGGCCGAAGAGTTCACGTTTGCGAACGTCAACCGGGCCGTGCACGGCATCGCGCGCTACGTGGCATCGCAGCGGTCGAATGGAGCAAAAGTCATTGTTGGCCGCGATCCGCGCTTTCTGGGCGAATCTTTCTGCGCCACGGCCGCCGGCATCTTATCATCCCACGGCATTACGCCGCTGGTCATTGCGGAACCCGCGCCTACACCCACCATTTCCTATGCCGTAATCCAGTCGAAAGCCGACGGCGCCATCAACTTCACCGCCTCGCACAATCCGCCCGAATACAACGGTATTAAATTCTCGACACCTGATGGCGCGCCTGCGCTCCCAGAGATTACGCAAGCTATCCAGTCTGAGGTCGCAGCCTTTGACGCGAATCCGCAAACGCCGCACGCAGGAAAGGCCGACGTGCAGGTCCAATCTATCGATCCTCGCCGCATGTATCTCTCGCGTTTGCGCGAAATCGTCGATCTCGATGTCATCAGGAAAGCCGGCGTCAAGATTGCCTTCGACCCCATGTGGGGAGCTGCGAGGGGCTATTCGGACGCGTCTCTGCGTGAGGCCGGCGTGACCGTCGCTACCGTACACGATACCCGCGACGTGCTCTTCGGAGGCCACGCCCCCGAACCCGACGATCATCTGCTCGAAGACCTGCGTCACAAGATGCGCGAAATCGGCGCGGCTATTGGCATTGCAACCGATGGCGACGCCGATCGCTTTGGGATTGTGGACGACGATGGCACGTTCATACAGCCCAATTACATCATCGCTCTGCTCTTTGACTACCTGGTCGAAACCCGCGGCTGGAGGAATGGCGTTGGCAAATCCGTTGCCACCACCAATCTCATCAACGCGCTTGCCGAGAAACACAAAATCGAACTCCACGAAACCCCGGTCGGCTTCAAATATATTGGCGAACTCATCAAGCAGGACAAGATCCTGATCGGCGGTGAAGAAAGCGCCGGGCTCTCCATTCGCAAACACGTGCCGGAAAAAGACGGCGTGCTCGCCGGCCTGCTCTGCTGCGAGATGGTTGCTCGCCGGGGCAAGTCGCTGGGAAAGCAATTAGAAGAAGTATTTGTCGAAGTTGGTTCCTTCTATCCGCTGCGGGAGAACTTCCGCTTGACGCCGGAAGTAAAACAGAAGTTTACTGAGAAGTTACGTAGCGACCCGGGCGAGTTTCATGGCATCAAAGTTGCTCAGGTGGTGAGGACTGACGGCCTCAAACTCGTCTTCACCGACGGATCGTGGGTTTGCTACCGGCTCTCGGGCACGGAGCCAGTGGTGCGCGTGTATAGCGAAGCGCACAGCAGGGAAGAGCTCGCAAAGTTGAGTGCGGCAGCGAAAGCATGGATCTTCGACTAGGAGCACCGTCGAGAGCGCGCATCCTTCCACGTCGGGAGGAAAGCCTGCGCGCGGTCGTTGGTCATGCTGTGGATCAGGCGATGGATCAGGCCAAGGATCAGGCTCCCAGGGCAGAGGCGGTGGCGGCGCGCTGGGTCGAACGCACACGCCCGGTCTGGTCGTGGCTGGCGCTGGAGTGGCGTCGCCTGGGAACGGCGCTCGCTATCCTTCTTATCGCAGGACTGCTTCTGCACGCCATGTTCGGAGCTAACGGCATGGTCATTTACCGGCAGAAGCGCTCGGAGATGCAATCGCTCAAGAATGAGGTCGATCGCCTGCAGAAGGAAAACAGTCAGTACGTCGACCAGATCAAATCGCTCAAATCCGATCCTGCCGCCATCGAGAAGGAAGCTCGCGAGCAGCTTCACTACGCCAGGCCTGGAGAAGTTGTTTACGTCGCTCCCGATCCTTCGCAGAAGCCACCCACGGGGCGTGCCAAGAACGAAAGTAAGAACGACAGATAGATGCCGGTTGAAGGGCGCGGCTTCCCAGGTTCTTGACAGCGCAAACTTTGCTCCTCCTGTGATAAAGTTCAGGGATCGTGTGGGAACCAATTTTAAGGAGGGTGACATGCGAAAACTTCTCTTGTTGTTACTTGCCGTCGCGCTGATTTTGTTGGTCGCCTCGGTGTCATTTGCCAGCGATGCCCAAACCGTGAACGGCTGGGTTAGCGACTCGAAGTGTGGCGTTAAGGGAGCCAACGCGGACTCGGAGGCATGCACGAAGAAGTGCATCGCAGCCGGCGCCAAGCCAGTCGTCGTTACCGACAAAGACCAGAAGGTTCTGACGGTGGACAATCCCGATGCCCTCAAGGATCACTATGGACATCACGTTGCCGTGACCGGGCACATCGACGGGGACAAGATCCACGTTGACAGCGTAAAGATGCTCTAGGGCCAACCATTCCAACAGCTGCAAAGCGGGCGGCCTGGCGGCCGCCCAATGTTTTGCTCGTGTGCCCGTCGGACCCGAATTTCTATCTTTCTATCGCACAACGCCTTCCAGCGGCGAACTGGCAGTCGCGTAGAGCTTCCGCGGCATTCGTCCCGCCATGTAGGCCTGTCGCCCCGCCAGCACGGCGTGCTTCATTGCCTCCGCCATCAGCACCGGTTCCTGGGCGCCGGCGATGCCGGTGTTCATCAGCACAGCGTCGTAACCCAGCTCCATGGCAATGGCGGCGTCGGAAGCTGTGCCCACGCCCGCGTCCACAATCAGCGGGACTCCCGTGATCATCTCGCGCAGGATTCGCAAGTTGGCGGTGTTCTGAATCCCCAACCCGCTGCCGATCGGTGCGCCCAAAGGCATCACTGCCGAAGCGCCCGCGTCCACCAGCCGTTTGGCGAATACGATGTCGTCCGACGTGTAGGCCAGCACCGTGAATCCTTCTTTCGCCAGTACACCTGTGGCTTCGAGCGTCGCTTGCACATCCGGATACAGCGTTGCCTGGTCGCCAATCACTTCCAGCTTGATCCAGTCCGAGAGTCCAACCTCGCGCGCCAGCCGGGCGGTGCGGATCGTGTCATCGGCCGTATAGCAGCCGGCGGTGTTGGGCAGAAGGAAATATTTATTCGGATCGATGTAATCGAGCAGAGACTCTTTGCTCCGGTCGAGATTCACCCGGCGCACGGCCACCGTCACCATGTCGGCGCCACTGGCCTCGAGGGCGCGGGCGGTTTCCTGAAAAGACTTGTATTTGCCGGTCCCGACGATCAAGCGGGAACGGAATTGTCTGCCAGCGATAATGAGTGAGCCCGTCATGACCTTATTGTACGGCTCCATGGAACTGTGAACCATCGCGGAGGACGGGCGAGGCGCCCGTCCCTCCACCGGATGGATGTCATCTCGGAACCGCCTCCGTCTCTGCCTTTGCGTACATTTCATCTATCAGCGCCTGGTAGCGCTCCTCAATCCCCCGCCGCCGCACCTTGAAGGTATGCGTCATCGTTCCATCCGCCGCCGAAAATTCTTCAGCTACTACCAGCACACGTTTCAGTTTTTCGAAGCGCGCCAGGTTCTGGTTCACTTCTTCGATGATGCCTTCGTACAGCGCCTGCACCTTGGCGTTTGCGACGAGTGTTGGTCGCGAAGCAAAGTCAACCTGGTTCGCCCGCGCCCAATCTTCCAGAACAGGGAAGTGCGGCGAGATCAGCACCGCGGGAAACTTCCGCCGGTCACCAATCACCACCGCCGTCCCGATGAGCGGGTTCAGCTTCAGCGAATTCTCGATCGGCTGCGGCGCGATGAACTTCCCGCCGGAAGTCTTGATCAGATCCTTCTTGCGATCCGTGATGGAAAGGTATCCCTCGCTGTCGAGTTGCCCGATGTCACCCGTCTTGAACCAGCCATCCACAAACGCGTCGCGCGTTTCCTCCGGACGATTCCAATAGCCCTTGAATACCGAGGGCCCGCGCACCAGCACCTCGCCGTCGTCGGCAATCCGCACTTCGACATTCGCGAGCGGCTTGCCGACAGTTCCCAGTTTGTGCACCCCGGGCGTGCTGACGGCGATCACCGGTGAAGTTTCCGTCAGCCCGTATCCCTCGTGGATGGGAATACCGATATCGGCAAACCACTCCGCCAATTCCCGGCCCAGCGGCGCGCCTCCGGAAATGAACTCCTCCGCCTTTCCACCTATCCCCGCGCGCACCTTGGAAAAGACCAGCCGGTCCGCGATTTTCCAGGAGAGCGCAGAAGGTTTGGTTCCGTTCAGAGTCTCGGCGCGGTGAGCGCGTCCCACCGAAAGCGCCCAGCGATAGACCGCGCCTTTCGGAAAGCCCGTAGCCTTGAGGATCACCTGTTGACGAATCTTCTCGTACACGCGCGGCACAGCAATAAAGGTGTTGGGTCGCACTTCCGCCAAAGCCTGCGCCAGTTGCCCAATGTCAGGACAATACGCCAGCACCACCCCGCGGTAGAGCAGCGCGAGGTCCGCGTGCCGCGCCGTCACATGGGAAAGTGGCAGAAAGGATACGCTCACCTCTTCTCCTTTTGTCCCGACGCCGAATCCATCCAGCGAATACGTGATATTCGACGCTATGTTCCCGTGGGTCAGCATCGCTCCCTTCGGAGTTCCCGTAGTGCCTGAGGTGTAAATAATTGTCGCCAGGTCGTCCGGCCCAATCGACCGCGCGCGGGCATCGAATTCCGAATCGAAGTCGGTCGGACCTTGCAGCATCAGTCCCTGCAGGTGGACCGCGTGCGCAGTTTCGATCGCGTCCATCACCAGGATCCGCTCCACCGGCGTATGACTCTGGATGGACAGCACCTTTTCCAACTGGTGCTTGGTGGAGACCGCGATGACGCGCGCCCCGGAATCGCTGAGGATGAACGAAGTCTGCTCCGCTGTCTGTGTGGAATAAATCGGAACCGTTACCGCGCCTAGGGCGAGCGCCGCGAAATCAGTGATCGTCCACTCCGGGCGATTTTCGCTGAGGATGGCGACGCGGTCGCCTTTGCCGATACCCCAGGATTCAAGCGCGCGAGCCACCCCCACGACGCCGCGGTAAATCTCCGTGGAAGAGATCGGCACCCAGCCCAGAGCCTGTCTTTGCAGCATGACGCGCTCGCGGCGGCTATTGCAGACCGCCAGCAAAATGTCGTTTAGGGTCTGAAGGCTCATCCGATCCGATCAAGATCCAGCAATCATTGTCCCGCAATCATCGTACGCAGACATTGTACAGAGTCCGCAGAAGCGCGCCGACCTTGCCGCTCACCAAAGAACCGCGCAAATGAAGCGCTCCAGGAGCGGATCCGCGTGGAATCAAGATGGGCATGGGACCTCAAGAATTCAAGCGGACACGCCAAGGAATACCAGTCACGGGATGAAGTGCGAAGTGACTCATCTTGAGTTGCTCACTACGGATCTGCTGCCGCCAAGCGCGCCGGCCGGTTTGACCCTGCTTCATCACAACTGTTATGATTTTTCTGCGGGGTGGAGCAGTCTGGTAGCTCGTTGGGCTCATAACCCAAAGGTCGGTGGTTCAAATCCACCCCCCGCAACCAAATGGGGTTGCTGGCCAAAACGGCTGGTAACCCCTTCAGTATTTGTGGTTTATGAGCAGTGCAATTCACGAGCATTTCTCCTAGTTCACCATTCCCTTTTGACCTTCAACCCTTGTTTTGAGCACAGTTGAGCACAACTCGCTGAAAAAATTCTCTTCCAGCTTCTTCATTGACTCAACTTCCGAGTCGGGCTGCAAGTGAA
>JBEKWL010000174.1:0-7995 GCA_049513095.1 Terriglobales bacterium
CTCGACGGCATGGACGTGATGGTGTACAGCTTTGTGATCCCAAGCTTGATCGCGGCATGGCACATCACCAAAGGTGAAGCAGGTATGCTGGGAACGGCGGCGTTGCTGATCTCCGCCGTAGGTGGCTGGCTTGCCGGATTGCTGGCGGATCGCTTCGGACGTGCCCGAGTCTTGCAGTGGACCATCCTCTGGTTCGCGCTGTTCACTTTCCTGAGCGGATTCACCAACAACTTTTGGCAATTGCTCATTACTCGCGGATGTCAGGGCCTGGGCTTCGGCGGGGAGTGGGCGGTCGGCTCGGTGCTGATGGGCGAGACGATTCGCGCCGAGCACCGGGGTAAAGCCGTGGGTACCGTGCAGGGGGGCTGGGCCATCGGCTGGGGAATCGCCGCGATATGCTCGGTCGCGTTGTTCTCATGGCTGCCCGCGGGCCTCGCCTGGCGGGCCATGTTCTGGATCGGCATTCTGCCCGCGTTGTTGGTGTTCTACATTCGGCGCCACGTTCCCGAGCCCGAGGTTTACACCCGGACGCGCCAAAGGCTCGCCGCGGGAGGCGACAAGCCTCATTTCCTCGAGATCTTTTCGCCGTCGATGCTGAAGATCACTCTGCTGACATCGGTGCTGGGAGTGGGCGTCCAGGGCGGCTATTACGCGATCACAACCTGGCTGCCAACGTATTTGAAGACGGTGCGGCATCTTTCGGTCCTGAATACGGGCACGTATATGATCGTCATTATTGCCGGATCCTTCTGCGGCTACCTGACCGGGGCGTATTTGGCCGACAGCATCGGACGCAAGAAGGCCCTGATTCTTTTCGCCGCCTGCTGTGCCCTGGCGGTCACCGCCTATACCTATTTGCCAATCAGCAACGGAATCGTGATGCTGCTGCTCGGTTTTCCTCTCGGGTTCTTCACCTCCGGCTCCTTCAGCCCGGTCGGCGCGTTCTTCACCGAGCTGTTTCCCAGCCGCCTGCGTGGCTCGGGGCAGGGTTTCTCTTATAATCTGGGCCGTGGCATTGGCGCCCTGTTCCCGACGCTGGTCGGCTTTCTCAGCACCCGACTCTCGCTGGGCAAAGCGATTGCCATCTTCGCGGTGTCAGCTTATGTCGTCATGATCCTGGCCGTACTGCTGCTCCCCGAGACCAAGGGCAAAGAACTGCGCGTCTATGAATAAAAATGACGAGCAATGACGAGCAATGACTAGCAGCGAAGGCGAAGCGGCAATCCCGGTTTGCGCGGCTCCGAACCCCGCCCCCGGCAGGCCGAAGGTTGCCGCCCCGGCCAACGCATGGGATTGCCACGCGCACATCTTCGGTCCGGCGGAGCAGTACCCTTTTATTCCGGGACGCAGCTACACGCCGCCACCAGCGAGCATTCAGGCATACCAGCGGATGTTGAGCGCCCTCGGACTGGAGCGAGCCGTAATCGTCCAGCCGAGCGTTTATGGTACAGACAACCGTTGCACGTACGACGCAGTGGCCGCTTCTGGCGGCAGGTGGCGCGGTATCGCGGTAGTGGGCGCAAGCACGAATACGCACGAGCTGCGGCGGTTGCACGACGCGGGATTCCGCGGCGTGCGAATCAACCTCCTGTTCAAAGGAGGCTTGGCGATGGAGATTCTGGAGCAGGTCGCCCGGCTGATTGCGCCGCTCGGCTGGCACTTGCAGTTGCTCATTGATGGCCGCGACCTGGCGGAATTGGCGCCGCGACTTCGTCGTCTGCCAGTCTGCTTCGTCATCGATCACATGGGACACATGCCTGCGCAACTGGGGCTGGCGCATCCGGGATTTACGGCCCTGCTCGCGCTTGCCCGGGAAGGCAATTGCTGGGTGAAGCTCTCCGGCCCGTATCGTATCTCCGCCCAGCCTTACCCGTATGAGGATGCCGCTCCGATTGCGAAGGCGCTGGTCGAGGCTGCGCCGGAGCGCATGGTATGGGGAAGCGACTGGCCGCATCCCTCGTTCCAAGGCGCGATGCCGGTCGATGCCACGCTCCTGGATTTGCTGGCGAGCTGGGTTCCAGAATCGCGGACACGACAGCGCATTCTCACAACGAATCCCGCGGAGCTCTATGATTTTGCGGGCTGACGCCGGAGAGCAAGAGGATAAGAACGAACCACCGTTCGAATTCCGAGGCTGCCCAGTGCACCCACTTTGGAACTAGACACTAGCGTGCAAGCAAGTAACCTGTGAGGATCAGGGCCCTGCGCAGCCCGGCGGTGGTTTATGCAGTTATCAGCACAAGACGAAGTGTCTCGGTTAAAGGCGCTGGCTGAGTGCCGAATCGTTGACAGCCCGGCAGAGGAATTCTTCGACGACATTGCCAACCAGGCAGCCTACCTTTGTGGCACTCCCATCGGGTTCATCAGTTTCATCGATGAGCACCGCGAATGGCTGAAAGCCAAGGTGGGATGGGAGCTCACGGAGATCCCACGCGACCAATCGTTCAATGCGCTGGTACTCGGCAATCCTCACGTTCTCATCGTGGAGGACACTGCCGCCGACAGAAGATTTCGCTTTCATCCCTGGGTGACGCAATCGGGAATTCGCTTCTACGCCGCTGTCCCTGTGGTTACAAAAGAGGGCTACGCGCTGGGCGCTATTAGCGTACTGGATCGTTTGCCCCGATCACTACCCATCGGTCATCGGAGGATTTTACAGACACTTGCCAACGCGATTGCGGCTCAGCTGGCTTTGAGGCGCGCATCTTTCAACCCGACAACCTCCAGTCCCGACAGCCGCTACCAACTGCTGTTTGACCACAATGTGGCAGGCTTTTACCGCACCACTCCCGACGGTCGAGTGCTTGGCTGCAACACTACATTCGCGCGGATGCTGGGATATGCCTCCCGGGAAGAGGTGCTCGGCTGCTCGTCAGAGCAGTTCTATTTCTCGGCTGAGGAGCGCGGCCAGTTTCTCAAGAATCTGCAACGGGAAGGGAGCCTGGTCAACTCGGAGCTGCGCCTTCGACGGAAGGATGGAAGCTCGATCTGGGTGGTCGAGAACGTGGCCGCAACCTGCGATGAACAGGGCGGTGTGACGCTCATCGAGGGCACGATGGTGGACATCTCGGCTCATAAGCGCGCTGAAGATGCCCTTCGCGATAGCCAGGAACGGTTGTTCGACATTATCACATCGGCGATGGATGCCATCATTACCATCGACGAGAAGCAGCAGATCATCGTGTTCAACAAAGCGGCGGAGGATATTTTTCGTTGCACCGCCGCGGAAGTGATCGGCAAATCCATCGATCGCTTCGTGCCCGAGAGTCTTCGTGAAATTCATCAACAGCATATCCGCAGTTTTGGACAAACCGGCGTGAGCACCCGTTCCATATACTCGCCGAGAACACTTGCCGCCGTACGGTCGAATGGTGAGGAATTTCCGATCGAAGCCTCGATCTCCCAGGTAAAGACCTCTTCCGGGAGACTGTACACGGTGATCCTGCGTGACATCAGTGCGCGCAAGCGCACCGAGGAACAACTGCGTCAGACCCAGAAGATGGAAGCGGTCGGGCACTTGGCCGGGGGCATCGCCCACGAATTCAACAACTATCTCGCCATCATAATGGGATACACCGAACTGCTGGAACGCGAGACAGTTGGAAACGACTCCCTGCGAATGAGCCTGGCGGAGATCAAGGGCGCGAGCCAAAAAGTAGCCTCGCTAACCCGGCAACTGCTGGCCTTCAGCCGGAAGCAGGTGATCGAACTCAGGGAAGTCGATCTCAACGCCACGGTGTGGGAAACCCACAAGCTGCTGCGCCGATTGATTCCGGTGTCGATTGACCTGATCCCGAAACTGCAGGGTGACTTGGGCAAAGTGAAAGCCGATCCGGCTCAGGTTCAGCAGATTCTCATCAATCTGGTAATCAATGCTCGAGACTCGTTGCCCGAGGGCGGCCAGATTGTGATCGAGACGGCTGAGGTAGAGTTGGACGAGGAGTACGCCAGTCGCCAGCTTGAAGTCCAACCGGGCCCATACGTGATGCTCTCGGTGGCGGACACAGGCATCGGGATGGATAAGGAAACTCTCTCCCACATCTTCGAACCCTTTTTCACCACCAAGGAGGAAGGCAGGGGAACGGGGTTGGGGTTGTCAACCACTTACGGAATTGTGAAGCAAAGTGGCGGGCACCTCACAGTGGCCAGTGTTCCGGGAAGAGGTTCTACGTTCCGCATCTATCTGCCCAAGCTGTCGGATTCCGGCGATCTGCCGCAGCCCTCGAAGGCGCAGTCCAATCGACCACGAAGACAAACTGTATTGGTCGTTGAGGATGAGAGCGCCCTGCGCAAGCTCATGACGAAAGTGTTGGAGGGGGCGGGCTTCCAGGTCTTGGAAGCGAAGGATGGTGAGCAGGCGGTAGAGACCTGCAAGAGCTGGGCGGAACCGATCGACATGGTGGTAAGCGACCTGGCGATGCCCAAACTGAACGGTCTTCAACTGAAGGAGATCGTCGTAGGTCTGCGCCCCACGGTGAAATTCTTGCTCATCTCCGGCTATGCCGAAGACGTAGTCGAAGATCCCACTATTCTGCGGACAAATACGGACTTTCTCGAAAAACCGTTCTTGCCCGACGAATTGGTTCTCAAGGTTCGACAGCTTCTTCGAGCCGGAAACGGTGAGCAACCCGGCTTTGCATCTGCCTCTCCCGCGGAAGTCGGAACTTGATCCGGTGACGAAGCCACGCTTTTCCGTTTGGCCGCGCAACTCGAGGCGGTGCGGCCCTGGACTGCTCGCCATCCGGCAAATTTCTCGTCAACAGTAATTTTGTCCCTGTCGCGCTTGTGGCTCCGGGGCGATCCAGGGAACCAGCAAACCGCGCGCGCTAGGCTTCTGGATGGACGCGACGGCCTGCTCCCGCGGCATCCCGCAGCGGACGACGCCCTCAGCAGTCGAGGGCATCATTATGGACGTATGGTCGCTAGCCTTGATCGGGGCCAATCTTCGCGAACGGCGTTGGGAAGGCTCTTGACCTCGATTCACTCTATCGTTGCGAGATGAAGGAGCGGCTCAGCGTTGCGGGGATTGACTGGGAAGGGTGGCACGGTTCCCGGCATGGCCTGGCAACCAACCTGGAACGCATCGGTGTGAGGGATTCACTCGGAAGCACTATATCAAGCCCGCTTCGATCGCGGCGATGCGGCAACTTTCCGAAAACGCTCTCGGCACTCCCAAAGCCGATATTGCTCGCCGACTGCTCCCCCAAAGAACCAAAAAGAGAGCCTGGGGCATGGCTAAGAACTGGTCGGATTCAGTGAAACTCGGAGCGACTTAAATGCTTAGGATTGAAGCGGTAAATTCTCTCATGCCGACCGTGGTAAACTGATATTCCGCACGCCGGAGAGGTGGCCGAGAGGCTGAAGGCGGCGGTTTGCTAAACCGTTATACGGGCTAACACCTGTATCGAGGGTTCGAATCCCTCCCTCTCCGCCACGCACTGATAGGTAGACACTTAGCCACTCCTACTGCACGGAGTCTTTGGACTTGACTCCGCCATCTGGAGCACAATAAGGCCTCAGAGAACTGCCTCATTGCAAGGAACTATTACTCTCTGAGCCCTATGTCGCGTCCTCGTCGGCTAGGTAGTTCCTGAGTTCGGAGGTTGGCTATTTTTCGAAAAGCACATCCAGCAGTCGCGCCAACTTGGCCTTCTCCTGAGTTCCACCGGCGTTGTCGGGCGTGTCCTCGGTGAGCTGCGCGAGTTCGCGTGCCAGGATGCGCTCGGCTATGTGTTGAGGAAGGTAGATAGTATCCCGCGAAGGCGTCAGCTCCCAACTTTTGTTGTCGCGGCGTCTCAGAAGCCATCGTTGCCGTTCCGAACGCTTGTGTACCTCCGCCTTACTTCCCGTGAGAGAAACCAGTTCATCGATCTGAACCTCTACCCACCCCGGGTTCCCCGTGATGTGCACCTGCTTTACTTCGAAATGGTCGAACACAATCAGAGATTGAGCCGCCCTGAACAGATCGCGCCCACGGATGCTCGCCTCTGAGTCTTGGCATGCTTGCAGAAAGGCTGCGCCGACCTGCTCGGGTTTGGGCCGAACGGAATTCACGACCGCAACATGAGATATCTCCGTGTTCACTGGTTGGTTTTCCGCAAGCTTGGCGGAGGCCCCGGTCTGGCTTGAGGACTCTTCCGATATAGCAGGCACTGGGTCCTCAGCAGCCGTTTCGTGCGGTTCCGCGTTGCCCAAAACCGCCGGCTGCCAGCTCGCAGTCCGTATCGAGGTGGGGAGGACGCCCCTTGGAACCGGCCTGACGTAACGAAAGAAACGGGGACGTCCCCGCTGTTTCCAATACGGCGAATCGTACGAATCGACACCGGGGCCCGAACGCAGAGCGCTGAAAAAGGAATGCTGAGCGGGATTGACCACAATGCCAGCATGTCCGGGCCAGACGGCTAAGTCGCCCGGTTGCGGACTTGCCACTCGCCGAAATCCGTCGATCCCTGCGTAAAGGTCCGAGGAGCTCGCGTACTCATAAGGGAGACCGGCGCGCTCATAGAGTCCGTGGACAAAGTGGGAACAATCGGAAGGGAAATCCGCACGGTGGTGAGAATCCAGTGCGGCGCCCAGAATCGCCAAACCCTCAGTCAGAGTCAGAAGCCGGGACTCAATCGGCTTCTGCTGCAGGCCAGGAGTCGCGCGAGTGACGTGGTAAGTCCCGTTGGAGCTTGCCTGCTTCTCTTGCGCTAACGCGACACGGGTAGCGGTCACGTAAAACAGGAGGAATAACAGGGCGCCTTTGGCATGGAATCGCATAGGCTGTCTTATAACGCACCTTCATAAGGAAGCACAGGTCACAGGGGTGCTGCCAGGTCCGTGAAAAATGCACTGCCCTCAAATGGCACCTTAGGGTCCATGTGGTCTCTTCGGTGCGGCTCCGGCTAAGGTGCATTGAGGGGGGGTGCCATGTCAGTTCATGTTTGGCGGCTGCAGTCGCTGCCGCACAGGCGACGGCTTCGCTGGGGAAGCGCTTTGAAGATTGTTCGTGCCGGTTGCCGTGTTGTTCGCGGATAAGTTATTCAATTACTCGGGCCATAACAGCTTCCCCTTCATCTTGTAAAATCTCTGCGTCTTCAACTGCGGTTCATACCGACGAAATTCCGAGGAAAAGTGACGTCGGTTCCGCCGTCGCAACCCGGAAAAGCGATCGAGTTTTGCCTACTGGCAAAGAAATCAGCGTAGCGCGACCTTCCTCAACCGCCGCATGGATTAGGGGTTGGATGCCCTGCCGGAAGATGACTGGGATGTTCTCAAGTTACCTTCGTACCGCCGCATGGCACGCAGGAGCCATTCACGAAGCTCTGGACAGAGCCTAAGTTGAAATTGAGCAGCTTTCGGGGGAGGGCTACTTACGGGCGCCCCATGACTCTGACCAGTCTGGGGCGCTTTCGTTTTGCAATGATGCCCGTCACGAACTTGGCGCTCAGTCTCCAAGGCCGCGGCCTCACATGGTTTCGTGAGGCTCGTTTTAGAGGGCGGGAGATGAACGAGCCGGAAACACTGGAATTAACCCACCTGCACTGCCAGCATTGAAATCGAGCCGCCATCCACGCCCTCAACCGGGAACGAGACAAGCTCCGATGGCGTGCGGGCACCGATGACATAGAGAAGTGGCAGGTAGTGGTCAGGCGTCGGGACAGCCAACATCGCCTCCTCGCCGAGCTTATTTTCGTAGTCGATGAGCGGATTCTGCTCCTCTGCGACCAGTAGTTCGCGAACTCTCTTCTCGAACGAGACCGCCCAATCATACGGCTCGACGGGGTGCCGCGCCCATGCGTATGTGTGGAGATTGTGGACGAGGTTACCGCTGCCGATGATGAGGATGCCCTCCTCGCGGAGGGGCGCAAGGCGTTTGCCGATTTCGTAATGGAACGACGATGATTGAGTCTCATCAATGCTGAGTTGAACCACGGGAACGTCTGCGTGCGGGTACACGTGGCACAACACCGCCCACGTCCCGTGGTCGAGCCCCCATCGGTCGTCCAGCCG
>JBEKWL010000175.1:0-13269 GCA_049513095.1 Terriglobales bacterium
ACGCCCAGGTCCGCCAGGATGCCGTCGTACGTCGTTCGCTGTTCGCTGTTCGCTAGTTCCGCAAACGATCCGTGAATCAACGTAATCAGCGGCCAGTCTGGCAGTTCGTTGGTCGCCGGCTGTTCGGGAATGTTTTCGCGAACAGCGAACGACGAAGAGCGAACAGCCAGCCTCTTTGCTGCCCTTCCCAGCGCCGCGGCATCCTTATCGAAGCCAATCAAATGTCCCGGTGCGCCGAGGCGTCTTGCGATTTCGTAACTGTGCCCGCCCAGGCCCACCGTGGCATCCAGATAAGTTCCGCCACGCTTTACGGCCAGAAAATCGATCGCTTCTTTTAAGAGAACCGGGACATGGCCACCCGCTCCATGCCCACCCCGCTCGGGAGTGTCTGTTGAATCCGAATCCGTGCGCACCGTTTGCCCGATTACTAGATGCCCAATTTATCGAGCGTACTCGTGTCGTCATCCGTGAAGGCCTGCTCGTCGATCTCCTTTTGCAGCGCTTCCAGGTTCCGAACTTCCAGGTAGGTCAGATTGCCGAGCACTGCTACTTCACCGCGAATCTGCGCCGACTCACGCAGCACTTGCGGAATCAGCAGGCGCCCCTGCCCGTCCATCTCCACGACCTGCCCGTAATAATTCGCGCGAGTCAAGAACTTTTTCTTGGTCGGGTTGTAAGTGGAGAGCGCCGCCAGCTTCTGCTCGATCCGCTCCCACTCCTCGAAGGGATACACTTGAGCAATATTTCCATCCAGACTTGTGATGTAGAATTTCTGGGCATATTTCTCGTCGATCACGCGCTTGAATTCCGCGGGGATTTTTAACCGTCCCTTTTCGTCGACGCGCGTTGGATGATTTCCGCGAAACATGTGCCCTGCTCACCGCTCTTGATGAAAATGACGGGCTTCGTTTATTTATGGCTGCTACCACAGCCACTAGCACGAGGGAGGTAGAAGCGGTCACAAAAGCAGTGGATTCGGGTTCGTTGGGCCGTTTTTTTTCGGTGTCAGTCTCGGAAACCACTGGCGCCTCGAAAGTTAGCGTTCGTACCCACAACCTCTAATGGTTACTCCACTTTCAACCACTTTTGTCCACATCCTACGCCTAAATCGTTTGTTGTCAATAAGAAAGTTTTTGGTTGAAACCTGCCTGTGGGACTCAAGGTACAAAACGCGAAATGTTGCGGTTAACCAGAAAGATGACCACTAGGACTTGTGTTTAGAAAAGTGGTTCGCTGCCGGCGAAATTGCGACTTTTTCACTTGCAGTTCGCTCAAGATCCGTAGTTCGAAGAAATTTCCGCAGAGGGCGGTGCCGAACCAATTGCGGGCACTGCAAAAGAGCGCTCCCGCTTGCCTGCAGCGAATAATTCCTCCGCGTTCAGCAGCCGGAGTACACTTGTGCCGAATCCAAGCCAAACGAAAACAGGGGGCACAATGAAGCTGAATACGACTCGGGTGTGGCTGGGAGGCATTGCCGGCGGGGTGGTGTGGAATGCATGGGGCTTTTTTGTTCAGACGCGACTGGGCCCGTTCTACGAGGCCGTAAGGAACCGAGGGTTACTCCTCAAGGAACCACGCTACCCGTTTTTCATCGGGCAGTGGATTCTTCTCGTGTTCGTGATGTCGATTCTTCTGGCCTATCTCTACGCGTGGAGTCGCGCCACCGTCGGCGCCGGACCGAAGACGGCTCTCAAAATCGGGATGATCGTCGGATTCTTCGCGGGCATGCCGAACAACTTTGCGCAAGCGACCTGGTCGCCGGTTCCGCGCATGTTGCCGCTCGGATGGATGCTCGAACTGTGGATAGGCGCGATCCTGGCGACGCTGGTCGCGGGTTTCCTGTACAAAGAGTGAATCGACGCAAACTCTGTAGAGCAGCGGCTTGCCGCGTCTCCTTCCCATCCCTCGGCCGTTCCTGGGTTAGCGTAATGGCGATATTTCGATTACCACAAAGCAGTTCGCAATGAAGCGGCTGCTGATTGCAAATAGCGCGTCGGGTGAACCTTCCATGCTTGCTGCGGCTTTTCTCTTGCCATTGGAACTGAAAAATGAAAAACGGCCGGGAAAAACTCCCAGCCGTTTCAGTAGGAAGTACTGCAACAGCGCTATCCCCAACTAAGCTATTTCAGCGCTGCCCTAAAGCCCCTCAAGCCGGAAGACTAGAAGTCGTAGTCTTCCACCGTGCAGGGGCAGTAGCCGTAGCCGCTGCCAATGGTTAGCCCATAAGAACACAGGGTTCCCAGGTTAGACGCTTCAAGCTCCGTGAGGTTCGAATCGGCCAACGCGTCTTCGGTAACGAACCACGGCCCCTTCTCCACGGCGTTTACAGCGTTCCCCGGGCCGGGAGCTGGAAACGTGGTCGTCGTTGCCTGGATGTGCGTCATCCATCCCCGCAATCCCGGACCCAGGGCCTCGCCGACGTTGCAGGTCGGGTCATCGGTATAAGACGAAATGACCTTGATAACTCCACGGGCTATCTGTCCTCTGCCCGTGAATTCGTTGGCCGTGAGCTCTTTATTCACGGATTCCGAAAGCAAACCGTCTGCCGTGATTGCGCAGGCGCAGCACGACCTCAACTCCTGGCTGTCATCGAACACGTAGATGTGCGCCCACAGGGTTCCGTTTTCCACTCCCTCGTAAGCTGTGGTTGCCCAGTCGCCATCGTTGATGATACGCAAGGTTCCATCCGGAGCCCCGGTGGTATTTGCATTGGAATAGTAGGTGACGAAATAGCCGCTGCCGTCACCACCCTCTACAGGTGCGGTTGCGAAGGCATTTCCCCCCAGCATCAGGGTGATCGCCAGAATCGGAAGAAACAACAGTCCGAGCTTTTTCATTTTTGGATTCCTCCTGGTTTTTGTAGCGCACGGCGCTAGGGGAGAGGGGTCAGTATCGGCGCTTAAGCAACTCTTAACCTTTCGTGAGTTCTTTACAAGTCCCTAGGTGGCTTAGCCAAAACCACTAAGTTCTCGAAACTACTACTTTTGGATAGTTCCTCAAACCCGCCACATACGGCAGAGCACTGCCCAGACCTTGAGTCGAGTCTTCTCGGCTTGCCGCCGTCATGTCAATGAGCGATATCGCTTCTGCCATTGGAAGTGAGAAAGAAAACGGCCGGGAAAAGCTCCCAGCCGTTTCCAACAGGAGTGTTGCCCTAACATCTTTGTTGCCAATGAAGCTATTTTCAGCCCTACTTTATCGCCTCTCAAGCTAGAAGACTAGAAGTCGTAATCTTCCAACGTGCAGGGGCAAGTACCGTAGCCGCTGCCAATCGTTAACCCATAAGAGCACAGGGCCCCCAGGTTACCGAGTTCAAGCGGGGTGAGGTTGGAGTCGGACAACGCGGTTTCGGTAACGAACCACGGCCCCTTCTCCACGGCGTTTACAGCGTTCCCTGGACCGGGAGCTGGAAACGTGGTTGTCGTTGCCTGGATGTGCGTCATCCATCCCCGCAGTCCGGGAGGATAACGCCACGGGCAATTTGTCCTCTGCCGGTGAATTCGTCGGCCGTGAGCTCTTTATTCACGGATTCCGAAAGCAGACCGTCTGAGGTAATTTTGCAGGAGCAGCACGACCGCAGCTCCTGGCTGTCATCGAACACGTAGATATCCGCCCACAGGGGGTTATTTTCGACTCCCTCGTAATCGGTGGTTGACTGGTCGCCATCGTTGACGATACGCAAGGTTCCATCCGGAGCCCCGGTGGTATTTGCATTGGAATAGTAGGTGACGAAATAGACGCTGTTGTCACCACCTTGAGCGAAGGCACTGCCCCCCAGCATCAGGGTGATCGCCAGAATCGGAAGAAGCAACAATCCGAGTTTTTTCATTTTTTTGGATCCTCCAGTTGTTTGTGTGGCGCACGGCGCTGGGGGAGGGTCAGCTATCGGCGCTTAGGGCACTCTCGCCCTTTGGTGAGTTCTTTACAATTCCCCAGGTGGCTTAGTCGAAACCACTAAGTTCTGGAAACTACTACTTTTGGATAGTTGCCCCAGCCCCCGGCACATAAGGCCCGAGAACCGCCCTTGAACGTGTAAGTGCCCGTGTGGTGACGGGGCGGAGCCTATCCTGAGCGGAGCCGAAGGGCCCCGTCCA
Organism: Terriglobales bacterium; assembly: GCA_049513095.1. Taxonomy (GTDB): domain Bacteria; phylum Acidobacteriota; class Terriglobia; order Terriglobales; family Acidobacteriaceae; genus Acidiflorens. Next base: position 4,095 of record JBEKWL010000175.1, read on the forward strand.
AGCCGAGCGCAGCTCGGCAGCTGCCCGCAGCCCCCGCAGCCTGGATTCGCGTCTAGGCCTTCGGTGCCGCTTCTACAAAGACGGCCGTGCCATAGGCCAGAACTTCCGTGACGCCCTGCATCACTTCAGTGGCGTCGTAGCGGGCGCCGACGACGGCGTTGCCTCCGATATCCGCTGCGTGTTGCAACATCAGGTCGAACGCTTCGGCGCGCGTCCTCTCGCAGAGATTGGTCAGCAGGGTGATGTTGCCGCCGATGAGTGTCTGCAGCCCGGCTCCAATCGTTCCGAAGATCGACCGGGAACGCACCGTGATTCCGCGCACCACGCCCTGCGTGCGCACAACGCGAAAGCCATCGAGCTCAAACTGCGTGGTCACCATGTTGTGCGCGACCATCCGCCCTGCGGTCACGGCATAGTTGCCCATCGCTCCTCCAGAACAAACTCGTCAGTCTAATAACGCCTCATTCTAATTCAGCGTCGATCACAAATTCTCCAGCGCCAGCATCCCAACTGACGCGCAGCACATTCGGCTTGCAGCAGACCTGGCAGTCCTCGACGTAGCGCTGGCGACTGCCGGCCGATTCATCGACCGCAATCTCGTTCCATTCTCCACAACCGGCGCAAAAGTAGCCGCTCACCATAATAGGCCCGAACATCTCATTCAACTGCAAATGGACCACTCATCCGGGTGAGGTGGGATCTAAGACCGCGCAGCCTTCGTTTCGCGCGGCTGAGAGCAAGACCCTGTCCGCACAAACGAAAGTCGGCTCCTCGGCTCCGGAGATTGAACGCAGAACCAGATAGCCCGCCAGTTGCATGGCGTCGTACCCCTTAAGAGGGTAACTATCGATCAGCGCCAACGCTACGTCTAACAAGGAGTCTGAGAATGACTGGATGAGAAACTTACCCTCCGCGTGCCGGCGAAAAGTTTCGACCAATTCGGCGGCCGCGTAATCCGGAATCTCGCCGCGACGCTGCCGTCCCCGGATTGCGGCTCGGAACTCGACCTGCGCCAGCGACAGGATGGCAAATCGGTGCCCCGCGTCGCTGGCGGTGAGGCCAAGAAGTCGATCCGTGCCCGTCTCATACACGTAAAGCTTGACGAGGGCACTCGTTTCTAGGTAGTAAAGCGCCAATCCTCAACGCCTCTCCCGCAGAATAGTAGCGGACAGCGGCTCACCTTTGATGTGGATGGGGTGGAAATCTAAATCCTTCTTCGGGAGTCCCAGCACTTCCTGCACCTCAGGCAGCAAGCGGTTTAAACGGATCGTCGTGACTGGGAACTGGGGAGACTTCGGGTTTTGGACCTTGCCTCGCAGAATCAGCCTCTTATCGATCGCGTAACGAAGCGCATTTTGACGCGGTACGAGATATTTTCTACCGGCAGAATCTCGTCACGAAACTTCTTCAGTGAAACGAAACTCCAACCCGGCGTAGACTCTGCACGATCCAGGGCTCGGATTAACTCCACCTCGGAGGGATGCAGCTGGCCCCCGGTACTAGTAGCAGTTTGGGAAGCATCTGTCCGCGTGGTATTCGACGGAGACAATACGTCTGCCGATTGCGGAACTTCCACGTAAGATTCCGAGTTCTGCGTCGCGGACGGCTCCAGCCAGAACTCCATACGCTCGGATTCGGGAGACCAAGTGTCAGCGCCAGCGTTGCTGCGTTTCTTGCGACCGTTGGCCTGCAAAAGCGAAACGCGCAGCCGAGAGCTCTCTGGGATTGAATATCCAAGTTTCTTGAGGGTATCTTTGAGGGGTGTTTCTAGTTCCTGAGCAAAACGCGGCTCGAACTGCTCAATTCTAATCTTTTCCATTGTCCTCGACCTCTAGTCTTAAAATAGATGTTGCCTTAACGCATATTTATAATAGGAGTCGAGATAACCGTTTGTCAAGGAAAATCTTCAGTGCTTGCCGTCACTCCACCACCCATTCCCGCAGGCGGCGCAGCAGCGACGCAGGCGCGTCCGCTTCCAGTACCACCAACCCGTCCTGATACTGGCGCGAATAGATGCGGGCACGGGCCTCCAACAGCGCCAGCGTCTTGCCCTCTTGTTGCGGGATGCGCAGGCGAACGCGGCTGGGCCGGTCTTCTTCGAGCAGGGCATCGACGCGATCAAGCAGCGTGCTTAATCCGATCCCTTTCGCCGCCGAGACGTGGATAGTCTGCTCGTCATCCCGCAGCGACTCGCGCTGCTTCGGAAGCAACAGATCGATCTTGTTCATCACGCGCAGCCGCGGCTTCTTGTCGGCTTCGAGTTCCTTGAGCACACTTTCGACTTGCGCGTCCTGCTCGGCAGAGACCGGGCTGCTCGCATCCGAGACCTGCATGATGAGCGTGGCGCGTTGTACTTCTTCGAGTGTGGCGCGGAACGCCGAAACCAGCGTATGCGGAAGATGCCGGATGAAGCCCACCGTGTCGGAGAACAGAACTTTGCGTTTTGAGGGCAGGTCAGCGCCGCGGATGGTCGGATCGAGCGTGGCAAACATGCGCGACGACGCCACCACGTTCGACTTGGTGAGGGCATTGAACAGCGTGGACTTTCCCGCGTTCGTATACCCCACCAGCGCCACCGTAGCCACTGGAACCGATTCGCGCCGTTGCCTCTGCTGCGCCCGGATGCGGCGCACATTTTCGATTTGCTGCTTGACGTGCCGGACGCGGCGGAAAATCTTTCGCCGGTCGGTCTCCAGCTGAGTTTCGCCCGGTCCCCGAGTGCCGATGCCGCCGCCGAGTTGCGACATTTCCACGCCGCGTCCCGCCAGCCGCGGCAGCATGTATTCGAGCTGGGCCAGTTCCACCTGCAACTGACCTTCACGAGTGCGGGCGTGGCGCGCAAAGATATCGAGAATCAGTTGCGTGCGATCGATGACGCGCGTGTGGACCACGCGCTCAATGTTGCGCTGTTGCGAAGGCGAAAGGTCGTGATCGAACAGAATCACATCCGCCGAAACCGAGGCTGCCGCGCCCGCAATTTCCTCCAGCTTGCCCTTGCCGATCAGCGTGGCAGGCTCCGGCCGGTCGCGGCGCTGCGTGAATTCGCCGGCGATCTCGGCGCCCGCGCTCGTCGCCAGCGCCCGCAGTTCGTCGAGCGATTCCTCAGAGCTGAAGTCCGGGGAATCCGCCGGCAAGAATGAGGACGATGACGACGCGCCCACGCTGGTGGCATGATCGCGAGCCGCCTGCGCGCCCGGAGTAATGGTTGCGGAACTTGTCTTTCCTGCGCCGCCAGCGCGGCCCTTGGTGCGAAACTCCACCCCCACCAGGAACGCCCGCTCCTGCTGTTCCGAAGGATTCAGCACCGCCTCGGGCTCATTCCGCGAACTATTCCGCGAACGATCGCGGCTGCTCAGTCTGGAGTCATCTCGGCGCAAGCAAACTCTCTTCAACCTTCGGTGCCGGAAGCGGAACTCGGGATCCCCGCCTCTCCCTGGGACGCCGCCGCCGCCGGCTTCGCATCCCCGTGGATGTGGGCTCCGCGCGAAATGACCACCGTCGAAATCGCATGCTTGAAGATGAGCTGCTCCTGGTTGCTGGTTTCCAGGACCACCGAGTACTTGTCGAACGATCGGATACGACCCGTCAGTTTCACGCCGCTGACCAGATAGATCGTAATATTGTGCCGTTCCTTTCGTGCTGTGTTGAGGAAGGAATCCTGAATATTCTGTTGTGCCGGCTTGGCTTCCATTTGCCGATCTCCTTTTTGCGGATTCGATGCTGCGCCACGAGCTTGGGGAAGGGCAATGGGCGGCAGCTCTGTTCCTATCGGCTCTTACAATACGGCCTTGTCTCGCGCTTTTCAACTTCCCGCCCAAGAATATTCTCCGAAGCTGTCCTGACCCGGCGTGCGCTCATTCCCGTCCACCCCCAAGTCCGGCCGCCCCGGAGAGTCGACCGGGTTTCATTTCCCTCGCCAGCCATCTACAATCGTCACTTCCAGAACCGGGTTCCAGAACAGGAGTGCTGACCTTGACTGACATCCACTTCCCCACCGACTTCAACACTAACCTTCTGATGCTGTTTCGTTGGCTGCATTTTGTCGGCGGCGTGACCTGGCTCGGCCTGCTGTATTTCTTCAATCTGGTCAATGTTCCTTTCATGAAGGGACTGGATCCCGCCACCAAAGGCAAAGTCCTGCCCAGCCTGATGTCGCGCGCGCTGTGGTGGTTTCGCTGGGCATCGGTGCTCACCGTGCTGATGGGCCTGGCATACTGGGGCAGCATCGTCGCCGTCGACGCCAGAAACGGAGGCGCATCTTCCGGCGGCCCAATGGGAACCTTCTTTGGGATATGGACGGTCGCCTGGGCGCTCATGTATGCCTGCACCATCCCCGGTAAAGGCGCTCTCGACAAAGGGCCGGTGCTCGCCGTGATCTACACCGTAATCGTGGCCGTGGCCTCCTGCCTGTTTCTGCGCTTCAACGCTCATGACTGGGAGAGCAATCGCCTGCTCGCCATCGGCATCGGCGGCGGGATGGGGTGGGTGATGATGCTGAACGTCTGGGGCGTAATCTGGCGCGCGCAGAAGAAGATCATCCAGTGGACCGCCGACAACGCGGCCCATGGCACACCGATGCCAGACAAAGCGAAGTATCTGGCCCGGCAAGCCTTTCTTACATCGCGCGCGAACTTCGTGCTGTCGTTCCCCATGCTGTTCCTGATGGCGGCGGCAAGCCACTATCCCATGTTTGGAAAGTAGAAAAGCGCTCTGAGTATCAGCCTTAATCGGTGGAGGCTAGTCCGCAATGACCCTGCCGCCCAACCACGGGGACTTCAACCGCGGTCTCGATCTGTTCAACCGCGCCGACTTTTTCGACGCTCATGAAGCTCTCGAAGACGTCTGGCGCTCTGTGCCTCGCGACCGGCCCTCGCGTCGGCATCTCCGTCTGCACGTCCAAGGTATGGTTCAGTTGGCGGTCGCCTTTCATCACGAGTCCACTGGCAACCATGTGGGTGCGCGCTCGGTTCTGGAGCGTGCCATGCGCAATCTCAACGGCGCGGACAGCTCGTTTCCCGAGCTCGATTTCGACCGGTTGCGCGCTGAGTTGATACCCTGGCGCAAGTATCTGGATGATGTCGAGAGCGCGGACGAGAAGGACGAGAAAAAAGACGAGAAGAAATTGGGCGGAAGGGAAGTCCGCCGCCACACTGCCCCAGCCCTGCCGAAGATCGTGCTGCGCCGCTAGATCACAGGTTGCGCACTGACCGCGCCTGAATGATCGCCCTTGAATGACCGCGCCTGCTAGAATCTTGTTCTTGTGAAGTCCAGTCTGTCATCTCCACGCAAGACGCCACGAAGGACGACACCGAACGCCGCGCCCGTTTCTCTCGCCGTTCCTCTTCTTGACTTGCGCCGCCAGTACGATGGCCTCCGCGCAGAAGTGCTGGCCGCTATCACTCGCGTGTGCGATTCGCAAAACTTCATCCTCGGTCCGGAGGTCGAAGCGCTCGAGCGCGAGATTGCCGCGCTCACGGGAGCAGCCTGCGCCGTGGGTTGTGCGTCGGGAACGGAGGCGCTCTGGCTGGCGCTCGTCGCCGCCGGCGTCAAGCCCGGGGACTCGGTCATCACCACCGCATTCAGCTTCTTTGCCTCGGCCAGCGCAATTGTGCGGGCGGGCGCAACGCCGGTCTTCGTGGACGTAGATCCCGGCACCTTGAATCTCGATGCGGCGCTGGTCCGTTCCCAACTGCAAGATCGGCGACTCCGCGACCGGCAGGCCGCTCCAACACAATCCAAGAATGTCCGCGCCATTCTTCCCGTCCATCTCTACGGCCAGTGCGCCGACATGGACGCATTCGACCGCATAGTTCATGAAGATGCCCAGGAGTTCGAAGTGGCAATCGTTGAGGACGCCGCCCAGGCGATTGGCGCCGAGTGGAACGGGCGCGGCGCGGGCTCATTCGGCATAACCGCCGCCTTCAGTTTCTATCCCACGAAAAACCTCAGCGCCTACGGAGACGCGGGCATCGTCACCACCAACCGTCCGGAGATGGCCGAGCACATGCGGCGACTCCGCAACCATGGCAGCCCGCGGCGCTACTGCCACGACGAATTCGGCTGGAACGGACGCATGGACGCCATTCAGGCAGCGGTGCTGCGCGTGAAGCTCGGGCACATCGCGGACTGGAACCGGAGCCGCCAGCAGCACGCCGCGACCTACGACCGGCTGTTTGCCGAGTCCGGGCTGACTTCCGCTCAGACTTCCGGCCAAACTTCCAACCCAAGCAGCGCGCCGGTGCGCTTGCTGGCGCGAAGTCCGCAAGCCAAACATGTGTTTCATCAGTACGTGATTCGCGCCCCGCGCCGCGACGAACTGCGCAAGTTCCTTGCGGATCGAAAAATCGGGTCGGAAATCTACTATCCGCTGCCGCTGCATTTGCAGCCGGTGTTTTCCTATCTCGGGCTAAAGGCAGGAGACTTGCCGGTCGCCGAACAGGCCGCGCGGGAAGTGCTGGCGCTGCCGATGTTCCCGGAGTTGACCGAGGCTGAGATTCAGTCGGTGGTCGAGAGCATCGCCGAATTCTACAGTTGATTTAACGCAGAGATCGCAGAGAGAATCTTTAACGCAGAGGACGCTGAGAATCTCTAAAAACTCTGCGCGCTCAGCGTCCTCTGCTCAGCGCCCTCTGCGTTAAAGATTTGTCGCTCTTACCGTCTCCGCTTGGCTTTCCGGCTCACAGCTTTCCTGCTCGCGGACCGCACCGGCTCTTCGCCCGGTGCATACACGCGGCGCACAATTGGCGTGTTGAGCTTGTATTTGCGCTCGGTAACGTTGCCGTTGTCGTCCTGCACGCGAATGGTGAACGCGGGCAAGACGCCTTCCTTGTCGAAGTTTTCTTGCGAAACCGTCACCGGCAAGACGCCTTCCATGCGCTCGCGATAGGCCGTCTCATAGCGATGGCGCTTCACGTTCCAGGTGAAAACGCGAATCTGGTTGAAGTCAAACGGCAGGCCATCCTTGGGTTCGGTGACGATGGTCAAGTACTGCGCGACTTTCTTGTCTCCATCCGGAACCTGATTCAGCACGAAGAATGCGACGATGCGCTGGCCTTCCGCGTATTGCGCGACGTCGAGCGGGACGTCGAGATCAATCATGCGTCCGAGCACCCAGCCGACACGGTTGTGGGAGTCGCGCACCAGCCACCAATCCTCAATCACCGGCACAGGCTTCTTATCTTGCTCATTGCTGCCCGGCGTGGCGGAGCGCGATGGCGGCGCAACCGCACCCGGCTTCTCGGCCGTGCCTCGCTTCAACAGCGATAGCTTTTCGCCGGAGGAAATCTGATAGAGATGTTCGGTATCCCGCCCCGGTTCGACGTGCAGATTCGTGTCGTTGCGCGCGGCGCCTTGCGCCTGCACGGGATCGTTCTGGTTGTCCGCGGTCAGCTTCTGGATCCGATCGAAGACTTCCTGACCGACGAGGTAGCGCTGCTCCAACCATCCCGTCACGCCCGCTGCGGTGCGCACTTTGACGAAGCGGCGGTCATGGTCGAGCACTTCCACGCGCTCGCCGTTTTTCACCACTCCGGTTTTCTCGTACACCGCAGCCACGTGGTCGCGCAGGATGGCCTGAACGCCGGAAACGTAGGCGACCTCCAGCACGCGCCCGCGGCCGCGATTGCACGCGGACAGCAACACGAGACAAAAAATTGGAATCAGCGGCAAAAACCGATGGGGCAAAACACGATGGAGGGAAAGTTTCACGGGCTCGCTACCACTATAGCGCGAGCCCGCTTCCGCCGGCACTCATTCGGTGACTCCGACTACGTTTGGCGTGCGGCTCCGGTTGTTGTTTCTGGCTGTTTACTCGTAAGGTAATAAACTCAGGGGACAATCAGCTTGGCCGTGGCCGTAAGCGTCGTGCCCGGATAGGTCGCAGTCACCACATAAGTGCCCGTAGGGGCGACGCTGGCCGTACAATCCTGCTCCAAATCCGCAGGGTTATAGGAGCAGCCGATTGTGGCTGCAGCGGTCCCGTTCAGGGCCACCGTAAGGTTCGCGCCGCTGCTTATGTTGTTCGCCGGGATATTATTATTGTTCGCATACACCAAATAGGACACGGTCCCGGTCCCGGTTGTCCCGGTGAGGCTCTGCGACGTCGGGGTCATGCTAATTGCCGAGATAGTAATGTACACGGTGCCGCTAGCGGTGGAGGTGACACTTTGATCGCTAGCGGTGATGGCCACTGTGCCGCTGGAAACCCCAGTCAGCTGGACACTGCCGCTGCCGGTGCAGGTCGCGATCGTATTGGGAACACAGGACCAAGATACACCGCTGGTCAAATAGTTCCCCGTGCCGTCGCTGTAAACGCCGAAAGCTTGCAAGGTGACCGAAGTTCCCACTTCGACGGAGGGAGCGCTCGGGCTGATGTTGAGCGAAGTCAACGTCGGGCTGGTAAAGAACCCATGGCAGCCGGCTCCAATCGCCGCTGCAACCAGCACGCCAAAAGCCAGCGTCAACGGCAGTCTTTTCCCAGCAAACCCGCGTCTAGTGGTCATAAGTAATCGCCTCGAATAAGGAGATTCTAGCAGAACGCCCGGCGCTTGCTCGATTACCGATAGTGCATCGCTGGGGTCACACCTTACGCCCAGCCTGCTCGAAGCGCTCTGCAGTAAAGGAACGGGGCAAGATCCTGAACTTGCACAGTGTTTTCCGGAGCTTGTTTCATAAACCGGGGCCAAAGGACGAGCCGTTCCCGGGGCTAAAGCCCAGTGTTTATGCGTTCTGGCAGGCTGCGGGTTTCCGGCGCTGCAAGCAAGTGCATGGGTCCTTCGCTTCGCTCAGGATGACAACATCCGGGGGATGGCAATATTGACAGAATGACAACGTTGAAGACTGACAGCTGAGAGCTGACAGCTCTTCCTTACTTCGGCCGCTTCTTGCCCGCGTTCACGATCCGCTGGTCAATCGGCTTCCGTGCTGCGAAGCCCTCGTTTGTCCCGTGCCAGTGCGCGATGGTTGGCTCGCCCAGCTTCCAGCACAACAGGAGGATCTCGCCCTCGACCTTGCAGGGGAAATCGAGTAATCCGATGTCGAGGTCTTTCACCTGTACGCCGGTCGAGTCAATTTCGGCGAGAGCATCCTTGATGCGCCGAATCGACTTTTCGCGCTCCGCCTTGCGCCGCGCCAGATGGACGACATTCAGCAGCGTGCCGCCGCTGAGAAAAACCCG
>JBEKWL010000176.1:0-7665 GCA_049513095.1 Terriglobales bacterium
AAGGACGACGACCCCGACACCCCGTCCTGAGGAAGCCAAAGCGGAGTATGCGAAGTTGCAATAGCTCATCGAGAAGGACTTGCGGGTCGTTTGTGGTGGTAATCCTGTCACGGTTCATGTCGTGAATACCTCGTAGTGCACGACGCCCGGTTCGAATTCCAGCAAATACTGCTTGTCCCCCGAATAATAGCGGGCCAGTTCGATATCGTCGCCGGCAAATGCGCGGATTGCCTCGCGCGATTCCCAGAACGTCAGGGTAATGAAATGAGCCACGTCTCCTTCTATCCGGCGGAACACCCAGGCGCCAAGGTTGCCCGGCGTACGGCGGTAATCGGGAATTCCGGATTGGTTCAGGTATTCGAGATACTTGTCGGCGTCGGCAGCTTTCGTTCTGCCATGCCACATGCGCGCAATCATGCTTGCGGCGGGACGCGGTGCAGCAGTGCTCATCATGCGCACAATAGCACTCCCAGCCCAATTTCGGGTATGGCGTGCCGGATTCGATCATCGGCAGGCGGCATTCACGGCGACCCCGGTTTATCATAGCTGCGTTCCGAACTGTGGGGACGAAGGATTCTCCGACATGTTGATTTAGGCTGTTTCTGGCAGGGCCTATCTTGGAAACGCGCGTTATCAATCTTCCTCATGATCCGCTCGGCCCACTGGACCGCAACGGCCACGAGCGACTCCGTCCTGGGGCTGGAGCGGCTGTCTAACAGATCGTCCGTGATCTTCAAGTGACGGACCACGCCCCGCCACAATTGGACGTGAGACGGAATCAGGTAGTGGCGGACGCAGCGGCGGTCTTGGCCGGAGTTGTGGTTGGGTCAGGCGCGGAGATCACCTCGATGTAGGGGCCCGGGGTGGTTACCGGGGAGGCCGGGATTCCGTTGATGTAGACCGTGGGGGCGACGGTTCCGCCGCGCACGGTTTCGCCCGCTGGCAGGAGACCAACCGCCAGATTTCTTCCCGAACCCTTGGCCTGGTAGAGGGCATAGTCGGCAAACACGAGTACCTCCTCGTGAGACACAAGCTTCGGCTCCATTTCCGCCCACGGAAAAACCGCCCAACCGATCGAACAGGTGATGCGCACATCCGCTTTGCTGGCTTCCACGCGGTAGGGCTTGGATCCGACCAAATCGAGAACGCGATTGGCAAGAATGTGGGCTTCTTTACGGTCGGTGTAGCGCGCCAGGAGGAGAAATTCCTCGCCGCCCCAGCGGATCACCGCATCGGAAAGGCGGGCGGCGGAGCTAATTCGCTGCGCGACCTCGGCTAAGACCTGATCTCCCACCTTGTGTCCGAAAAGGTCGTTGACCCTCTTGAAGTGGTCGATGTCGATCAGATAGAAAACAAGATCACGATTGCGAAGGTCGGTGCATGGATTAGTGACAAACGAGCGCAGCACCTGCTGCACGTCGGTCTCGATCGAATTGGTAAAGAACCGCCGGTTGCGAGCGCCGGTGAGCAGGTCGGTCAGGGAAGCGTCCAGCAACTCATGATTGGCGTTGGCCAGCTCCCTTTCGAGGCGGCCCTGTTTCACAATGCCGACAAAAGCGAACACCACAACCGCGGCCAGGGAGAGCACAACGCGGAATTTCCACACCGAGTTTGGCAGACTGCGGTCGAGGAACGACCAGGCCGCCAGCAGGGGCAGGATCAGGATGACAGGAGCGGCCAGACGCGAAGCCCAGCGCCAGTAGCGTTCGCTATGGGGATCGCCATGCTCCGAGACAGATTCCAGCTCCTGCGCCATCAGCGCAGCAAATGTCATACCGGCAAGACAGGCCGCAGTCGTCGAATCGTACCAACTGCCGCTAAAGTAAACACCGGCATCGGCGAGCGTATCCACGACGTATTCCATGACGGTGTCGAAGGCGATGATGCCAGTCAGCAAGACGTAAAAATGCCGCCACCGGCCGGAACTTTGCCGCCAGCCGAGGGTGACGATCGAAAGCAAGATCACGTCCTGGGCCATCGCAAGAAATTTGTAGGCCACACCGTAGGACAGGGGCTCGGGAGCCAGGTACTGCCAAGGAACGACGAGAAACAGGTACTGGTACAGCCCCGCCAACAACAATAAGAGAAGATCAAGAGTACCCAGGCGCTGATGTTGTGGGGTCGGCTCCACGTGAGGCCGTAGCGCAAAGCCCAGAATGAGGGCGGTCCAGGCGAAAAAAACACAGGCGTCCCCCAGATACATCGAGGGCGTTTCCTTCAGCACCAGCTCCCAGTGCATCCACAAGATCTGGCCGCAGGCTTCGATGGCGTAACCGCCGCCCAGAAGGATCCACACCAGGCGTTGCCGGCGGTTGCTGCTGAATGCGTTTCTGGCAAAAGCAGCAGAGGCGGAGACCATCAGGACGAAGCAGATCCAATCGGTGATCGCGGTGAGCCGATAGGATTTCGGGAGGAGCATCGATGCGGCCGCTTGCCCGATCACTAGGCAGACAACGGCCAAAGCCCATATCTTCGAGCTCAAACGAAGACGCACTATACCCCCTATAGTTATGAATTACAGCCTGTTATCAAAGAGGAACCAAGTGACAGAAGTAACCTCGACGATGCGGTAGTGTGAGATGGTTTCGCCGATCATTTCCCGCAAATCTTACGTGGGTAAAAATCGGCAAGTCAATGAACGCCGTGGAGTTGGCGCTATCTTAAAAATGGGTCGTTGGCGAAACATGTATGGTCCTCCGCTCGAATGCAAGAAGAATTGGGCTGGAGGAGAAGCCGTCTGCGAAAATGTACCCGACCTCTAGTGGAGAGTGGTCTCCGGGCGCATGATGATGATCCGCGCGTGCCCGTCCTTGATAATCGCCACGGTCATGACAGAGAGCGGAGGCTGGATGGAATCGCACCGTGGTCCCCGCCTGATCTGCTGCTGGCGTGCTAGGTTTCGAGTGCTAGTCCAGATCAAGCGGAGCAGCCGCCTTTGATTGGTATTCTGCCCACTTCCACGAGGATGACTAGATGCGGGTTTTTTACGGGGTTCTTGTAAGGCTGGCACTCAAACGACTCCAACTCGGTCTCGGCATCCTCTCGGTTGCTATGGTCGGAGGTTCGGCCGCACCTCACGCAAAACTATTCTTGAAGCCCTAAATTCCAGCGAAGCTCAGGATGTTTCATTTGGCTCAGTCCCCAATCCTGAACCATTAGACGATAGCGTGCTTTACAATTTTGGATTCTGGATTTTGAGGAGAAGATTCAATTAATGGTGGAGATGTTGGGATGGTTCAAGGCGGGGGCGGCGCGGGCTTCCTGCGAGGGAACCCGACATCGCGTAATGATGTCAGGTCAACGCTGAGGTTCAGGTCCTTGGGGCTTTGACGTGCGAAGCACAGCATTTACGAGCCTCAGAAGATTCTCACCGCCCGTCATCAGGTCCAGCTCCGATTTTTCGATATATGCTATTGCGCCTTCATTCTTCAGCTTGTCCGCGTTGCTCTGGGGAAGGCTGCTCACAACAATGACTGGGATGCTGGCCGTCGTTGGGTCATGCTTGAGGAATCGCAGTACAAGCTCGCCTCCCATCTTCGGCAACAGCATGTCCAAGATTATGAGGTGCGGGCGGCCATTACGGGCCAACCGCAAGGCTTCCTCTCCATCACTAACATCGACCACGCCGAAGCCAGCTTCAACGAGAACCTGCTTGATTGTGGTCCGTATGAACCGACTGTCTTCAACTACAAGAATTGTCGCCATGATGAGACGACAATATATCCCTCCTGTTCGCGGCTGGTTTTGGCAGCAAATATCCTGTTACGAAATCCGAACAAATTCTTAATGCGTCAAATCGGTCACAGAATTTTTCTTTTCGCTTTGCATCGGCGGAACGCTTTCGGAGCGCCCCGATGAGCGCATCGCGGTCGAACGAGGGCGCGTCGTCCGTGCCGGATACGTGAGCGCTCCAAATCCACTCTGCGTGGAAGGATTTCTTGGAATGCCTGGCCTGCACGATGTTTGGAAGCGCAAAATTCGGATGGTTGAAGACATTAAAGAACTGACCCTCAAATCGTAGCTTCACATTCTCGGTCAAAGGAGACGCGGAATTAGGGAGGTCGCTTGCCAGAGGGTTCCTAACGCGGAGGTGTTCAGTAGTCAAGGTGCGACAGCGGAGGACATTCCGTATGTTAATCCTGTTTTCTATCGGCCACGGCCGTTACGGAGAGGATTTGCTCCGACGCGCGTTTCGGAATCGTCGGCTCGCAGTTTATCGGCAACTTCGTCGGCCGCTAACGGCTTGCTGAAGTAGTAACCTTGAATTTCGTCACACTGATGTGCCCGCAGGAATGACATTTGCGCTTCGTTTTCGACCCCTTCGGCAATCACTTTGAGATTCAAGCTTTTTGCCATGCCGATAATTGCAGTGGTGATCGCCGCATCATCGGGATTCACGGCGACTTCCCGAACAAACGAGCGGTCGATTTTGAGCTTGCTGACCCGAAACTGTCTCAAGTAGTTGAAGCTGGAATAGCCAGTCCCGAAGTCGTCAATCGCTAGCGTCAACCCTATGGTCTTTAACTCCTGAAGAACTGAGAACGTCACGTCCGCATTAGCTAGCAAGAGGCTTTCTGTGAGCTCCAGTTCAAGGTATTGCGGGGCGAGGCCAGTCTCCTGGAGCACCCCCCTAATAACTTTGCAGAAGTCTTCTTGACGGAACTGGACCGCTGACACATTTACGGCCACCGGCACTGCGAGAAGCCCTTCGTCTTGCCATTTCTGGGCTTGGGAGCAGGCAGTCCTGAGCACCCATCCGCCAATTGGCACGATCAAGCCGCAGTTCTCAGCAATTCGTATGAACTTGTCGGGTGGCACGAGGCCCAATTCCGGGTGGTGCCAGCGGAGGAGCGCCTCCAGTCCGGTGATCCTTCTAGTGGCAAGATTCATCTGTGGTTGATACACCAAGAAAAGTTCCTTCTTGTCGAGTGCCGTTCGCAAGGTGTTTTCCAAGGTCAATCGCTCCACGACCTGAGCATTCATATCCGCCGTAAAAAACTGAAAGTTCTTCCGTCCATAGTCTTTGGCGCTATACATAGCCGCATCGGCATTCTTGATCAGGGTTTCGCCGTCCGCACCGTGTTCGGGGAAAACGCTAATGCCGAGGCTGCAACTAATGCTAAGGGAGTGACCTTGAACTACGAATCCGGCAGTCATTGCATCCATAAGCCGCTCAGCGGCAACTGCTGCGTCGGTAACGTCCTTTACAGAAGTCAACACGATGAGGAATTCATCTCCGCCGAGTCGGGCTACTGTGTCCTGTTCACGCGCACACCTCTGAAGCCGTTCTGCAACGGCTTGCAGAAGGAGGTCACCGACCGAATGCCCGAGCGAGTCATTGATGATTTTGAAGCGGTCGAGATCAAGGAACAGAAGTGCAACTCTGTGCTTCTGCCGACGAGCAGTGGCTAGTGCCTTTGACAATCGATCCCGCAGAAGAATCCGATTCGGTAATCCCGTCAGCGCATCATAGTACGCTAGGGATTGAATCCGTTCCTCGGCGACCTTGCGCCCGGTGATGTCTCTCATCACCGCCTGTACGACCCCTCCGCCGCTCTCCTGGAAGGAGGACGCAGCGACCTCGATGTCAAGCAGTACGCCATCGGCGCGCCGGACCTGACCTTCCTGCAACGGCAATTGCATTTCGCCGGCATACATCCGCTTAACGGTCTCGTCCATGCCACCCTGCGCGCCCGTGGAAACGAAGTCCGCGAGCCTCAACCCAATCAGATTGCTTGCCGAGGAAACCCCAAAAAGCTCAAGCGCCGCCTTGTTTGCAGCAACGATAGCATTCTTTCGCTCCACAACAATGGCCTCCGGCGAGAGGTCCACTAATTTCCTGTAACGAGCATCACTTTCCCGCAGACTGCCCAGCGCTTCGCGCAGAGCCGCTGTTCGTTCGGTCACGGTCCGCTCGATGGCGGAATTCCGGTCCAGACCATGACGCAGATACCCAGTCCAGAGGCCTGTCAGCAGCAATGCGGTAACCAGGGCCGTCCAACTGTTCCAGTGCGCCACGGTGAAAGCGCCCGGCAGCGGATAAACGGTGACCTGCCAGTTTCGCCCCGCAACGGAGATGGTACGGGTCGAACGAAAATCCGCCGGAAGACCGAAACTCCCATTCTTCGGGTACAGCAATTGTTCTGATGGAGCTGCGTTGAGATCCAGGATGATGAGGCCCAGGCTGCGCGCGGCACTCCCCGCCACCCTGACCGTCTCAACCATGTCTCCCACCCGAATCACTCCAAGCACGAATCCGCTCAGAGCCTCGCGCCGCTCCTTTTCGCTCGACAGCAGCACGCCCGTCCGGTACACCGGACGAAAAATCAGCACTCCGTATTGGTCGGCAGTCTCCTGCACGAGTGTGATCCGTCCGGTTGCTCCAAGTTCGCCGCTATCGGTTGAGCGCCTTATCGTTTCCCGCCGCGTCGCGTTGGAAAGGAGGTCGAAGCCGAGAGCCTTTTCGTTGCCCTGCAGTGGCCTACAAAAAAAACTGGGACGTAGTCTCGGCGTTCTGCCGCGCCTACCATTCGCCCATCAGGAAGGCGTTCGGTAAACTGAAATGCCGCCAGTCCGTCGTGGTGCGCATCATCCTCAAAGCTCCGCCGCAACTCGTTCGGTACATTCGGAGCCCATTCCAATGCCTGAATAGCCCGGTTTTGCGCCAGCAATGGTGCCGTCAAACGGGCAAACTCTTGCCGCTTAATAGCCTTCGTATCATCGAGGTAGCTGCCGAGAGAAACGATATCGTTCAAATTAAGGGCGACGTTGCCTTCTAGGCGGTCAAACCGTTCCTGCGCAAGGCGTTCGAAGAAAATCTGCGCGTTTTGCCTCTCCAGTTTTCTGATGGCGAAGAGAAGAATCAGGCTAATTGCCAGGCCCAGCAAGATTGCGCCGGTCAAAGCGAAAGCATGTCGTTTTGGGCTTCCAACAGGGCTCATTGGACCGATTCAATACCAACGCGTCTGAGGCAAAGGTCTCCCTACCGGCTCGTTGCCGTGGTCGTTGCGAGCATGTTCCAACATGGACAAGCGGGCTGCGTGCGACAACTACCGAGTGTGTCCTCAAACTCGTTGACGCGCAGGGTGTGCGAGCACTCGTTGCAGGTGAGGGGCACACCACTCCTGCTTCTGGGAACCTTGTTGATCGTATACATAACGCCGAGCATACCCGCTGCTCTTTTCCGCCCGGTGTGATCGTAATCACCTTCCGGTTACCTTCGTTTGAGACAGAAAGGGTGCGTACTGAACGGTTTTTGGGAGTCTTACGAGCAGCGGAGGGCGGAAACAGAAATCAGCAATTCCACTCATTGACCTGGCGGGAAAAGCACACACTTTGCATGACTAACCCGTTTTTTCTTCGCCGCCGCAGTCGAAAAGTAGGATAATTTTGGAGATCACAGTTTCGCCTCTCCGAAGAGCAGTTCCCGCCCGTTGAGACGCCCACCCCGTGAGGCGAAAGGACCCGAATTATCAGGAAGCGCACTTCCATCAGACAAATCGTTTGGGGGAAAGAGAAAGCCACATTCCCTAAAGTGACGACAGTCGTTCCGGGGGCCCGTGATTATGGAGCGCTCGTTGATCTGGACCGAGGGCGATGCAAAGGGATGGGCCTGCTCGAATTGTCAATGGAGATTCCCCATCCCCACGCTGCTTAGCGGAGAAG
>JBEKWL010000177.1:0-7642 GCA_049513095.1 Terriglobales bacterium
TCTGACCGGCAACGAAGGACCAGCCATTGTCAAAGGCAACCTGGCCCCATGCCTGCCGTTGACGCAGGGCGTAACTGTTCGTCTGGTTATTGTTTGAAGTAGTGCCAGCCGCAAGAAAGTCAGCTTCATAATAGCCGGTGAGCTTCATGTCGCCGATCTTGCCATCAGCTCGCATCGTGATTTGCGACTGGCGGCCGGAACCAAAGAATTCAGAAATCCTGTTCGCACCGCTGCCAGGCATGAAAATATTGTTAAAGGCAGTAGC
The DNA here is from genome assembly GCA_049513095.1 of Terriglobales bacterium. Taxonomy (GTDB): domain Bacteria; phylum Acidobacteriota; class Terriglobia; order Terriglobales; family Acidobacteriaceae; genus Acidiflorens. The sequence goes on from JBEKWL010000177.1 coordinate 266, forward strand.
ATCCCCGCCTGTCGCCCGACTGCGATACACCGATTCACCCGCGAGGAATCCGCCGGGAGTGATCGTGATTCCCTTGTAGCGGATGGCGAGCGGGCTCTCCAGGTCCCCCATACGCTTCTGAGTTTCCTGCAAAGTCAACGCGGAGTTGGTGGCGGTGGTCTTCAAGTCGGTGACGTCACTCCTGAGCGTCATGACCGTTTGCTGTTGCTCGGTCGTTTGAGCCACCGCAGTATCCGCCTTGGTCTGCGCCTGCACGGCCACGGTTTGGCTCTGATCAAGCCGCTGTTCCAGTTGCTGAATCTTTTGATCGCGGCTCTGCACTAAATCGCTCAACTGCTTGATCTGCTGCTGCTGAGCATCGATCGCCTGCTTCATCTCACTGAGCTGCTCGGAAACAGTCGGCCCAGATTTCTTGGCTACCATTTTTTTTCGCGTGCTCTTCGTCGTCGTTGAAGTGGCCGTACCTTGCTGGGCCTGTGCCGCGATCACGCTCCCCGCGAGCACCATCGACAGCACCACCACCGTGATTCGTTTCATTGTTTTCATCTCCTGAAAAGTAAGTGTTTTAGATAGCAGACAATGCCGTGAAAGGAACGCTTGCAGCGCGTAGTTCATTGCTTGGTGAACCGTAAGCCCAGTCCGCCGCTTGCTAATAGTTGATGACAATCTCTTCGCCGAGTCCCCATGTGCGCAAAGTTTCCCTTCTGTTCCGGGCACATGTCCGTCTCCGGTACGCAAGAATCTCCAGGTTTCCATAGGCGTTCTAGTGAATCTGCTTGATCGACGCTTTCACCTTCTCCACCACGCTCGCCGGCAGCGGCGCGTAACTGAGCTGGCTTGTCATCTTCTGACCGTCGCTGACCATCCAGTCCAGAAAATCGGCGATGATCTTCCCTTTCTTCGGGTCCTTGGCCTGTACAGGAATTAAGAGCCAGGTAAAGCTGGAAATGGGGTATGCCGTTTTGCCGGGCGCATTCGTAATGGAAACGCGAAAATCGGCGGGCATCGTTTTCACCGATGCAGCCGCTTCGGTCACGCTATCCAGCGAGGCCTTCACGAAATTGCCGGCGGCGTTCTTGACCGATCCGTAGGTAATTTTGTTTTCCACTGCATAGACCAGTTCGACGTAGCCGATCGACCCCTGCAACTGCCGAATCTGTCCGGCGACACCTTCGTTACCTTTGCCGCCCATCCCGACCGGCCACTTGACCGATGTTCCCTTCCCGACGCTATTGCTCCAGTCTTTGCTGATCTTGGAGAGATAGTCGGTGAAGATGAACGTGGTGCCGCTGCCGTCGGAGCGGTAAATCACGATGATCGGCTTGTCGGGAAATTTGTAACCGGGATTGGCCTGAGTAATGGCAGGATCGTTCCACTTCTGGATTTTTCCGAGAAAAATACCGGCCAGAGCTTCGGGAGTGAACTTGACTTCTTCGCTGATCCCCGGGACGTTGTAGGCGGGCACGACCGCGCCCAGCACGGTGGGGACGTGCAGGATCTTGGTCTTGGACTGCGCCAGTTGTTCGTCGGACATGGGGCCATCGCTGGCTCCGAAATCGACGGTGCCGTTCAATACCTGGCGAATGCCGCCGCCGCTGCCGATCGACTGGTAGTTGATCTGCACGTCCGGGTGCAGCTTGTTGTATTCGCTGAACCACTTGGAATACATGGGATACGGGAAAGTGGCACCGGCTCCGTTCAACGTGGTCTGGCCCATGACTGGCAGCGTCAGCGCAAGACTTGCCAACAGCAGCGCGATGCGATGGTTCACTAGACGAGCCCTCCTCGTGCTTAATTTAAGTGTGCAAGTCTGTTTTATCGGCGAAGCAATAGTTTTATGGGCGAAGTATTAAAGGAAGGTTACAGCGGGGTGAATTTCTGATGAACGTGACTTGATTCCCAGCACTTAGCGGCTGTCGTTCTTGTCGAGTCGCGGTTCGTGAGGCGGCATCTAAAGATGTGCTGGATTCGATGCACATTTCCTTGTTTCCGTTGGAAATCGAGCACAAATCCGCATCTTCTGGCAAACTGCTTGACGGTGAGGACGGCCCACTGTGAGCGATGATCATCGTGACACACCCAGTCATGCGCCGGGCTGGCCCGGAATCGAACCCCGCTGGACTTCGAGCGCCAAGACCGGAATAGGAACTGCGCTGAACCTGCACAGCCGGGTTTGGTTCACGCTGAGTCATGGCATTCTCAATGAAATCTATTTTCCCCGGGTGGACCAAGCCTGCACCCGCGACTTCGGCCTGATTATTACCGACGGTCGTGGCTTTTTCTCCGAAGAGAAACGGCATTGTACCTTCCAAAACCTTCCGATCGAACCCGGAGTGCCGGTCTACGAACTGACCAACACCTGCACGCAGGGCCGGTACCGGATCGAAAAGGAAGTGCTGACCGATCCGTGGCGAAACGTGGTGCTACAGAAAATTCGATTCGTGCCGCTCCAGGGAAAACTCGGCGACTACCGCCTCTATGCACTGTTGGCGTCGCATCTGGCTAATATGGGATCTGGCAATACGGGGTGGGCAGACAACTACAAAGGGCAACCGATGCTTTTTGCCCAGCGCGATTCCTGTGCGCTCGCCCTGGCCTGCTCCGCGCCGTGGCCAAAACGTTCCGTCGGATTTGTCGGCGTATCGGACGGCTGGCAGGATCTGTCGAGACATTTCCAAATGAGGTGGGAGTACGACCGCGCGGAAAACGGAAACATCGCGCTGACCGCTGAAATTGATTTGGCCGCCTGCAATGGCGAGTTCATCCTCGCACTCGGCTTTGGCGGAATCTGGGCGGAAGCCAGTCAGCACGCCATCTCTTCCCTGCTCACTTCTTATGAAACGCTCCGCAAAGACTACGTCTTTCACTGGCAGACCTGGCAGCGGACACTGAAGAAGCTGGACGAGAAGCCGCGGGAAAAAGATTTGTATCGGGTCAGCATGGCGGTTCTGCGGACGCACGAATCCAAGGACTTCCTCGGCGGAATCATCGCCAGCCTCTCCATTCCCTGGGGCTTCAACAAGGGCGACGAGGATCTGGGTGGCTACCACCTTATCTGGCCGCGCGATCTGGTCGAGAGTGCCGGCGGATTGCTGGCAGCGGGCGCTCACGACGACGCTCTGCGCGTGTTGCATTACCTCGAGGCCACGCAGGAAGCCGACGGACATTGGGCGCAGAACATGTGGCTGGATGGACGCCCGTACTGGAGCGGCTCGCAGATGGATGAGACCGCTTTTCCGATTCTGCTGGTCGATCTGCTGCGCCGCGAATCACCCCGCTGCTTCGGCGACAGCCGTCGCTGGTGGCCGATGGTGCGCAAAGCGGCCGCATTCATTGTGGCGAACGGCCCGGTTACGCAGCAAGACCGCTGGGAAGAGGACGGTGGCTATTCACCGTTCACCCTGGCAGCCGAAGTCTCTGCCCTGCTGATTGCCGCCGATCTCGCAGAGTCGATGGGCCAGTCCGAGCCTGCCGAATTCTTGCGCCAGAGTGCTGACACCTGGAACGACAACATCGAACGTTGGACCTACGCGGGCAACAGCGATCTCGCCCGGCAGATCGGTGTGGAAGGCTACTACGTTCGCATCACACCTCCAGACGAAGATGGAGCCGCATCACCTCTACAGGGATTCGTCCCCATCAAGAATCGTGGCGTCGGCAACTCGAAAGCGCCGGCGGTAGAGATCGTGAGCCCGGATGCGCTGGCTCTGGTGCGCTTCGGCTTGCGCGCGCCCGACGATCCGCGGGTGGTAAATACGATCAAGGTCGTCGATGAACTTTTGCGCGTAAAACTTCCGCAGGGTCCGGGCTGGTACCGCTACAACGGCGACGGATACGGAGAGCACGAGGACGGATCTCCGTTCGACGGCACCGGGATTGGCCGCCTATGGCCGCTCCTAGCGGGTGAACGAGCCCACTACGAACTGGCCGCCGGACGCGCCGCTTCTGCCGAGGCCTTGTTGGGCGTGATGGAAAATTCGACGGGAGCGAGCCGCCTGATTCCCGAACAAGTTTGGGACACAACCGACATCCCGGAGCGTGAGCTGTTCGCGGGAAAAGGGTCGGGGGCGGCGTGCCCGCTGGTGTGGGCGCATTCCGAATACATCAAGCTGCGGCGGTCGCTCGTCGACGGAAAGATTTTCGATCAGCCACCGCAAACAGTGGAACGCTATCTAACGAAGAAAATATCAGCGCAGTACTTCAACTGGCGCTTCAACAACAAGGCGCGCACCATGCCGTGCGGAAAGAGGCTTCGGATTCTCCTGATGGAACCGGCCATGGTGCACTGGAGCTTTGACAACTGGCAAACCAGTCAAGACAGCAACTCCGAGGAAAGTGGATGGAACCTTCAGCACGTCGGTCTGCCGACGGAAACTCTTGCCGCAGGGCGCCAAATCATTTTCACGTTCTTCTGGAAAAATGGCGCGCGCTGGGAGGGGCGAGACTACGAGGTCACTGTCGAGTAGCATTGCTCCGGAGCCTAGCGACGCAGCTAAACTTTCCACACTCCCGAATTCACTTCGAGGCACCGTGCGCATTCTTAGCCTGTTTGTTATGGTCGTACCGATGATGACGAGCATTCTCGCAACAGCCCAGACTCTGCCTGCACCCCCGGCCATCACTGACCCGAAACAAATCGCGTCCAAGCCGGATGCCCGGGTGGAGAAGAGTCTTTCGATTGAGAAGCTTTACATGACGCGCCAGGTCGGTGGTTCGACCTGGTCGCCGGATGGGAAGACAGTTGCCTTCGTCAGCAACTTGAGTGGCCGCAATAATCTTTGGCTCGTGCCCTCCGAAGGTGGATGGCCGATGCAACTTACGGTGAGCGATCAGCGCCAGACCAGCCCGACCTGGTCTCCGGACGGCAAATGGGTCGCCTATATGTCCGATTACGACGGCGACGAGCAATGGGATATTTTTCTGGTGTCGCCCAAAACCGGACAGGTCGTGAACCTGACTAACACCCGCGAGATCGCGGAGGAAAGTCCCGCTTGGTCGCCTGACGGGCGTTACCTGGCTTACATGGTCAAACCAAAGACGTCGTCAGTGTTCGAGATTGACGTTTACGACACGCTGATGCGCGAAGTGAAGCACCTGACCACCGGAACCGCCAAGGACCGCATGAACGTCGCGCCCATCTGGTCGGCGGACGGTAAGTTCATCGTCTACACGCAGGAACAGTCGAAGGGGACCGACTCGAATATTTTTCTCGTCGAGATTGACGTTACGAGTGCGCAAAGTACGCTGCTGACGCCGCATGATGGCGAACACACTTACTCGGCAAATGACGTTTCGCCCGACGGCAAGAACGTTCTGATCACCTCCAATGCCGGCGACGGCTACGATAACGTCGGCTTGCTCGACATTGCGACCAAAAAAATCCACTGGCTCACGAACGACAAGTGGGAAGTTTCTGGCGAAAGCTTTTCTCCCGATGCCAAGTTTCTGACCTACACCGCGAATGCAGATGGCAACACGGACATCTATCTGTATGACATCGCATCGGGAAAGGCGCGCGCCCTGCCCCTGCCGAAAGGGGTGAACCATGTTGCTGGCAGGACCTCGCCTTTCAGTCGCGACAATTCGCGGCTGCTTTATTACCACACGGGACCGACCGCTCCCGGCGATATATGGGTATACAGCCTGGCGGACGGCAAGTCGCATCAGCTTACGCACTCGCTGGTGGGCGGCGTGCGATCCGAGGATATGGTTGAACCTTACCTTGTCCACTATCCCAGCAAAGATGGTAAGTGGACGATCGCCGCGTTCGTCTATGTGCCCTACAACCTGCCGCGCAACGGCGAGCATCCCGCGATCGTGTTTGTTCACGGCGGACCTACGGCGCAGACGATGAACACGTTCAATCGCTTCGTGCAGTACATGGCCAACCAAGGCTACATTGTGATCGCGCCCAACTATCGCGGATCGACTGGGTACGGAAAAGAATTCCAGCAGGCGAATCTTTTCGATATGGGCGGCGGCGATTTGCAGGATGTGCTCGCGGCGGCCGACTGGATCAAGCAGACTGGTTATGTCGATCCCAAGAAGCTCATTCTGATGGGCGCGAGCTACGGCGGCTATTTGACGATGATGGGCGTTACCAAGGCTCCGGAGTTGTGGGCGGCGGGCGCTCCGATTGTGCCTTTTGTGAACTGGTTCACCGAGATCCAGAACGAAGACCCGGTGCTGCAGCAATCGGACCTTGCGACCATGGGCGATCTGGTGAAGAACAAAGCGCTATACGAAGATCGTTCGCCCATCAACTTCGTGGACCAGATTAAAGCGCCGCTATATTTGTTGGCGGGCGGGAATGACCCTCGCTGCCCCAAGGAAGAGTCGCAGCAGGTGGTAGACGCGGTCAAAAAGCGCGGCGGCGCGGTGGAATACAAAGTCTACGAGAACGAAGGCCACGGTTTCGCTCGCGTGGAAAATCTGATCGACGCCTACAAGCGCGTGGCGGACTTCCTGAAAGCGCACGTGCCGCCGGCGGATTGCAGTTGCTCGTTGAACGAGTAGGGCCGTTCTCAGTTCCCGGTTCTCAGTCGCAATGCTGGGCTCTGGGCTGCGCCGCCCTCTATGTTTACTCATGAGGTATTAATGCTTGTTTACCACTACCCCCCTCCCCCCTTGCTCATGGAATCATAGGGTTAGGCCGTATCGAGCATCCAAAATCTAGAGCGCCAAGGACTTATTTTCAAAATATTCCGCAATAAGGACTTAGCTCGACTTTTCGCCAAATTCTATTAAAATTTGGAGTTTTGCAGCTTTCCGAGGGGATGCCCCTCACCTCACGTTAAGTTATCAAAGAGTAACTGACCCCTTATGGGGCTGGGGCAGCTTCGAGGGCCGTCTTCGGGGACGGGCTCACTTCACGCCTGCCACACAGGTCAGGGAATATTATCGCGCCGGTCGGGTTGGAAGTCTGTGATGGCGCTCACTGGTTGGATGTGATGAAAAAAATCAAGGTCCCCGCCCCAAAAGCGGAGCTTGGACAGCCGCCGACTTGTTCTCATGATCCATCAGTGAGTGTAATCGAGATGTTTCGCCAAAAAGGAACAGCGTGGCTTCAACCTGGAATCCTGCGATCAAGTATCTACCTAAGCAGTAATAACTTAGCCCCCATGTACAAGACCGTCTCAGTTCTTGCATCTTTCTCAGGCCCTCGCCCGTATGATCAGGTAGCATGAACGCCGCAGCGTATTACTTCGTGATGGGCATGGAGTCCGAGGCTAGCGCAATTGCTCGCGGTCTTCGTCGGCGCGATCCAGACTTGCTGGACCGCCTCATCGAGCAGTATCAGCACCGGCTGCTTCGTTATCTGGTGTACCTGGTGGGCAATCGTGAACTGGCGGAAGACCTCTTCCAGGAAACCTGGAT
>JBEKWL010000178.1:0-7636 GCA_049513095.1 Terriglobales bacterium
GCAGCCAGACCTGAAAAAACCGACGGCTCTGCGAGGGGCAGTTGGGGTTTGGGACCGCGAAAGCGGTGATCGCATCAAGGGCTGTGACGGTACGTGCCTCCACGCTGTTTGGCTCCCTCGCAGGAGCTGGCGGCTAGAGCACAACCAATGTCACAGCCTTTACCTTTTCTCCCGCTTTCTTATTGCCGCAAGGCTGGTCTTTCAGGTGTATCTCGTCTCCGCAGTCCAGGCGTGAACAAGTGCAGTGACAGTTACGGGTACGTCCGCATCGTCTTCCGACAATACGGCGCGGGCGACGGTTGCTGCGGCCTTCCGGCGGACAAAGCAACGGGACGCATGGGAACACGACATCGCTGTACTGGTCCGTGCGACGAGTTCAGTGCGACGGACCGCCTACGCCACACGCCGGCCGCTCACCAGGTTAATGATTACTACCACCACCGCAACCACCAGCAGCAAGTGAATCAGAGCGCCGCCCACGTGGAGGCTGAAACCAAGAAGCCACAGAATCAGAAGCACAACGAAAATTGTCCAAAGCATATTGATCTCCTTTGCTCGTTTTAGCGTTTCCGAAAAATGATCGTTCCCGAAAACTAATCTATCTTGTCGTGCCGGCGGGAGCGAGCGACTTTCCGCACTCCAGGCAAGACGACTTGGACCGCGATGTGATTAACCCGCAAAACGGGCACATCCTTTGCGATGCAAAACCGGGTGGTGGTGGCGCAAGTGACGCAAACAGCTTCGGGACGGACGCCAGCCCCCTGCGAAAACGATCGCGCAACTGCCGAAGAGCCATCACGTTCCACCTTCGTTCTTTCTCCCCATGCACGGATGGTTTCGTGATGAGACAAGTGGCCAAGTGCGGTTGAGAAAGGTCTCCCTTTCCGCGTCTCCGCCAAACTGACAATGACACGCCTGGGTTGGTTATTCTGTGCAAGATTGCTCACACCTGGGAGAGGCGACGGCGCAAGAAGTCTCGCGCCTTCGCCAAAGTGAGCAATGTAGACCAGCTATCCTCTTGCCGGTTGAGCGATCATGAGGGCGGAGACGAGTACTTCTTTCTCTCCTTCAGGTTCTCTGAGCTAAGGCAGCCCATCTGAAGTCTTTTCCTCTTAGTTGCGCAGAACCCAAAGGAACAATCATGAAAAAGATAATGTCGCTGCTGTTGATGAGTTTGATCGGCCTTGTTGGAACCCTCGCGTGGGCAGGCTCGGCGCGTGAAGACACGGTCGATCGCATGCAAAAATCCGTGGATGTTCTCCAATCGATAATGGCGACTCCCGACAAAGGCATCCCTGAAGAAGTGTTGAACGGTGCAAAGTGCATCGTCGTAGTGCCCAACTTGATCAAAGGTGGCTTCATCTTTGGCGCCAAGCACGGACGTGGAGTGGCCTCCTGCCGCACGCCTGAAGGCTGGAGCGCTCCCGCATTCGCCTCGATTGGCGGCGGCAGTTGGGGATTGCAGATCGGGGTCGAAGACATTGACCTGGTTATGCTGGTCATGAACGACCGTGGTTTACAGCATCTGCTTTCCAGCAAGTTCGAACTCACCGGTGAAGGATCGGTGGCAGCGGGCCCGGTAGGCCGTCACACTTCCGCCGGAACCGACATATTGCTGAACACTGAAGTGCTGACGTACTCGCGCTCGAAAGGCGTGTTCGCCGGCTTGACGTTGGAAGGTGCAGTAGTGGAGCAGGACAACGACTCCACGCGCGCCATTTATGGTCACCACATGATGTTCCGCGAAATTCTTTCCGGCAGGGTGCCCACTCCCGCAAGCGGAGAGGCGTTTGTGGCCGCCGTGTCCGAAGCAGGCCACCAGGCCCACATCGCAGAAGCCAAATAACACAGGAAGTAAGTTGATAACCATCTGCGGGCGAAATATGATTCCCGGCTGACCGAGACCGCGTACCGGTTTCGGTCGGTTTTTTAATTCCCGAAAGGCGGCCGAACTATGAAAATCAGCCGGCGGAGAACGCGCAGAGAACTCCAATCCCATGGCCGGCCCTGTTGACGACGCGCGGCGAGAACTCCCCGAAACTTAAAATGGGCCGGCAGCCAAGAAGCGGTGACTCTTCCTTGGCTATCGGCCCATTCGATCCGGACTAGGATCGGAGGTGATACTTATATGGTAGACTCTCTCGCTCGATTGTCAAGGATCAACTTCCAGCCCAGCATTGTCTCAATTTGCGAATTTCGCGTAAGAACGCTCTGGTGGGGGTCAGTCTGCTCCTACCGCTCTCCAATCATTGACACCTTCCTCGCCACAGTGTTAGCTTTATTGTTCTTAGAAGCGGCTCTTCTTCCAGCAGAATCAGCCAGCAGGGTCAGCAAGGATTCGATCGTCAGTTCGATCATCAGAAAATGGACCAGACACTCCGACAACTAGGCGAATTACTGCTCGGAGCCGTGCCCACCGTCATCCTTTTGGCGACGCTTTACGTCCTCTATACCTTCCTCGTCCATCGGCCGCTGACCGCCGTGCTTGCCGAGCGCCGTAGCCGTACCCAGGGGGCCATGGAAAAAGCGCGCGCCGATATCGCCGCCGCCGAAGCCCGCACCGCCGACTACGAGCAACGCCTGCGCGAAGCGCGTCAGAAAATCTTCAAGAACCAGGAAGCCCGCCGCCAGCAAGCCACCCAGTCCCGCAGCCAGGTCGTGAATCAAGCCCGCACCCGAGCCCAGGACCAGGTCAAACAGGCCCGTGCCTTCATGGAAGAGGATAAGCAGCAAGCCATGTCGAAGCTGCAAGCGGACGCAGCCAGACTCGCAACCGATATCGTGCGCACCGTGCTGCGCCCGATGGCATCGCCCAGCCAGGTCGGTGGTCAATGAAAATGAAGGGGCTGCCGAAGAACTCCGCTTTCAGAGCATCTTTAGCGACGCCGGATTTCGTATCATTTCGCCGGTTCTTTGGCTTCGTATCAGAGCATCGCTTTAGCGATGCCATGAACCTGTCATCAACCGCCCCTTTAGGGGCTGGAGAGCGAACGAGGCCGGCATTCGTCGCCCCGCTGCTGGCGCTCGTGCTCTTCGCCTTCTTGCCGCTGCTTCCCACGCAACTCGCGCACGCGCAGGAACCATCCGCGCCGCAGTCCCAAAAAAAAGAAGCCACCCAGCCCGCGCCCGAGCAAAAGACCATCAGTGGAGACCTAGCCCACGAGACGCGCGAGGCTGAGGGGGAAGACCAGGAAGAAAACGCGAATCTCAAGCACGCCGCCCCGGTCCGCTGGCTGGCGCGTAAAACGGGTTTGAGCGTGCATCAGGCGCATCTTCTGGCGCTCAGTCTGAACTTCGCCATCATTGTCGCCATCGTATTCTGGGCCGCGCGCAAGTTCGTGCCCGGCATGTTGCGCAACCGCAGCGCATCCATCCAGCAAGCTTTGGAAGAAGCGCGCACTGCCAGCCAGGATGCCAATCGTCGCTTGGCGGACATCGAAAATCGTCTGCGCCAGTTGGATGTCGAAATCGGACAGATGCAGGCCACCGCGGAAAAGGAAGCCCAAGCCGAGGAAGGCCGCATCCAGAAAGCCGCCGAAGAAGATATTCGTAAGGTCGCGCTGGCCGCCGAGCAGGAAATCGCCGCCGCCGCCAAGCAAGCCCGCCGCGAACTGACCACCCATACCGCCGGCCTGGCCATCGCCTTGGCCCGCCAACAGATTAACGTCGATTCCAATACCGACCAGGTACTGGTCCGTACCTTTGCCTCGGGGCTGGCTTCTCATCCTTTTTCGCATGGGTCTTCGCATGATGATGACGAAGACAGTGGAAAGGACGGCCGCTAGCCATGGCTTCCGTTGTCGGAACCTACGCCCGCGCCTTCGCCGATGTAGTGATGACAAAAAGCAGCCTCCTCGATCCCGCGCGCATGCTGCAGGAATTGCACGGCATCGAGGCCCTGCTCAAGGAAAGCGATCCGTTGCGCCGCGTCCTCGAAAACCCGTCCATTCCAGGAGACCGCAAGCGCGCCGTGCTCGACGCCATCACCCAGCGCCTGGGTACGACAAGACAGGTGCGAAATTTCGTTGCCGTAATCACCGATAACAGAAGACTTCCGCTGTTCAGCGAAATCCTGAAGCAGGTAGAGCAGGAATTGGACGACCGCCAGGGCTTCGCGGAAGCGCAAGTAAGCAGCGCGCGCCAACTGAGCGATCCGGAAAAGCAAATGCTCGAAGTCGAGATCACAAAGATGACCGGGAAAAAGGTTCGGGCCCGCTACGCACAGGATGCTTCGCTGTTAGGCGGCGCTGTCGTGCAGGTAGGCAGCACCATCTATGACGGCTCAGTAAAAGGCCAGTTAGAAAAAATCAGGGAGCAACTGGTGGAGAACTAGCTGTCAGCTGTCAGTTTTCTTGCCGTGAGAGCTGATGACTGAGAACTGATAGCTGATAACTGAGAGCTGACTTTTATGGCACAAATCAAAGCAGACGAAATTACCCAATTAATCCGCGAGCAAATCGAGCACTACGAATCCAAGATCGCGGTCGACGAAGTTGGCACCGTCATCACCCTCGGTGACGGCATCGCCCGTGTCTACGGCCTTGACAAGGTCATGGCCGGCGAGTTGCTCAGCTTCTCGCACGGCGTAGCCGGAATCGCCATGAACCTCGAAGAAGATCAGGTGGGCGTGGTCATCCTCGGCGAATATACCGAGATCAAGGAAGGCGACGAAGTCAAGCGCACTGGCCGCATCATGAGCGTGCCCGTGGGCGACGCCCTGATTGGCCGCGTCGTGAACTCGCTCGGCGTTCCGGTTGACGACAAGGGTCCGATCGCCACCGATAAATTCATTCCCCTCGAGCGCCTCGCTCCCGGCGTCATTGACCGCCAGCCCGTGCGCGAGCCCATGGCCACCGGATTGAAGGCGATCGACTCCATGATCCCCATCGGCCGCGGACAGCGCGAACTGATCATTGGCGATCGCCAGACCGGCAAGACCGCCGTTGCCCTCGACACCATCATCAACAGCAAGGGCAACAACCTGATCTGCATCTATAACGCCATCGGCCAGAAGCGCTCGTCGATTGCGCAGGTGGTCAAGATTCTCGAAGATGCCGGCGCCATGGAGTACACCATCGTGGTCGCCGCGTCGGCTTCCGAACCCGCTCCCATGCAGTACATCTCTCCCTACGCGGCCTGTGCCATGGGCGAGTTTTTCCGCGATGCGGGACGGCACGCGCTCTGTATCTACGACGATCTTTCCAAGCACGCTGCCTCCTATCGCGAGATTTCGCTTTTGCTGCGCCGCCCCCCCGGCCGCGAAGCCTATCCCGGAGACGTTTTCTATCTCCACTCGCGTCTGTTAGAGCGCGCTGCCAAGTTGAGCGACGCAAACGGCGGAGGATCGTTAACCGCGCTGCCCGTCATTGAAACCCAGGCGGGCGACGTTTCGGCATACATTCCGACCAACGTCATTTCGATTACCGACGGCCAGATTTATCTTGAAACCGACTTATTCAACCAGGGCGTACGCCCGGCCGTGAACGTAGGACTTTCCGTAAGCCGCGTAGGCGGCAGCGCGCAGATCAAGGCCATGCGCCAGGTGGCCGGAACCCTCAAGCTCGAACTAGCCCAGTACCGCGAACTAGCCGCCTTCGCCCAATTCGGCAGCGATCTCGACAAAGCCACGCAGGCGCAGCTCAATCGCGGGAAACGGCTGGTTGAACTCCTGAAGCAGGGACAGTTCTCGCCCCTCCCCTTCTCGAAACAGATTCTAATCATCTTCGCCGGCACCAGCGGGGTGCTCGACGACATGCCGGTCGAAGATGTGCGCGACTTTGAGAGAGATCTTTACAAGTACGTGGAAACTACAAATCCGGGCCTGCTAAACACGATCATGGAAAAGAAGATCCTGGACGACAACCTGAAAGCAGAGATGTCCAGAGTAGTAAAAGAAGCAAAACAACAGTTCGTAGATTCAAGGCAAGCAGTAGCGAAATAAAAGGTCTCAGGTGCAAGGTCTCAGGAAAATTCTCCCGGATTTCAGATTAACCGGGAACTGAAGCCTAAGGCCTAAGACCTAAGACCTAAGACCTGATTTTTCATGGCTAACGTTCTCGACATCCGGCGCCGCATCCGCAGCGTGGTCAACACGCGGCAGATCACCAAGGCCATGAAGACCGTCTCGGCGGCCAAGTTGCGCCGCGCGCAAGAAGGCGCGCTGGCGGCGCGTCCCTATTCGCAGATGCTCACCAACGTTCTCAAATCGCTCGTGTCGCGAGCCGATGTCTACGATCCCGTAACCGGGCTGCCGATCCATCCCCTGCTCGCCGAGCGCCCTGAAAAGAACATCCTGCTGATCGTAGTCACCGGAGATAAGGGCCTGGCCGGCGCGTTCAACACCAATATCCTCAAGATGGTTTCGAAATTCGTCCAGTCAAAACCGGATGAGAATGTCGACGTCGAATGCATCGGACGCAAGGGCCGCGATTTCATGCGGCGACGCTACCCGCTCGCCCCAGAGAGGGCCTCTGCCGATGGAGAGACGGGCGCCTCGCCCGTCCAGCAGCCGGGAACAGAAGTCGCTCTACCGCGCGCCGGTCGCGTGCAGATCGTTGGCGAGTATGTCGGAGTTCTCGGCAAGGTCGAACACAATTTCGCAAATACTCTGAGCGAAAGCGTGATCGCCCGCTACTGCCGCGGCGAGATTGACGCCGTCTATATTCTCTTCAACGAATTCAAGTCGGTCATCGCGCAGCGTCTCGTCGCCGAGCGCCTGCTGCCGATCAAGGAGATCGGCGAAGTCGACGTCCAAATGGCGGAGGAGCCTTCCGAAGAGGAACGCAAGAAGCGAATCGAAGCCGCGAAGTCGGCACACGTCGGTCTGCGTCCAATCGACACCACCGCCGTCGATGAGGCCGCCGCCAGGTTCGCGGCGGCGCCGGTGGATTACATTTACGAGCAGCCGCCCGAGCAGCTTTTCCAGGGTATTCTGCCGAAGTACATCGGCATCCAGATTTTTCACGCGCTACTCGAGTCGGTAGCCGCCGAGCACGCTGCCCGCATGACGGCGATGGATGCGGCAACCAGCAACGCCAGCGACATGATCGATTCGCTAACGCTAATCATGAATCGAGCGCGCCAGGCAAAGATCACAAAAGAAATTATAGAAATCGTAAGCGGAGCAGCAGCGCAGTAAGGATCGAGAATCCAGCCCCAATAGGGGCGACCTAGCTTAGCCCAGCGCTTCAGCGCTGGGAAAAGCGGAAAAAGTGAGTCAGTCCCAGAGGGACGACCCAGTTCGTAGCAAAGTTGAGACCTTATCTATGCCAGAAAACATTGGAAATGTAATCCAAATCGCGGGCCCCGCCGTCGACGTGCAGTTCACCGAAGCGGCGATGCCTCCCATTTATCAGGCGCTTCGCGTCGTCAGCGAAGGCTTCACTGTGCCTTCCCCCATCAACGTCATTCTCGAAGTGCAGCAGCATCTCGGCGAAGGCCGCGTGCGCTGCGTGGCCATGGAAGCGACTGACGGCATGGTGCGCGGCATGAAGGCGATCGATCAGGGTGGACCCATCTCCGTCCCCGTCGGCCGCGGCACGCTCGGCCGCGTGATGAACGTCATCGGCGAACCCGTGGACAAACTCGGTCCCATCGCCTTCGAAAAGAGAATGCCAATTCACCGCCTCGCGCCCGC
>JBEKWL010000179.1:0-7540 GCA_049513095.1 Terriglobales bacterium
CCCGGATGGTAATCCGCTCCTATAATGATCATCGTTCGGCTCCTTTCTCCCGGGCCTTGGTTGGTTGGCACCACCAAAGTCTACTCGGGCGTTGGAGCCGACATTGTTATGGAATCAATTACGCTCATTGAGCGAGACGTGGGCGCAATTGAGGGGCCTCTTACGGCATCGCTGAAGCGATGCCCTGATACGAAACCGGAGTTTTTCCGCAGCCTGTGAGGGCGTGCGATCAACGCCGCGCCGGCGTGGTGATCGCACCTTCCGCCGCCGAGCTCACCAGCGCCGCGTATTTCGCGAACACCCCGGTCTTATACTTCGCCGCCGGAGCCTTCCATTCCGCCAGCCGCCGCGCAATCTCGGCGTCGGAAATTTCCAACTCGAGCCTCCGGATCTTAGTGTCGATGGTGATGCGGTCGCCTTCGCGGATCGCGGCAATTGGGCCGCCTAGCGCCGCTTCTGGCGCTACGTGGCCGACCATCAAGCCGCGGGTTGCGCCGCTGAACCGTCCGTCGGTGATCAGCGCCACGCTCTCTCCTAAGCCTTCGCCGACAATCGCCGCAGTCACGCTCAGCATTTCGCGCATGCCGGGTCCGCCTTTTGGACCTTCATAGCGGATCACCACCACATCGCCAGGCTTGATCTGCTTGCTGGTCACGGCCTGCATCGCCGCTTCTTCGGAATCGAACACGCGCGCCGGCCCAGTCTGCGACGCCCGCTCGTGGCCGCTCATCTTTACCACTCCGCCGCCAGGAGCGAGGTTGCCCTTCACGATCACCAGTCCGCCCGTGGTCTTCAGCGGCTTACTCAAGGGAGCGATCACGGTCTGTCCAGCAGTTTCTTTGGCTGCGTTGGCCTCTTCGGCAAATGTCTTCCCGGTCACCGTCATCGCCGAGCCATTTGCATATTTGCCGTCGAGCAGCCTCTTGGCGATCACCGGAATGCCGCCCGCCGCATCCACATCCGCCGCCACGAATTTTCCCGCAGGCTTCAGATCCGCCAGCAGCGGCGTGCGTTCACTGACCCGCTGAAAGTCGTCGATGTCGAGAGGCAGGCCCATTTCGCGCGAGATCGCTAGCAGATGGAGCACGGCGTTGGTCGAACCGCCCGTCGTGGCCACGCCCGCGATCGCGTTCTCGAACGCCGCATGCGTCAAAATATCGCTTGGACGAATCCCCTGCTTCAGAAGATTCATCACCACTTCGCCGCAGCGGAACGCGACTTCGTCCTTGCGCGGGTCCATGGCTGGAATGCCGTTAAATCCCATGGGCGAAAGCCCGATGAGCTCCATCACCGTGCTCATGGTGTTCGCCGTGTACTGCCCGCCGCATGCGCCTGCACCGGGACACGCCACGTTTTCTAACGCCAGCAGATCCGCGTCGCTCATCTTGCCCGCGGCATTCGCGCCTACGGCCTCGAACACATCCTGAATGGTGACGTCTTTGCCTTTGTACTTGCCGGCGGCAATCGTTCCGCCGTACAGCACCAGACCGGGCAGGTTCATTCGCGCCAACGCCATGGCGGCCGCGGGGATCGTCTTGTCGCAACCGACTATGCAGACCGCCGCGTCGAAGAGCTGTCCGCGGCAGACCAGTTCGATGGAGTCGGCAATCACCTCGCGGCTCACCAGCGACGCCTTCATGCCTTCGGTGCCCATGGTCTCGCCGTCGGAAATGGCGATGGTGTTGAACTCCATCGGCGTGCCGCCAGCGGCGCGAATCCCTTCTTTCACCTTGGCCGATAGCCGCCGCAGGTGGAAATTGCACGGCATGGTCTCGATCCAGGTGTTGGCGACGGCTATCAGCGGCTTCGCCAGGTCGTCGTCGGTGAAGCCAATGGATTTGTACATAGCGCGCGCCGGTGCCCGGTCGCGCCCGTCGGTGATATTGCGACTGCGATGTTTGAGGTCCATGGGAGTATGCAGACAGTGTAGCTGAGGCGAGAAGTTGTCAGTTGTCAGCTATCAGTTGTCAGTAAGAACTGAAGGCTTGGTTTTACTGAAAACTGAGAACTGATAACTGAGAACCCCTTTACGCGTTCACCACTTTCGGTCCTGTCGCCTTGGCTGCTTCAGTGCCTTTCTTCTTTTCGGAGGGCAGCCACGACATCATCGCCCGCAACTGCTCACCTACTTTTTCAATCGGGTGCTGTTTCGCGGCCTCCCGCAGCTTGGCAAACTTCTTGCCGCCCTTTTTGTTCTCTTTAATCCATTCCCTGGCGAAGCTGCCGTTCTGGATTTGCTTCAGCACTTTCTTCATCGCCTTGCGCGTCTCATCTCCCACAACCATTTCGCCGCGTGTCAGGTCGCCGTACTCGGCCGTGTTTGAAATCGAATAGCGCATCCGGCTCAACCCGCCTTCGTAGATGAGGTCGACGATCAGCTTCACCTCGTGCACGCACTCGAAGTAGGCGATCTCAGGAGCGTAACCGGCTGCCACCAGCGTCTCGAAGCCCTTCTGCATCAGCGAAGTCAACCCGCCGCAGAGCACCGCCTGTTCGCCGAACAGGTCGCTCTCGGTTTCTTCTCGGAAGGTGGTCTGCAACACGCCGGCGCGCGTTGAACCGATGCCGTGCGCGTAGCAGAGCGCGAATTCATGCGCGCGCCCACTCGCATCCTGGTGGATGGCAAGCAACGAAGGTACGCCGCCACCCTGCGAATACACCCGCCGCAGCAAATGGCCCGGGCTTTTCGGCGCAATCATGACTACGTCCACATCTTTCGGAGGCTTGATGGTCTTGAAGTGAATCGAGAACCCGTGCGAGAAGCCGAGAATCTTTCCTTTGCGCAGATGTGGCTTGATGGCCGATTCGTAAAAGTCGGCTTGCGTCTCGTCGGGCGTGAGAATCTGTATCCAGTCGGCGCGCTTGGCCGCCTCCGCCGGAGCGACTACCGTCATTCCATCGGCGCGCGCCTGCTGGGCCGAGCCCCGCTCCGGATCGAGCCCGATTATCACGTCGTATCCGCTGTCACGCAGGTTCTGCGCTTGCGCGTGTCCCTGCGACCCGTACCCGAAAACGGCAATGGTTTTGTCCTTCAGCGCGGAAGGATTGGCATCGTTTTGATAAAAGACTGTGGCCACTGGAAAGCTCCTTATCGTTGTTAGTTAAATATGTTAGTTAAAATATGTTAGTTAAATATGTGGCTGAAATGCTGGATCATGTTTGAAGGCGATAAACCGTCCAGACGGGCGGTGTAAGTGATGCTACCCACCTCTACCTTGCGGTGTCAATCTTGGATTCCCCGGCGCCTGATCCAGACCGCCGCCGGTTCGTGTGAAGGTCTAAAACTCGAAATACGTTCCGGGGCGCATTGGATGCGCACTGCCGGTTCCGGTCGCCGGGAGCAAGCCTTCTTCAATTCCGTGCAGGCTTTCCCAGGCGGCCTCAGTGAGTGCCGGATCGGCGCCAACGATGTCGCGGATCATTTGCCAGGCGGCGAGGTTGAGCGCACCCTCCGGTGCAGGACCCATCGCCAGTGAAACGGAGCATTGCGGGCAGAAACAGATCCGCTGGGCCGGAGATTTCTGGCGCGGCCTTACCCCCACGGTCTGCGCGAACAGGTAAACCGCAACCGATTTTTGTCCAGCCTCGAGTTCCCGACTACAGCGAAGACAATACAAGTTATCCAATAGTTCCGTCTCCGGTTTGTCCCCCATTGGCCCTCACGATACTTTCTCCAACGCGCAGCCGGTGGCGCAAGTACGTAGAAGGATTCAGGCAGGCGCCCGCGAACCAAGGTTTGCTCTAGGCAGAAGCGGATGGCATCGCGCACTCTATCTGCTATGGGCGTAGGTCCATCCGCAAAATTCTTGCAACCGTCACGGTTTCCGAAAGAACGGCAGCAGGTCGCCGCTGTTTGTTACCGCATCCGTAAACGCGGCATCGAATTCCTGCTGGTGCAGACCCGCGGTGGACGCTGGATTTTCCCCAAAGGCGGCGTTGAGCCCTGCCTTACGCACGCGCAGTCCGCTGCCCTCGAGGCTTTTGAAGAGGCTGGCGTTCATGGCCGGATGGAAGCAATCCCCTTTGCCCGTTACTTCCGTCGCAAACGCGACACTGCAGGTATAGCAAAAGGCAAGCGATCTGCTGCTGCCAGATTCTCCCCGCCAGAGCTTGCCGTCGCTGCCCACCTTTGCGAAGTGTCTCGGCTGGAACCGCCGCAGGAATCGAATCGAAACCCCTCCTGGTTTTCCGCCGAAAAAGCGAAGCAACGCCTCCTTCAAGGCCGCCCGCAGGAATTTGGCGCCGAACTGGCTCGCGTCGTCGATCGCGCCGTGGCACGCATCCGGCGATTGCATGGAGACTCCAGTCACTTGCTGGGTCATCCGAAGTTGGGTTACGCCAAGCTGGGCCACACCGAGCCAGGTCACACCAGGCTAGACCACACCAGGCTAGGCCACCCCAGGAAAGACGCTTTACAAGAAGTTCGATTCGAGGCCTTCGAACTAGCCCACGCGCAGGGCCTGGCGTGGTCAGCCTCGTACGCTCGCTACATTCGTCGTGACCACGCTGATTTGCAGCCTTCCGCCAGCCGATCCGCCCAGTCCGAGATGCCCGCCGATGCCCTCCTCCACAAAATCTTACGGGCCGGCCCTCCGCTCGCATCCACTCGGCCCATTCTGCAATTAGGGAACGGAACCGCCTCCTCACCCGAAACGCCGCAAAAAGTACAATTCATTGATAAAGTCCGACCGGCCAAAACCCCAACGAAATCCGCCAGGAAACTACGAGAATAGTTTCCCCTCGCCAACTCCCAAGCCAGGCGCGAGATTCGCTTGTGGAGCGCGGACCCCATTCCGCGATACCATCTTTGGAGATGCTTCACGAAGCTACCGTCGGACGTCGCCAGGAACTCCGCCAGGAACCCCGTCAGGAACCCCGCCAGGAAATCCTGCGCGCCGCCGCCCGCCTCTTTCAACAGCAGGGATACGATGCCACTTCCATGAACGATGTCGCCGCCGCCCTCAAACTCTCCAAGGGCGGCCTCTATCACCACTTTCAGTCGAAGGACGAAATCCTGTTCCACATCATGTCGCACGCCATGGAGATCACCGAGCAACGGGTCATCAATGTGGTGCGCCGCATCGACGGAGCCAGCGTTGCCGGAGCCCGCATTGACGTAACTGAAGAGCGTCTGCGCACGCTGATCCGGCTGCACATCGAGGTTGTGCTCAGTCCCGAAGACCGCGAGATTACCGTGATGCTGCACGAGAACCATCCGCTGCCGCCGACGCTCCGGCGCAAGATCAACGGGCGCAAAAAGGATTACGTGCACTTCGTCGAGCACATCATCGCCGACGTCCAGCGCAAGCGTAATTCCCCGTCGCAGGTCACGCCGCGCGCTGCCGCCCTTGCCCTGGTCGGCATGATCAACTGGATCTATCAGTGGTATAAGCCCGGCGGCCCGCTAACCGGCGAAGAGATCGTACGCCAGTACAGCGAGATTTTTTTTCGCGGAGCGATAGGCTAGACTCGTCGCTCTCTGGTCACTCTGAAGTGTGACGCTCGTCACAGATAGCGGTAACAACCAGTGTTGTACTGGCTTTCGGGAGAACTGCCGTGTGCCTTGCAATACCAGGAAAAATCCTCGAAATTCAGCAGTTGGGTGAGATGCGTGCGGCCCGCGTGCAGTTCGGCGGGATCGTGCGCCAGGTCTCCCTGGACTTTGTCCCCGAGGCTGGCCTGGGCGACTATGTGATGGTCCATGTGGGCTTTGCCATAAGCCGCGTGGACGCGGAAGAAGCTGAGCGCACCTACCAACTTCTGCAAGAAATGGGAGCCCTGGAAGCGGAATTGCCGCCAGCGGAACCGTAATTCTCGCCCGCACTCACGCCAAAGCTTGCCGGGCGTTCCCTCGGACTAGTCGTTCGGACTATCCCCGCAAGCGGATGTTTTCGCTGGCGAACCTTCCCGATTCTGGCCGACACGACGGTTCTGGCTCAGAATCGGTTCCGGGTCACATCAACGTGTGATCTCCATCACCGATAGGCGGTTTGCCTCTGGTAGAGTCATGCCTGTGGGTCTTGCGCCATGAAATATCTTGACGAGTACCGCGACCATCGCATTGCACGGGCCTTGGCGGCCGAGATCGTCCAGTTGACAACCCGGCCCTGGGTGCTGATGGAGATCTGTGGCGGCCAAACCCACACCATCATGCGCTACGGCATTGACGAACTGCTGCCGCGCGGTATCGAACTCGTGCATGGCCCGGGATGCCCAGTGTGCGTCACGCCGCTCGAAACCGTGGACAAAGCCATCGCGTTAGCGCTGCATCCCGAAGTGATCCTGGTTTCCTACGGAGACATGCTGCGGGTGCCTGGGTCCCATTCGGATCTGTTTCGCGCCAAAGCCCAGGGCGCGGACGTTCGCATCGCGTACTCCCCAACTGAGGCGGTGAAGATCGCCCGCTCGAATCCCGATCGTAAGGTCGTGTTTCTGGCGATTGGTTTCGAGACCACGGCGCCCGCAAATGCGATGGCCGCCTGGCAAGCCCGGCGCGAAGGCCTCACCAACTTTTCCATGCTGGTTTCGCACGTGCTGGTCCCGCCGGCGATCCGCGCCTTGATGGTTTCCGGCAACAACCGGGTGCAGGGTTTCATTGCCCCTGGGCATGTTTGCACCGTGATGGGGTGCAAGGAGTATGAGTCCCTGGTCCGCGATTTTCGCGTGCCGATTGTGGTTGGGGGATTCGAACCCGTGGATATTTTGGAAGCAGTCCTCATGCTGGTCCGGCAACTCGAGGCGGGAGAGGCGAAGCTGGAAAATCAGTATGTGCGATCGGTGAGCTACCAAGGGAACATTTCGGCGCAGCAGATCATGGCCGAGGTATTTGAAGTCGCAGATCAGAAGTGGCGCGGAATTGGCCTGATCCCGCAGAGTGGTTTGCGTTTGCGCGAAGAATACGCCGCTTTCGACGCCAGCCGAGTTTTTGATTTGGGCGAAATGACGGTAGACGAGCCCGCCGAGTGCATCAGCGCCCAGGTTTTGCAGGGATTGAAGAAGCCGACGGATTGTCCGGCGTTTGGCATGCGCTGTACGCCGGAAAATCCCTTGGGAGCACCCATGGTCTCTACGGAAGGGGCATGCGCCGCCTACTATCACTATCGGCGCCATGCGGTCGCGAAATAGGAGAGAGCGTGTCCACGAAAACCCCGGCCGAAATAAATTTCGAACTCAGTTGCCCGACGCCGCTCCCGGCCAAAGACACAATTTTGCTGGGGCACGGCAGCGGCGGCAAGTTGAGCGCCGAGTTGATTCGCGACATCTTCCTGCCCGCGTTCCAGAATCCGGTGCTGGCGCGTCTGGATGACCAGGCAATCGTGAATGTGAACGGCCAGCGCCTCGCCATCACCACCGATTCCTTCGTAGTGAAGCCTCTCTTCTTTCCCGGCGGCAACATCGGCTCGCTCGCGGTTCACGGCACGGTGAACGATTTGGCGATGGGCGGCGCAACGCCGCTATTTCTGAGCGCCGCCTTCATCATCGAAGAAGGCTTCTCGATGGACGAACTCCGGCGCGTGGTGAATTCGCTGCGCCAGGCGGC
>JBEKWL010000180.1:0-9100 GCA_049513095.1 Terriglobales bacterium
TCGCATTCGCCCCCAGCCGCCCCTTGTTGGTCGTGCCATCAAGATCGATCAGCCTGGCGTCGAGCGTGCGCTGGTCGGCCGCGTCCACCCCGCTGAGCGCTTCCGCAATCTCGCCATTGACGTTCGCAACTGCCTGCAGAACTCCCTTGCCCAGGTACTGGCTCTTGTCGCCGTCACGCAATTCCACGGCTTCATGCTCGCCGGTGGACGCGCCACTCGGCACAATGGCCCGCGCGCTGGCGCCGCCATCCAGAAAAACTTCAGCTTCAACGGTCGGATTGCCACGCGAGTCAAGCACCTGGCGTCCGCGAATTTCAGCAATACTTGTAAGCGGCATAAGTGCGTCCTTTATTCATCGGATTGATTTAGAAACATATTTGCGAATTGTAGAGACGCGGCTTGCCGCGTCTCCTGCGTGCAAAGCGAAATTATATCGGACAAGGCACGACCCGGTCTGTGCGCTGGGACATGCCCCGGCGAATCACCCAGTGGTCTATCCCCCGGTACCCCATCCGTTATTGTTCCTGATTTCCACCTCGCTTAAAGTCAACTCAACATGAAGAACCGCACCGAAACTCTGGAAATCCGCTCGCTCGCCCCGTACTTTTCGCTGGGCGCGGCCAACCGCGAGGGCACGTTCACCCTCGATGGTCTGCTGGCCGAGGGCACGCTGATTCTCGAGTTTCTGCGCGGCACCTGGTGACCGAACTGCGTGAAGCGCATGACTCAGTTCGAGTCGCGGGGACCGGAAATTAAAGCAGCGGGAGCACAGTTGGCGTTTATTGCCGCTGAAAAGCGGGACGGCGTGTGGAAACCGGGAAAATTCCTGGAGAAGCATCCCATCGCCAGCGTCTTCCTGCTTGATGAGGATCGATCCGTGACCAGAGATTACGGACTCCACCACGCATTCGGCCATGACGCCATCAACATCGCGCACCCGGCCACGCTTGTCATCGACCGCGACCGATGGGTGCGTTACCTCTATCGCGGCAATAAGCAGCTCGACCGGGCCCCGCTCGATGAGGTTATCGGAGCTTTGCAACTGATCGCCAAATAAATTTCGGCAAATGAATTCAGGAGGCTAGACTTAACATGAAAAAAACACTTTCACTGACATCGCTCATTCTGATCGCAAGTTTCGCGTGGGCGCAAACTGCCCTGCCCACCGGCACCGCCGTCAAGATGAAGCTCGAAACCACGCTCGCAACCTTCAGTTCGAAAGCTGGAGATCCGTTCTCGGCAAGAGTCACTGAGCCGGTCGTGATGGACGGAAAAACCGTGATTCCGATCGGCACGACCGTCGAGGGCCGCGTCGCGAAAGCGAACGAACCGCGGCGCATTGCCGGCAGGCCCACCATCGCCATCTTCCCCGAAAACCTCGTCCTTCCCAATGGCGACAGGTTCATGCTGAACGCCTCGCTGGTTGACACCAACGCTCGCCACGGCGCCGACGTCAACACCGAAGGGCAGTTCAAAGGCGCTGGCCACAACGGCAAAGATCTCACCGAAATCGGCATGGGCACCGGCGGCGGAATGCTCATCGGCGGCTTGGCAGGCGGCGGCAAAGGCTTCCTCATTGGCGGAGCCATCGGCGCCACCGTGACCGTCACCCACTGGCTCGGCAAGCACCGTTCCGCGATGCTTCCGGCAGGCACAGAGTTGGTGATGGAATTGAGCCGTCCGATGACCATGACTGTGGCCGTCGCCAGCAGCGGCCAGTAGGAAGGAGCCAGGTTTCAGAGTTTCAAGGTTTCAGCTTGAACAATATGAACAAATCTAAGAGAGTGGTTCTCGCTTGCCTTACGCTCCTGTTTCCCAAGGGGATGGTTGCTGGCGAGGCCGCTGGCGTCGCAATCAATTCGAAGGGACATATATTTCTCTTCCAACGGACCAAGTCAATGCTTACTGAATATGACGAGAAGGGAAATTTTATTCAGAGTATCGGCGAGGGACTCTTCGCTCACCCGCATGGTTTGCGCATCGATGCGGACGACAATCTTTGGACGACCGACGACGGAAGCCATCTCGTGCTTAAGTTGGGCCCGTCCGGTAACGTGCTGCTGGTTTTGGGAAGAATCAACACCGCTGCAGAAGCAAGCTGGCTGTTCAACCGGCCAGCCGATGTGGCTTTCGCGAAAAACGGCGACATTTATGTCGCCGACGGCTATGGCAATTCTCGGGTCGTGAAATTTGATCGCTATGGAAACTACATCAAGGCGTGGGGCAAATATGGAACCGGGATCGGTGAGTTTAACTTGCCTCATACTATTGCCGTTGATAAGGAAGGGCGCGTCTTTGTAGGCGACCGCGAAAATCAGCGCATCCAAATCTTTGATTCAGATGGAAACTTTATTCAGCAATGGACTGGCATCGGCTACCCTTACGGTTTGTTGATCACGCCAGATCAGCATGTTTGGATGACCGACGGAGGGTACGACCGCATCGTAGAACTGGATCAGACCGGTAAAATCCTTGGCGCTTTCGGGGAACCTGGACACGAGCCCGGCCAGATGGCATGGGCTCACTTCATGGCGATGGGCTCAGATCAGACCATCTATGTCGCGGACGTTTTGAATTGGCGCTTCGACGTTTTCGCTCGCACTGCGCCAACTGGCAGCATGACCAAATACGTTCCTTCCGTAAGGATGTTCTGGGGCTCGGTGCCGAGCATTGGGTGGTTTTCAAAACAAACAGACATTCCCATTAAATAATTTGACGCCTTCCAACCACGCCACTGAAAGCCGAATCGTGAAAAGAGGCCGATAGAGAAGCGCTTCTTCACTGCAGGTGTAGATACCAAGTACATCGCAATTCAGAGTTTCAAGGTTTCGCGGAAAACAATAAGGAGCAATTCAAACTGCGCCAAATCATTGAAATCCCGAAATCTTGAAACTTTGAAACCTAGCACCTAGCTGCTCACTGCCAGCAGATCCGCTTCCGCCAGCAACTCCAGTTCGATCCAGCCTTCCACCGGCAATGCGTCGACCGGCAGATGGTTCTGCCACAGACTGAAGCGCAGGCGCAGCCGGACGGTCAGTACATCCGAGCTTTTCGGCCCTCGCACTTTGTCAATTTCCAGCGGAGCCGCGAGCAGCCAAGTGAGAGGCAGGCGAAACTCAAAATTCCGGACGAGCGCCACCCGCGCAATATCCTTCGCATCCGTCGAATCTGCCACCACCTTTTCGCTCTGCGTGACTTTCCACGACTGCATGCGGCCTCCATCCACCGCCGCACCCAACCGCAGTTCCCGCCGGGGCTTGGCAGCATGGTTGGCCCAGGACTCCAGATTCACCACCACCTCGAAGGCGTCTTCCGGCACTTTGCCGACGAAATCCAACCGGCCGTACACATAGTGCTCGTCGATCCCGGCAAACACTTCATCCATCAGAAACTGCTTGCCGTGCATGGCGCCCGAGCGCTGGTCAGCCGTGTAACACGCCGCCCCCATCCACTCGAAATAGCGCACCCTGTCGCCTGAGACCCCGGGATGGATGTAGGCGCTTTGCGGCGTGAACGAAGGCCGCGCCACTCCCCCGGCGATCGGCTGCGCCAGATAATCCGGCGGGCTCCCGCCCAACGCCTGGTAAACATTTGAGAGATGTTTGCGGTAGAGTTCGTCGAAGTCGCGATCGTTGGCTGAGTGGTGCTCCGGTCCGTACCACCAGTTCCAGTCGCTGCCCTCGGCGATCAAGATTTCTTCAAACGCCAGTTTGCGTTGTTCCTCGGTGGCGCCCGGCGCCGCCTCCCCATAGAAATTGCGCGCATGATAAAGGTAGTCCCAGGCCTTGTTATCCTCCGGCGCTCCAATCCAAACGTTGAAGTTGGCGTTGATCCACGACCCCGGAACCAGCGACTTCAGCTGACTGACGTTCTTGTGGCGCGCAATCGCCTCCGTCACCGTCACCGCTTCCATCCCCGGATCCTTCTGCAAAGCCTCATAGAATCGCCGCAAGAATTCTCGCCCAGAACGCGGGTAGTATTCCCAGGCATTCTCGCCGTCCAGAATGATCGGGACCACGGCATCTTGCCCATTAGCAAGAATCGACTGCGCCGATTCCTTAATCTTGTGGATGAGATTATTGGCAGCGTCTTGCGGCGGCATTCCCGAATATACGAATCCGATCAGGTCGGAAAGCGTGTGGTCGCGGAAAATGAGATTCATGCGCGTATCGGCATTGGCGTTTTCGTAGCGATAAATCGTGTACAGCCGGTGCGCCCCGTCCGCACTCAGCTGACCATAACCGTCCCGTGAGAAATTCGTCCCCAGACTCCGTCCCAGCACCCCTTCGTCGGTCGCCATCCATTGCATTCCAAGTTGCTGTGCAATCGTCAACGCCTCTTCGGAAACGCTGCCCTCCGACGGCCACACCCCTTTCGGCCGCACCCCAAACACTTTCTGGTGCAGATCCAGTCCGCGCTGCAGTTGCTCGCGAGCATCCTCGGGATGGCGATAACGGTTTTGCGGCAAAGGCAGCCCCGGCGAGGAAACCGCCCCCATCTGCGTGTCGCACACCAGCGGCAGAATGGGATGATAAAAAGGCGAAGCCGAAATCTCGATCAGGCCTTTCTTTGCCGCTTCCGCATGCGCCGGCAGAACCCGGCAGAGCAACTCGCGCTCCCGCGCCATTACCAACCGCTGGTCTTCGAGCGTATAGTTCCGGCCTTTGCGAATTAGTTCCGCAACGTCTTTCTCCGCCAGAAAATACTCGTCGAACCATCCAATCTGCGAGAGCACCTGCAAGTCGGTGAAATCCTGAGCCTGGAAATATTTGTCCGCCCGCTCGGGTGACTCCCCGGCAACGTGAAATTTCTCCCATAGCTCGCGGTACCGCGGATAGCGCCCGATTACGTTCGCCGTATTCGCCTGGAACAAATATTCCAGCGCAAACCGCCGCTCCCTTTCCGTCAGCTCTTTCGCGGGCTTCGCCGCAACCTGCAGAAAAGGGTCCTGCGCCTCGCCCGAAACATAATCTTGAATCTGCGCGATCAGCGAGGGCACCAGATTGAACGTCTGATGCACCTGGGGGAACTCGTCCAGCAGCTTTACCATCCCGTAGTAGTCTTTCAACGCATGCAGGCGCGTCCAGGGCAGGCGATACTGCCCCGTCACCAGGTCTTTGTAGAACGGCTGGTGCTGGTGCCACAGGACGACAACTCGCAGTTGGGCCATGGCTTCCGATTTCCACTTAATACATCGGCAATTTTTCAGTTTAATTGATCCGGCGCTTTTTCCCGCGCGGAATCGCCCACCGCTGAGCCTTAAAATGGGAAGCAGTACAGACTATGAATTCGAAACTCAAAGTCATCTTCTTCGACGTGGGCAACACCCTGCTGTTCCCCAATCGCGAGCGCATTCACGCGCCTCTCGCCGAACGCGGCATCGTGCCCGGCGGCGAGCACCTGCGCGATCTGGAATGCCGCACCAAGCATCGGTTCGATGGGATGATGACCAAAAACGGCAGCACCGACCACAGCTTCTGGTGGATCTTCTACTCCCAACTGCTCGCCGAAATCGAACTTAAAGACGAAGACGACGCCATCCGCGACCAACTCGTCGCCGGCATCCAGAATTCCGGCAACTGGGACACGATTCGCCCCGGCACCGCCGAACAGCTGCACGAGATCGGCGAGCGCTACCGGATCGCCGTGATCTCCAATGCCGATGGCAAAATCGCAGACGTGTTGCAGAAGTGCGGTATCGCCCAGTGCTTCCGCACCATCACCGACTCCGGACTCGTCGGCTACGAGAAACCCCACCCGGAAATTTTTCGCCAAGCCATGCTGAGCATGAATGCCGCGCCCGATGAGAGCCTCTACGTCGGCGACGTCTATTCCGTGGACTACCTCGGCGCCACCGGCGCAGGCATGCAAGCGCTGTTGATGGACATCCCCGACGCATACCGCGACAAAGGAGTGCCGCGAGTTGAATCGCTCATAGAGTTGCAGAAGGTCCTGCGCGGAACAGTAGTCTAGTAGAGACGCGGCTCGCCGCGTCTCTCTCGCGGCGGGAGACGGCGCCAGCCCTACTGCACCGCAATCACTTGGTGATCGTGGCAATCGGGACGGATCATCTGATACAGATTCGCAAGCAGCTCCGGCCCATACCGCGCCACAAAGCTCACTCCTGCAACCTCGCGCTCCTGGAGCACCTTATGAGGAAATAGGGCGTGGCTCAGGGCATCCGCGTGCCGCGCGATGACTTCATTCCGCAGCAGTTCCGCGCGTGACGCCCGCCGGTGCAGCCGGTTGATTTGATTCCACATGCTCATCCGGGCACGGTCCGCCGCCTGGATGAGCGTTGAATCCAATCTGCCGATCGCTTCGCGAACCGCCGCCATCGACTGCTCGGC
This sequence comes from Terriglobales bacterium, assembly GCA_049513095.1. GTDB lineage: Bacteria > Acidobacteriota > Terriglobia > Terriglobales > Acidobacteriaceae > Acidiflorens. The sequence goes on from JBEKWL010000180.1 coordinate 6,351, forward strand.
ACTCGCATAGGCTTCCGAAAAACGGGCTTGCAAGTCCGATGGCAGCGAACGAGCGGCAATCGCTTCGCGAACTTTTTCCGAGCCTTGAAGCACTTCGGGCAGGCCCAGTTGGTAGCGCGTCAGAATGCGCTCTGCCTTGGCCTCAAGCAACGTCGCCGAAAATCGCGGCAGGATCGGCGTCACTCGTCCCAGTAATTTCTCGTAGACGACGGCGGCCTGTGCGAAGTATGCGACTTCCGCCGCTCCGCCCGTATAAACGAGCGTCGGCAGCAGGTAATCCTGCACCACCGGACGAAACAGCACATTCGGGCTGAACTTCTCAGGAGCCTGTTCAATCCGGTCAAGCAGCTGTTTGGGCGAGATCCGCTCCTCACCGACCGCGAACTCACTGCCGGTGGCGCCATTATTTCTGCGATGCACTACTGTACGACTGCCATTCTTCACCTCAAAAAGCAGCGTGGTCGCCGAAGTCACTTTCACTTGCTGGTGATATCCCGCCGCTTCCAGCGCCTTGCCCCGCCCGAGCAGTGCCTCATCGAGCTCGGAGGCCCGTTCGACCGCCGCGCGGAACAGGGGTTTTGCCAGGTCATGAAAATCCTTGCCCGTCGAATCAAGGCCGGCCGGGTCGAGCAGGATGACGCCCCAATCCGCAAACAGCCGCGTAAATAGCAGGGCAAACGCACTACCCAGAGTTTCCCCCGGACGATACGCCTGACGCAGCCATGTCGCGACCTCGGAATCTCCCAACAGCGTGGCGGCGCGCTCGACCACCGGCTCAATTTCCGCCCCAAACTTGACGGCGCCCACGGGCGCATCGGCGACGGCATTACTTTCAAACGCCCGGCTTTCCACCACAAATGGCTCTGGAAGGCCGTGCTCAGAAACGAGCGCGACATGGTTGACCTCGGCCAAATCGTGATCCTCAGTCGCCAGCCAAAAGACCGGAACGCAGTCCACTCCGGCCGCCGTAGCCTGTTCCGCCAGCTTGACCGCCGTCAGCGCCTTGAAAATCGAAAACAGCGGTCCGCCGAAGAGACCAACTTGCTGCCCCGTGACCGCCGCCAGCGCTCCTCGCCGGAACCGCTCAATATTTGCCAGAGCCTTGGCAGAAGCTCCCCAAGCGCGATTTTGCCGCTCGAGAATTTCGCTAACTTTCGCGCGACGCGCGGCGTCGTAAGCGACGCGCTGGGACTCTTCTTTTACCCACTCGGAAAAAATCGGCGACCGCGGATACATCCCGCGAACGGAAGGAGCGTAGGAAAGATAATCGAGGAAAAGCCGCGTGGAGTGCGGAATCTGCGCGAACGGCAGACACTGAGCCTTCATCGGCAGCTCTCCGCACATCTCTCGACACACGCTCGAACTCCTGCGATCCGCATATGTTCTCAGTCTCTCGGAAGCCAACGCGAGCGATTCTCGCGCGCGTTCAAAAATAGCACTTCCCAGGCAGCTAGCGCCAAACTCAACTACATCTGATGATGCGGAAGCGCTCAGGGTGCAGAGAGTGCAGAGGAATTCGGGGCAGGGGATACGGAGGGCCAAAACGATGCGATTCGGGTTGCTGGTGTAATCGCGATATTACGACAGGAATCACGCGGCCTCCACAGACTGTGCTATTTCGATTCGCCTAAATACCTCTTGATTGCGTCCTCGATGCAAGCGGTTGCATGGGCACTAAAATCTCCAACGGGCCTTTCGGCGAAGCTTCTCACGGCGTTCATCAGACCTATATTGCCCTCTTGAATTATCTCCAGCATGGAAACACCAGCCGTTGAGTGTTTTTGTGCGAGGCTCACGACCAACATGAGCTGACTTTCAACCAACCTCCTCGCAGCATTTTCCCCCTTGTTCGTCCCATTTGCCCCATTGACCCATCTCTCGAAAGAGCTTCGCCTCTTCCACCTTGGTCAGAGGCTCAACTTTGCTGGCTTCAAGGATGTACATTGCTAACGGATCATCACGGTCGTGGTTATCCATGTGCGTCGCCTCCATGTCCAGCATAACTGTTGTTAGCAGGCGATTTCACTCTTTGACCGTCGTGAGTGTAATCGAGATTTTTTCAACAACTAAGGACATCGCTGAGCTAAGATGGGGGCTGCGATGACCTCTCCAGCGCAAAACAGCGCAGAGAAAGTTAACGTACTCTAGAATAACGCGACCAAAAGCAGCGGCAATCTGGCTCGGCCTCGTCGCGGTGGCGACTGTTCTCAACTCGCTGATACTGTTCAAGTACTCTCGTTTCATCGACCTCTTTATTGGACTCTCATTTACACAGTTTATCGATGCGTATTTCGTGGGGATGCAACTGGAACCGCCGGGGGCGCCTTGGTGGTATACGGCTTATCCTGCCTTGATGTTAGACATGCCATTTGTCTTAGTGTTGCTGGTGCTTGCGGTGAAAGTTTCGCATCGGCGGCATCGTGCTACTCAGGTCAGCTTTTGGCTATACGCAATTGACACTCTCGTCATTACGCTCAGCCTCGCAGCATCGATTGCCATATTTCACTCACCCGTCCGGCCACTTGCGTGGCAAGGTTTGACTCTCATTGTTCATGCCGTCGGCCTGTTAATCCTTTCCCGAGCACGGCGAGCTTCGGTGAGAGCACAAATTCCTGCATAACTGGCGAGAACAGGCGTCTCTAACAATGTCGGCGCTGTCAAGCACTTTTGAGGCGCACCAGGCCGTGCACTCCGAAGAGCGCCATTTCGCTCTCGTGGAAGGTTTTGCTTTTGCTCTACCAACCAAGGCT
>JBEKWL010000181.1:0-7410 GCA_049513095.1 Terriglobales bacterium
ACGATATCCCGGAACTGCTGAAGCAAGCGCTGGAACGCGTCGCGTTCCTGCCCTTTGGACTGATGATTGATCAATGGCGCTGGAAAGTATTCTCCGGCGAAATCGCGCCGGCGGACTACAACCAGGCGTGGTGGGCGCTGCGGCTGAAGTATCAGGGCGTCGCGCCTCCGGTGGCGCGCAGTGAAGCCGATTTCGATCCGGGAGCGAAGTTTCACGTCGCGGCGAACGTGCCCTACGTCAGATATTTTTTGGCGCACATCCTGGAGTTCCAGTTCTACCGCGCCCTCTGCCGCGAGTCCGGCTACAAAGGCCCGCTAAACCGCTGCACCTTCTACGGGTCGAAGGAAGCCGGAGCGAAGTTCAACAAGATGCTCGCCATGGGCCAAAGCAAACCCTGGCCCGACGCGCTGGAAGCGCTGACCGGCGGCCGGCAGGTTGATGCCAGCGCGATCCTGGAGTACTTCGCGCCTTTGCAGAAGTGGCTGGACGAACAGAACAAGGGAAAAACGGTGGGTTGGTAGGAACAGTTGGCGCCACCACGGGGCGCCTGCCCCTGCGCGAGCAAATGGTAAACTTAGAAGATTCAGCGGAATACAAGGCCTATCCATGTCTGACAGCATTCATCTCAAGCTCCCCGACGGCAGCACGACGGAATTCCCGAAAGGCACCACTGCGCTCGACGTTGCCAAGTCCATCAGCCCGCGTCTTGCCGACGCTGCTCTCGCCGCCAAGGCGCGACCACTCGCGCCGTCGCAGGAAAGCCCGAATGGCGATCTGATTGACCTCACCCGGCCGCTCGACACGGACACCGACCTGCGCATCCTCACCGAGAAGGACCCGGAGGCGCTCGAAGTCTACCGGCATTCCTCGGCGCACCTGCTCGCCGCGGCTGTGCTGGAACTTTTTCCCGAGACCAAACTCGGCCACGGTCCCGCGACGGAGAACGGATTCTTCTACGACTTCTACCGCCCGACCCCGTTCACGCCCGAAGACCTCGAGAAGATCGAAAAGAAAATGCACGAGCTCGTCCAGCAGAACCTGCCCTACGCACGCGAATTTCTGCCCCGCAAAGAAGGTCTGGAAAGGTTCAAGGGTGAAGGCGACTTCATGAAGTGCCACTTCATCGAGCAGTTCACCAAGCCCGATGAAAAAATCTCGGTTTACAAAACCGGCAAGTTCCAGGATTTCTGCCGCGGCCCGCACCTGCCTTCGACGGGGAAGATCAAAGCTTTCAAGCTGCTCAGCATCGCGGGCGCGTACTGGCTGGGCGACGAGAAGAATCAGCAACTGCAACGCATCTACGGCACGTCGTTTTTCTCGAAGAAGGATCTCGACGCCTACCTGACGGGCATCGAAGAAGCGAAGAAGCGCGACCATCGCGTGCTCGGCAAACAGCTCGACCTGTTTTCGATCCAGGAACTCGCCGGGCCGGGCCTGATCTTCTGGCATCCGAAGGGCGGCATCGTCCGCAAAGAGATGGAAGACTGGATGCGCGAAGAGTATCTGCGCCGCGGCTATTCGCTCGTCTGTACGCCGCACGTATCGCGCCGGCAGTTGTTCTACACCTCGGGCCACGAGGGCTATTACTCGCAGAACATGTTCGACGCCATGGAGCTCGACGACGCCGAATACCGTCTCAAACCCATGAACTGCCCCGGCCACATCCTGATCTACAAAGATTCGCTGAAGTCGTATCGCGATCTGCCGGTGCGGCTCGGCGAACTCGGCACGGTGTATCGCTACGAGCGTTCGGGCGTGATGCACGGCTTGCTGCGCGTCCGCGGCTTCACCCAGGACGACGCGCACATCTTTTGTACTCCGGATCAGATTGAAGCGGAAATCGTGGGCTGCCTCGAATTCGCGCTTGAAGTGCTGAAAGACTTCGGCTTCGACCAGTTCCAGACCGAGCTTTCCACCTGGGATCCGAAGGACAAGAAGAGCTTCCTGGGCACGGAAGACCAGTGGAACCTGGCTACCCAATCCCTCGAAAATGCGCTGAAGAGGCTGAACATCGAATACAAGACCATGCCCGGCGAAGCCGCGTTTTACGGGCCGAAGATCGACGTGAAGCTGGTCGACGCCATCGGACGCCTGTGGCAGCTCTCGACCGTGCAGTTCGACTTCAACCTGCCGCAGCGCTTCCAGCTCGAATACGTTGCTGAAGACGGCAGCCGCAAGCAGCCGCTCATGGTCCACCGCGCGCTCTACGGATCGGTCGAGCGCTTCTTCGGCGTGCTGATCGAGCACTACGCCGGAGCGTTCCCGGTATGGCTCTCGCCGGTGCAGGTGGCGATGATCCCAATCGCCGAGCGGCATTCGGAGTACGCGCAAAAAGTAGCGTCGCAGCTGCGGGCGGCGGGCGTGCGCGTGGAAGTAGATTCCCGCAACGAAAAAATGAACGCGAAAATCCGCGAACACGCCATGCAGAAAGTTCCGTTCCTGCTGGTGGTCGGCGACCAAGAATCCGAAGCCAACAAAGTCAACGTCCGCACCCGCGGCAAAGAGAAGACTGAAGACCTGGCTACGGCGGAATTCGTGGAGAAGATCAAGAAGCTGATTGCGGAGAAGAGGGCGACGTTGTAGTCGGCGGGCCTCTGGGAAGCCTACAAGCAACGGAGGGCGGGAAGAGCAGGGTGTAGCTAGGATGGGAACACCAGAAAAGCAGACCTCACTCGGGACTGCCCTTCTATTTACAAACATTGGATTGCCTATTGCGGGGGCCTGCTTTTACTTCCTCAAGATATTTCCTCTCAACATAGTCATCGAATCATTCGGCATTGCATTCGTGCTTTTGAATGTGTACCTCCTAGCAGCGTTCAAGATTTGGGGATCAAAGTCAAAGTAGCCCACCACCCACCCTGTTCCTTGAGCCCTCCCACCCCCTGTGTTAGCATCAGAAGTTTCGCAGGTGTTGTTGGGCTGGCCTGTAACCTGTACTCATCCTCATCCCGGGCCTTATCACCCTTCCCGTAAGCCTGCGGAAGGAGACAACCCGTGAAAGTGTACGAAGGAGCCAACCTCCGCAACCTTGCCCTTATCGGACACGGGCGTGCCGGAAAAACAACGCTCGTGTCCGCCATGCTCTACACCGCCGGCGCCACGCCGCGCCTCGGACGCGTGGACGACGGCTCCGCCCCCACCGACTACGACGAAGAAGAAATCGCGCGCAAGATGTCGATTGCGACCGGCCTCGCTTTTGTCGAGTGGGGCAAGCCGGAGGCGAAGATAAAGATCAATCTGCTCGACACTCCCGGCTTCAACATGTTCGTGCATGAGGCCAAGATGGTGCTGCCCGTGGTGGACGCCGCGCTCGTCGTGGTGGACGGCGTCTCCGGGGTCGAGGTCGTGACCCAGCGTGTCTGGCAATACTGCAATGACATCGAGCTGCCGCGCATGATCGTCGTCAGCCGCATGGATCGCGAGCGCGCCGATGCCAGCCGCGTGCTGGAATCGCTCACCAACGCCTTTGGCCGCGCGGTTACTCCGCTGCAACTGCCGATCGGCAGCGAGAAGAGTCTCAGCGGCGTTATTGATCTGGTCCGCATGAAGGCCTACACCTACGAGATGGGCGGAAATGGCAAGGGCAAGGAAGGCCCGATCCCCGCCGACCTGGCCGGCGTCGCCAAGGAAGCTCACGAAAAATTGGTTGAACTCGTCGCCGAGGGCAAAGATGAGTTGATGGAGGAGTTCTTCGAAACGGGCACGATCCCCGAGGAGCATCTGGTCCCGGCGCTGCACGAAGCGATTCGCGAAGACAAGCTCTTTCCCGTGCTCTTCACCTCCGGCCTCGGCAACATCGGCGTCGACGAGTTGATGGATTTCATCGTCGACTACACGCCCGCCGCCAGCGAACATCACGCCCTCACCGGCTGGACGGCCGAGGGCAGCACCGAGCCGACCGTACGCAAAGGCACCGACAACGAGCCCGCTTCTGTGTACGTCTTCAAAACCATGTCGGATGCGTTCGCCGGGCGCATTTCTTACTTCAAGGTTTTTTCCGGTGTGCTGAAGGACGACGCCTCGCTGCAGAACTACAATCGCAACACGCAAGAGAAGTTCGCCCACATTTCACTCATCCAGGGCAAGCAAGCGGTTCCGATTCCGGAGCTGCATGCCGGCGACATCGGCGCGGTCGCGAAGCTGCGAGAAACTCTCACCGGCGACACGCTGGGCGATAAGTCATCGCCGATCCGGTATCCGGCGGTGCAACTGCCCGAGCCGGCGATCACCTTCGCCATCGAGCCGAAGAGCCGCGCCGACGAAGACAAACTTGGCGTCGGCCTGCACAAGCTGATGGAAGAAGACGCCATGCTGCGCTTCTTCCGCGATCCGCAGACCAAAGAATTTCTGATCGCGGGCACCGGACAGCAGCACATCGAAGTCGTAGTCTCGAAGATGAGAAAGCGTTACCACGCTGAAGTGGTGCTGAAGGCGCCCAAGGTGCCGTATCGCGAAACCATTCGCGGCAAGGCCGACGTGCAGGGACGCCACAAGAAGCAGACCGGCGGCCACGGCCAGTACGGCGATTGCAAAATCAAGATGGAGCCGCTGCCGCGCGGCGCCGAATTCGAGTTCGTCAACGACATTTTCGGAGGCTCGATCCCGCGCAACTTCATTCCCGCCGTCGAAAAGGGAATCAAGGACGCCGCCGCCCGCGGCTACCTCGCCGGCTATCCCGTGGTGAACTTTCGCGTGATCCTCTACGACGGCTCTTACCATGACGTGGATTCGAACGACCTCTCGTTCCAGATGGCGGGCCGCATCGCCTTCCGCAAGGCCATGGAAGTCGCCAAGCCGACGCTGCTGGAGCCGATCATGACCGTCGAGATCACCGTGCCCGACGAGTTCGCCGGCACCATCATGGGCGACCTCAACAGCCGGCGCGGACGCATCCAGGGCATGGATAACAAAGGCGGCAACACCATCGTGAAGGCCGAGGTGCCCATGGCCGAAATGCTTACTTACGGCGCCGATCTCACTTCCATGACGCAGGGCCGTGGCAGCTTCTCGATGGAAATGCACCACTACGATACGGTTCCGCAACAACTGCAGGAGAAGATTATTGAGAAGGCCAAAGCCGAGCGCGGCGAGGTTAAGGAAGAAGAAGAGTAGGTCGGTGTGGTGACGGGGCTGTGCCCCGTCCAGCGGAGCCCGCGCGGTCTACTGCAGCATCTCGTGGAATCTGAGATAGATGTTCCCGGTCTGTGCAGCGTGTCGTTTTTTCCTCAATAGAAGGCTCACAAAGTCGATCCTCTCCTCAACTCGTTGCAGAGACGCGTTAGGTCGCCAACGTGCTTATCTTGGCTTTGCGCAAGGTATGCACCGAAAATAAGACGCCCCGCGATATTGTCAGAACTCCCCGATGCGGTCGGAAAGCGCAGAGTGTGTAGGGGCCCTTCGACTCCGCAGAACGATACGCTTCGCGAATCGTTCTGCTTCGCTCAGGATGACAGCGTAGATTTATACCTGCGAAGTTTGTGGGATAGGGCACTTAGTCACAATCGCCAGCTTCACACCAATTCCACGTCGGTGAAACGAAAATCCTCTCCCTTGGCCAGCAGTTTCTGCCCTACGAACTTGGCCAACGCGTAGGCGAAGCAATCTCCGAAGTTGAGACCGGCTGCGTGCCGCCCTTTGCCATACTTGCGCCAGGCGGAACGCGCGATTTCTACTTGCTCGGCATCCACCGGAACCACTTCCAGCTTTGCCCGCACCATAAACAGGTCGAACTCGCGGCCCGCGGCTTCCCCGCGCCTGGCCTCGAGTACGATTCCGGTTTCCAGCGAGTTCGCCGCCGAAATCAGCTTCGTCTCTGCCTGGAGGATATGTTCGAGGAACAGCTTGCGTTCGGGTTCAGCTAAAAAGATGGCCACGAGTGCCGATGTGTCAATGACCATTGGGGAGACCTAGCGCGGAATGCCGTCTTCGCCATAGCCGAGGATTTCGTTTTCGGGGCGGGAGTCCAGGCTCGGAAGCGCGTCCACTCGCCGCAGTAAATCCTCAATCTGGCCGGTCAGAATGTGGCCTTTGCGCCGCCGCTTCAGCCGCTCCCAGCGCTCTTGGAGCGACGTTTGAATGGCTTCGGTGAGCGACTCGCCGGTTTCGCCGGCCACTTGGCGCGCCAACTGCTCGGTGGCTTTATTCTTGATGAACAAGGGCATGTCTTTAATGTATATACTCGCGAGAACTATTATATACCATTCGTCAAGCCGGCTCGCACTCGCAGGAAATCATTCCCTGATCGCACATTCTGGCGTACCATTCCTCTTTCTTCGTTACTCAAGGAGGCACGCATGTCCAAGCGTAGTTCCCTGATCTGCTGCCGCTTGTCCTTCGCTACGTTCGTTCTCTTACTAATCTCTCGGAACGCCATGACCCAACCCGCAATGACCCCGGAAAGCAAGAGCACCCCCCTGGAGATCGACCACGTGTCGATCTGCGGATCGAATCTTGACACGCTGCGCCAGGCCTTGACGGATGTGGGCATGACTCCCGACTTCGGCGGTCCTCACGGCAACGGTATTACCCAGATGGCCATTATTGGCTTCGATGACGCGTCTTACCTTGAACTGATTGCACCGGTAAAGCCGGGCGCGACTGCGGGCTCCGACTGGGCGAAGTTTATGTCCGAAGATGCGGTCACCTGCGCCTGGGCGGTGGGCACGAACGTTCTGCTGCAGGAAGTCGATCGGCTGAAGAAGGCCGGAATTCCCGTTAAGTCTCCCGAGCGTGGCAGCCGCAAGCGCCCCGACGGCATGTCGATCGAGTGGCTGACTGCCGACGCTGGCTCCGGAACGCCGGGCTCCACGCTGCCCTTCATTATCGAAGACCAGACGCCGCGCGTCTGGCGCGTCCAGACTTCGGACACCGCAAAAGGAGCGCCGGTCTACGGCATCGAGAGCGTCGTGCTCGGCGTCAGCAATCTGGATGCTTCGATTGCCTTGTTCCGCAAGGCTTATGGCTGGGCGGAGCCGCTCACCGAGACGCAGAAAGACTTCGGCAGACTCGCGTACTTCCCCGGCGAACCCGTGATTCTGGCCGCTCCTTCCGGCGGAGGCTGGCTAGCGGAGCGGCTCAGCAAGTTTGGCGAGTCCCCGGTCGCCTACCTGCTCGGCACGCGCGACTTCGCAGCGGCAGGCAAGAAGTACAAGCTCTCCAGCACTAAAACCTGGTTTGGGCAGAAGGTGGCCTGGTTCGACGCCGGGAGGCTCAAGGGCGTGCGGCTGGGCGTGATTGGGCAGTGATCGCTTGTGTGGGGACGGCCGCCTCGGCCGTCCAAGCGGGGCGCAGCGCCGCAGGGTTTCGGCCCGCGATCATCGCGAATCGAGGGCGAGCTGAGCGACCACGCTTGGAACCCAGAACCCGGAACTGCTACCATCGCCTTCAGTGTCCGCTGCCAAAGATAATCCC
>JBEKWL010000182.1:0-7209 GCA_049513095.1 Terriglobales bacterium
GCATACCCGGCATGCATTGGGCTGCGCCCCCAGGCAGCTCGCATCTCAAACAGCTTTCGTTCGTTGCCCACGGCGAGTGCGCCGGCCGCGTTCACGCTTACGGCCAGGAAGGCGTCGCCGCGACGATAGAAAAGCTCTTTCCCATCGGGCGACCAGAGTGGTTCGGCGCCGCCGTTTGACGAGACAGCTAGCACCTCTTCAGGCTTTTCCACCGAGCGGAGATACACTTCGTCGTGTCCCGTTTCGCTGGAGACATAGGCCACCAGTCGCCCGTCCGGGGAGAACTTACCGGCGACTTTATTCGCCGCCGAAACCACGAATGGCGCGACTGTTCCGTCAGGCCCGAGAGTGTACAAATCCACGCCCTTGCCCTTCGTGCGTTCGGCGAAAAGCAGCGTGCCGTTAGGAGCTTCCGACATCGGGAACTGGTTGCCCTTTCGCGCCAGGATGCGCTTCGCCGGGCCGCCACCCGCGGACACTGAATAAATATCCCAGTCGCCGCCACGATTGGATCCGAAGAAAACCTGCGCGCCGTCGGGACTCCAGTTTGGGTACCCGTTGTAGCCCTCATTGTCCTGGGTAAGCCGGACTCTAGATCCCCGGCGCAGGTCCACCAACCAAAGATTGGAGTCCTCTCCCAGAACCACTCGCGTCCCATCGGGTGAAAGCGCGGGATCCGCCACGGACCAGGGCTCCCCCGCAACTGGGGTGACGGCTCCCAGCCGGTCAACCCAGGCCAGCGTGCTGTAGGTGGGGTCTCCCGGCACATACGCAAGGGTCCCGGTGTCTGACACCGCGAACCAGGAAGTCCAATACAACGGTGCGTAGAATACATCCTCTACCACAAACGTTTGCGCCTGTGCCTCACTCTGTCGATTGGGATCGAACGCTGCGGCCATTACTCCGTGGGGCCCGGACACAAGGAGATGCCCGGACTGGGAGTAGCGCGGCGCCCAGAGTCCAGGCCCTACATGACTCCACTTTCCCCTCTCCAAGGAGAATACCGCGGGCCCACTCGCACTGAGGTTCAACCCGCCCCAAATGGTGAACAGCAAGGAACCTCCCCCGGGCAGGAATTGCGGCCAAACGTGGGCATAGCCGCCGGCAGCTTCGTCCGGCTCCGTCAGCTTCTGCGGTTTGCCGCCGGCTGCAGGAATGCGATCAAGCCCGGAGCCGAGAGCGGGCACAAACACGATCGTGTCGTCGTCTCCCCAGGTCCCGCCAAAGGGCTGGAAAGACGTATCGGCGATTGCGGTCGGTGGACCACCCGAAACCAATGCTGTGCACAATTTCCCCCTCGCGAAAAAGGCGATTCGGCTGCCATCGGGCGAGAAGAACGGCTGCATGGCGCCTTCGCTGTTGGGCACCTCAATCGGCTCATAACGCTCCAGCGCCCTCAGGTACAGCCGCGGGACATTGTCCGCACCCTTAGCCACGTAGGCGATAAGGCGGCCGTCGCGGGAAACCGCTGGCGCACCGCTGGTGAGCACTTGGCCCGCGGGCAGTTGAATCGTGAGCCGCGTCACTCCGCGCGGAGAGGAATCCTGGATCCGCTTCGAAATCCAAAAGCTTCCCGCCGTGGCCAAGACCAAGGCCGCAAATGCGGCTCCTGCCCATATGAATGCGCGCCGCCGGGTGGCGATGGCTGGAGCGGGCTGCGGTGCGGGCGCTGCAAGAATGTCGGGATCGCTCAGCAGAATCCGCGCTTCGCCGATGTCGCGCAATCGCCTCTTGGGGTCGCGCTCCAGGCAGCGCTCCAGCAGGCGCCGGACGCCGGGCGGCGTATCGGGAGGCAGCGAGCTCCAATCAATCGTCCTCCGCAGCACATCGGCCAGCGTGTCGGAGACGGTTTCGCCTTGGAAAGTCTTCGTCCCGGTGAGCATTTCAAAAAAAACTACGCCAAAAGCCCAGATGTCCGCCCGCCGGTCCACCGCCTTGCCTCTCGCCTGCTCGGGCGACATGTAGGCTGCAGTTCCGAGAATGATTCCGGCCTTTGTGGCCTCTAATGACATGGTAGGAGAATTGGAAATATTCCCCGGCGCAGCGTCCCCCTGCAGGGCCTTGGCCAGCCCGAAGTCAAGCACCTTGACCTTGCCGTCATGCGTGACTTTGATGTTGGCCGGCTTTAGGTCGCGATGAATGATGCCGCGCTCGTGCGCGTATTCGAGCGCTTCCGCAATTTGCTTCGCGATGGGCAACGCTTCTTCGAGCGGGATCGCACCCTCCTTGATCCGGTCGGCGAGCGTCGGCCCTTCCACCAGTTCCATCACCAGCGCAGGCATGTCCGCGCTGTCTTCGAGGCCGTAGATGGCAGCGATGTTAGTGTGGTTGAGCGATGCGAGAACTTGCGCCTCACGCTGGAAGCGAGCCATGAGCTGCGTATCCTGGGTAAATTCCTGCAGTATCACTTTCAGCGCAACATCTCGTCCCAGTTTCGAATCCGCAGCGCGATACACCTCGCCCATTCCGCCGGCACCGAGCGGTGACCGAATTTCATAGGGACCAAGTTTTGTGCCAGCGGTGAGGGCCATGCGTGCGCGCAATTATAGCCTGCGCAACACACTACACGCGGAAACGACGATTCTGGGTGGGTTGTCGGCGATCCCGAAACTATCCAGAAACGGGCTCCTGAGGAACTACTTGTTATTCTCCTGTTACAGGGATGGGCAAGAGTTGGAAGCCGAGTTGGGCTGCTGGTTTGCGAAGACGAGTTTCAGCTCTCTGCCGTGCCTGTTCGTCGCAACGGTGGAAGATGGTTTCTGCGTAGGGTTCCTTCGTGGATAAGACGTGATAGAGAATTCGTGCGATTTTGTGCGCGGTGGCAGTGATCGCCTGGGCAGTGCCGAGTCTAGCCCGCATGCGCCGAAAAAACTCGCCGAAATACCCCTTCGCGCGACACAGAGAGTTGGCGCCCATTCGGAGAGCAGTCGCGACGCGATGCTTTACCTGGCGTGTTTTACAGGACAGCACCTTGCCGCCGCTGATTCGTTTTTCCGGGCAGAGGCCAAGCCATGAGGCGAAGGCCGAGGCGTTGCGAAACCTGCTGACATCGGTGCCGATCTCTGTCAGTACAACTTGCGCAGTGGCTGCACTAACTCCTGGAATGTCGGTGAGATCGACGCCGGCAATGCGGTACAGCTCGCTACGCAGATCAAACTGAGGGTCGTTGCCCTTCCGGTGATAAGCCGTTGGCTTGGTGCGTGGTGGCACCGGATCCTCGGTCGCGCTGGGAAGAGCTTGCATCAGATGTGCCGTCTCCTGATCCAACTCCAAGATCAGCTTTTGGTAGTAGCGGTATCCCTCCAGCGACTGCTTCAGGGTGAACAGATGCTCCGGCCGGTAGTCTCCCACCAGAGCCTGCGCCACCTTGTCCCGCGGGCTCTGCACCCGACGATGACAGAGTTGCGCCAGTGCGACGGGATCGCGCTGGCCCGCGAGGATGGCATCGAGAATCGCTTGGCCACTGGTTCCGGTGATGTCGCTGAGCACATGGTGAAGTTGCAGGTTCATCTGATTAAGCGCCTTCTGCATATGCAGAATGTGCTCCGCAGCCATCTCCAGCAGGCTGCCACGGTGCCGCCACAGGGTACGAAGGGCACAGATCGCCTCAGGCGGCCGGAAGCTGGCCCGCAGCAACCCTACCGAGTGCAGATACTGGATCCACTCGCAATCGGATACGTCGCTCTTGCGTCCGGGCACACTCTTCAGATAGTGCGCGTTGACTAAATAAACTTTGAACCCGCGCTCCTCCAGGATCTGAAACAGCGGAATCCAGTAGACGCCTGTCGATTCCATCGCCACGCTCCGAATCCGACACCGACCGAGCCAATCGGCAAGTGCATGCAGGTCACCGGTGAAGCTGCTGAACCTGCGCGTCGACTCTTCATCACGATCCGGTGGTACCGCGACGTAAATCTCCTCCGCGCCAATATCGATACCCGCCGCATCCGGCTCCAACACCACTGATCTGCGCTCTCGTTTCTCTCTTCGCTTCGCCATGATCTTCTCCTTGTAACCGGAGAACGCGGCCCGAGGGGCGAATCCTAACAGTCTCCTGATCGAGATCGCTGCACTGCTCCGCAGTCGTCATCACTAACCTATCCGCAACCTCAGACCCATGCTTCGGGGCGGGCTCATCAAGCACCAATGCCCATTTCGGGCCGTAGCTGCCGCGGTCTCCAGCACACCTATCATCGCTCACTTCCCGTTCCTTCCGTTCCTATCTGAGCGAAGCTCAGTCGGTTGCTTCTGGGAGATCACTAGCAGCGGGTCTTGGCGCTGCTATCGAGTTGCCTCAGTTCAGAAAACGAACTCCCAGAACGAAAGGCACCGCAGAGCGCACCCAAGAGCAAGGCCCGACCCCGGAAAAGACGATAGAGCAAACCGTCACGACCATGTGTGACCCGTTCCTCGTCTGGCCAATATGACACCCGCCGAAATCACAGAACGCCAGCTTAAGCGCGTCCGAGCTCTTACGAACATGACGGACGAGCAAATCTCCAATGCTTTCCTCATGGAATTGCTCAAAACCATGTACCCGGCAGAAGCCGCGCATTACATCGTCAACGTGTTGTGCCAAGCCAAGGGTTATCGAGACCGGGCAAAAAGCAATGGATGACGCGCCTTACACATGGGGCGATTGGTTCCACGATCTGCGCCACATGTTTGACATGGTTTCATGCCCATTACTTAGCCTGCCAAGCCATCCTCCGCGCACGAAATATAATCACACCCAGCAGAGTGACGCCAAGCGCCCCGGCCCAGCCCGGCCCGCCGTACGGAAACTGAACCGGAAAAGACGGTAGAGCAAAGCCCCAGAAAACACCCCCCACTCAAGTAAAGCACAAATCCCGAATTGTGCTATAACCCCACTTATGGCCGCTGGCCCGCCACTGACGCATGCTTATTCGCCCCGCGCCTGCGCCTCGCCCGCTGCTTAAGTGCCCCGCTCCGATCACCGGGCGCTTATCCTGCCCCGATCATAAGCATGGCCGCCCCAGCAACCCGGCCCTGTTAATTAACCCGGCCCTGTTAAGGCCGCCCTATTACTACGTGGTAAACAATACAGGGCATTCGCCTATCATTCACTGGTTGTGTAAGTCTTGTGCTGTCATAGAGATACGAGGCTGGGGTGCCTAGCAAGCCAACCCCTCTTCTATCTCTATGATTCTACAAGGGTTACGAGAGGGGGATAGGGGGGTCGAAAATGAAATCTGACATCGCCAGCGAGCGCGCGCCAGTAACACACACACACACGCGAATTGGGATTTTTTGGTTTTTCCGGATTACCCGTGGGAGCCTCGAATTCTATTATACTATTGATACCAAGTAAGTTACATGGAATACTGCCCAGCAATGCACGGCTCCGGAAGTGCCCAAAAAGTCCGCGGAATCTGCCAAAAACACCCTGGAAGTGGCAAGAAAAGACTGTGAACGGAATTAGACGTTAACTAAAAGGTTACAAATTTCACCTGTTTTCAGTGGTGCTCGAGCCCGTTGCCTGGTCGACCGGACGTCGGTTAAAAAACAACCGTGAATAATAACTATAAGTTACTCCAACTCCTTGCCGTCACCCTTCGCCAACGACTACGGGACGAACGGAAACGGGGTTCAAATCAGTTGCACTACCCCCGACCCAAGTTGCTGCAAACTGGGGAAAAGGAAGCTCGCTAATTCAATGATGGGATTTCGGGGAGAGAGGATTTGAACCTCCGACCCCCTGGTCCCGAAACAACCACCGAAATGCTATCTCATTGATTCGCTTAGCTTGGCTCTGCTTCAGAGACCACGGTTTTACCCGGTTTTCGGCACGTAATTGACCCAAATTTGACCCAAGTTTTTCGTTCAGGTTTTGAGTCTTCAAGATCCCGTCTCTCCTGTTGTCAACGCGCACTCGGGGTCTTTCGGCATCGGTTAAAGCGCTCAGTCTGATGTGCGATGACGGCGTTGTTGAGAAAGCGCTCCTCTTCGGTCCTCCTACTCTCTCGACGAATTAGAATCGGGCGACGGCAATGGGGACAAGCCAAGCTCTTCAAGAAATTCATTGTGTTTAATCGTTGCCTTTTGGATTGTGTTCTCGATTATTTCCAATACGCCATGAGTCGCCGCCAGGTCGATTTCTGATTCAGCTACTGCGGTGCTGATGTAGCGGGATATGTTCAGGTTGTAACCTTCCTCTTTAATCCGCTCCATCGGGATTCGTTTTGAATAACGCTCCTCTTCCTTACGGAATTGGTAGGTCTCAAGAATTTTTTCGATGTCTTCGTCCCGCAGGTGGTTCTGGCGTTTGCCTTTCTCGAAGTGCTCGCTGGCGTTGATGAAGAGCACGTCGTCCGGCTTCTTGCATTTTTTGAGCACCAGTATGCACACCGGGATGCCGGTGGAATAAAACAAATTGGCGGGCAGGCCGATGACCGTATCAATGTTCCCATCGGTCAGCAGCTTGGTGCGGATTCGCTCTTCCGCTCCGCCACGGAATAGCACGCCATGGGGCAGAATAATGGCCATGACGCCTTCGTCCTTCAGGTAATGGAAGCCGTGCAATAAAAAGGCGAAATCAGCGGCAGATTTGGGTGCCACTCCGTAATTCTTGAAGCGCACATCCTCGCCAATGGCTTCAGTGGGTTCCCAGCGGTAGCTGAACGGCGGATTCGCCACCACGGCATCGAAATAAGGTTTCTTGGCGGGGTTGGTCTCGCGCAGCATTTCCCAATCGTTCTTCAGCGAGTCGCCGTGGAAGATTTCAAATTCCGAATCCTTCACCCCATGCAGCAGCATGTTCATGCGCGCCAAGTTATAAGTGGTGATGTTGCTTTCCTGTCCATAGATTTTGCCGATGCCGTGCGGCCCCATGCGCTTGCGCACGTTGAGGAGCAGCGAACCGGAACCGCAGGCAAAGTCCAAAACACTATCCAGCTTGGCTTTCTTTCCCGTTTTCGGCTCCTGGCTGTCCAACGTGACGATGCCAGACAAAATGCTAGAAATCTGCTGCGGCGTGTAAAACTCGCCCGCCTTCTTGCCGGAACCGGCGGCAAACTGGCCGATCAGATATTCGTAGGCATCGCCCAACGTGTCAGCGTCGGTGGAAAATTGCGTCAACTCTTCGGCGATCTTTTGAATAATGGTGCAGAGCTTGGCGTTGCGCTCTTCGTATTTTTTGCCGAGCTTGTCCGACGCCAGATTGATCTCGGAAAACAGGCCTTGGAAGGT
>JBEKWL010000183.1:0-7076 GCA_049513095.1 Terriglobales bacterium
GGCTGGTCCTTCGTTGCCGGTCAGATGTGGACTTTGCTGACGGAAAACAGGAAGGGCATCGACAACCTAAGCACAGCCAGGCCGATGACCATCGACCCGAATTATAATGTCGGCTTCAGTTTTGCGCGGCAGTACGGCGCCCGCGTGGTCAAGAACTTCAATGATCGTTTCTGGCTGGCAGCGTCGTTGGAAAATCCTCAGACGACCTTCACGGCAACCAATGCTAATAGCAATTTCGCCTTGGGCAGTGACGGTGTGGGTGCCGGGCTCTACAATCCCGGCATCACTGCTTGCACTACGTCCCTCAATTCCAGCGGCGCCCCCGTCACCGTTTGTACCAACGCATCCAACTATGCCTTCAACGCCATGCCGGACATTATCGTCAAGGCGGCCGCTGAACCCGGTTTCGGCCATTATGAAGTGTTCGGTATCTTCAGCAGGTTCCGCGACCGCGTTTATCCCTGTGCCGTAGCGTCGCAGGACCCGACATTGTGCGGTACTACCAATTCGGTAACAGGAGCTTACAACTACTCCAGGAACGCGGGTGGAGTGGGCGGGAATGCCCGCGTCAGCCTGGCGCACAAGCATGTGGACTTCGGGCTTCACGCCCTTTATGGGAACGGCATAGGCCGGTACAGCGCGTCCGGTCTGCCGGATGCCACCGTCGATCCCTTTGGCAAGCTGGTTCCGCTACGCAGCTATCAGGGTCTGGCCACACTGGAATTTCACTTTCCCAAGCTCGATGTGTACTTCAATGGCGGCGAGGACTATTCGGGACGCCGCTATCAAACTGACACCCTCGGTACCGGCAAGGTGGTGGGGTATGGGGCCCCAAGCTACGCTGACGGGGGCTGCTACACCGAAACCTTGCCTTCGTCGTCAAGCCCCGGCGGTTACAATTTTGGAGGCCTCGGTAGCTGCAGTGGCCAGACTCAAAGCGTAATCGAAGGCACCTTCGGGTTCTGGATCAAACCCTACAACGGGCCCAAGGGCAGACTTCAGTTCGGGCCGCAATATTCCTACTTAAGCCGAAACGCCTGGACGGGCGCTGGCTCGACGGCGGGCACCTTCGTTACGCCACACGGAATCGACAACATCTTCTATACATCGTTCCGCTACTACTTGCCGTAATTTGTATGGACCCTCGCCCCCAGTATTCCCACCCTTTGCCAATGGGGGCGAGGGATTGTTTTCAAAAGCCGGAACGGCCTCCATCGCTCGAGGCTGAGAATGTTTCGTTCTTCGAACTGCAATCCGGTGCACACTCTCCCTCGTCGTGAACTTGCAGCCATTCCCGTAAGCCGCTAAAAGCATGAGGTTTAGTGGGTCCTTCCAGGGCCGGACGGAATGGAACAACGGGTGCTACCTCCGGAATGTCAATAAAGTCGATTATTTCGATGGACTTTATGGAATAATAACCTTCCGCCGGCTTCTGCGATTTAGCACTCAATAAGGAACCGGCGGTAAGTTTTTTGAATGTAGGTAAGTTGATTGCACTAATTGCATACATCGGCTATGGCGAGGCGCTGTTCGGGAAACGCCGGCGAAAAAATAAGGGTCGCCACGTTGCGACCTCCGATTGCGAAAAGTTTTTCTGTTTCTTCCCGGGATGTGTTGGTCGACTAAACCTCAAACAAGAGAGGACTACATTTTATGAAATCAACCAAGCACCTGTTGGTCACGTTCCTGACGCTGGCGGCGCTTTCATCCGGCGTTTGGGCGCAGACCTCGGACTCAACCGCACCGGCTCCAAAGAAGAAGCACAAGCCCGCAGCAGTGGTGCAAGTGCAGCCGGCGATCACGGCTGCCGACGTTCAGGCGCTGAAAGACGCCCTGGCCGCCCAGCAGCAGCAAATCCAGCAACTTGCCCAGCAACTGCAGCAGGCGCAGCAGAACTGGCAGCAGGCGCAGGCCGCCGCGGCCGACGCTGCCAACAAGGCCGCTGCCGCTCAAACCCAGGCCAGCCAACAGCAGCAGACGGTGGTTGAGCTGAAGGGCGATCTGGCCGACCTCAAGACGACCGCCACCAACGCGGCGCTCACGTTACAGGAGACGCAAAAGACCATCGACTCGACGCTGCAGAACCCCCTGTCGATTCACTACAAAGGAATCAGTTTTACCACCAGCGCCTTTGTGGCAGCCGAATTTGTGCGGCGTTCGCGAGAGCTGGGAGCTGATCTTACGACTCCCTTCAATTCGCTCACCATGCCGGGCGCTTCGCAGAACCATCTGTCGGACTTCTTCGGCTCCGCCCGCCAGTCGCGGCCTACCCTCTTTGTTCAGGGCCGCTTGAAAAATGTGGAACTCTCCAGCTACATATCGGGTGACTTTCTCTCCGCCGGTGTTACCTCCACGGCTACTCAGACGAATAGCTACACTCTCCGCCTTCGCCAGGCGTGGGGCCAAGTCAAGTTTGACAATGGCTGGAAATTCCTCGCAGGCCAGATGTGGAGCCTGGTGACCGAGGGCAAGGCGGGAATCGCCCCCAGCGACGACCTGGGCAAAGTCAATGATGCACGGCCCAGTACGATCGACCCGGGTTACAACGTCGGCTTTTCTTTCGCGCGTCAGTATGGGATTCGCCTAACCAAAGACTTCGGCGATAAAGTTTCCGTCGCTGTCGCCATGGAAAACGCGCAAGGCACGCTCACCACGCACAACAACGCGGACAATTTCCTGCTCGGCGAGGCGGGCGCCAGCAATAGCTACAACACTGGGAGTACTTACACAGCCAATCCTGCGCCCGATCTCATCGCCAAGGTCGCCTTCGATCCCGGCTTCGGGCACTACGAGATTTTCGGCCTGGCCGACCGATTCACAGACCGTGTCTTCCCGTGCGTGGAGAACTTCGCTAGCGCGGCATGCGGTAGTCTGACCGCGGCCCCGGCCAGCGCAGTCAACGCCTTCAACGCCTCGAAAGAAGGCGGCGGCCTGGGCGCCAACGCCCGCTGGTATTTTGACAATAAGCGTATCGTTTTCGGTTTGCATGGCTTCGGCGGTAGTGGAATCGGCCGTTATGGAGCAGCTCAACTCTCCGATCTTACCATTCATGCCGATGGAACGATTCATCTGATCAAGGGCCTCCAGGGTTTGACTACGCTGGAGTATCACCGCAAGAAACTCGATCTGTACGCCTACACCGGAGCGGAGTACGCCGCCCGGACTTATGACTTCGATCCTCTCGCGAACAAGGGGAAAGGGCAGTACGTCGGCTACGGATCGCCGACCTTCAATAATTACGGTTGCTACACCGAAATGCCTCCCACCGTGAACACCGGATTCACTCCCACTTCTCCTGCCAATTGCACCGCTGACACGCGTGCGGTGATTGAGGGTACGGCCGGCTTCTGGTACAGCTTCTACCAGGGGCCCAAGGGCAGATTCCGGTTCGGTGCACAGTACTCCTATGTCACGCGTCAGACCTGGTCAGGCGCCACCTCCGCCCCCACCGGCGGCACGGCTACGCCAGGAGCACTCTCGCCAGAAGGACTGGACAACATGGTCTTCACCTCGTTCCGCTACTACTTGCCGTGAGACCGCAAATGGTCCCGCGTCAACGTCTGACGAGGAGCACCAGGTTAACGGCCTCTCAACTTTCTGACGGGATTCTTCCCTTCAGAGCGCCGCCGGCCCGGTTTTGTCTCGGGCCGGTGGTGCTAACTGAACTTACGGCAAGATTTCAGATTAGGATATTCGGTGCGGTCCGTTTGCATGCGTGCAAGATTATGAAGTCCAGCCGCGAACAACCACTACCCGTTCGTGGGGTTGAGGTTGGGAGTTCGATTCTCTCCGGGCGCACCATCTCTTCTCCCGACACTTCGCTATTCCCCGGATTTTTGGCAGGCCCTGAGGGCTCTGATGCGAACCGGTCTAGCACCACGGGTTGCTAGCCCTACTTCAGCTTGCTCTTATTTTGTTCAATGAAAGCCGTCAAGTGCTGAAGAAGCATGGTACACAAGCGATGTACACATCAAGCAGCACCTCCCGAAATTAAACAACCTCCTCTCTTCCTGGCGCATCTTTGAAATAGGGAACGCCCGTAGTATTAGTCAGATCTCCAGCGCCGGTGGTAACCTTGCTTTTGGGCGCGTGGATTCTATAATCATCCCGAGGCTGTCGTGGTGAAAGCGGAAACAACAGACGTTGCGGTTCGTTCGGTGCCGTGGTGGTACTGGGCGCTCGTCAGCGTTGTCATGTTTTCTTTGGTTTTGACACTGGCTACACGAACTTTCCACGTTACACTTTCCTACAATACAGCGGTCCAGTCCGGTGACTCGCAGGCTGTGCGGCAGCACATGGATCGCGATGGGATTCGTTGGGCTGCGCCTGTAGCTAAGGTCACGGCATCGCAGGCTCCCACGTTTTATCCCCGTGTGGCGCAGGCTGGCCCGCCTCTTCCAACTCTTCTTCTGGAGAAGAGTCTCTACAATCGACCGCCTCCAACCTGCTGATCTTTTCCTCGTTGTCAATAGCTAGTCACTCCAACTGAACTTAGTACCAAACGAGCCAAAGCGAACTTGAGAGCGCGACACATCCCATCGCAATTTCCCGAGTGATCTGGGCTGTTTCCCTGGAGGCATGGGTTGGATGGGATTGTCTTTACTTTCGTTCCGCTGCTGCTTACCGTAGCGTGTACGAGCCTTACCCCCGCGTTTGGTGCTCTCCTTTCACGGGGGTAGGTTTTTTTCACTAGCCGGAGCTGTGCAGATCTTAGAGTGAAAAAATGACGCTGCAACGAAAACACATGCTGATTGGAGTTGGAGCGCTTGCCGCGGCGATCGCGATCACGCTGCTCATGCATTCGCTTGGTGACGCGAAAGCCAAGAAGGTCGATGAACCGGCGCAACGGGTCGCGCCGGTAGTATTGGCCGCCCGTGGTCCACTCGAAAACGCCATTACTCTCACCGGCGAATTCCGTCCATTCCAGCAAGTCGATCTTCACGCCAAGGTATCGGGCTACATCCACCACATTTTTGTGGATGTGGGGGACAAGGTCAGTACCGGGCAGGTGCTGGCCAGTTTGGAGGTCCCCGAACTAAATGCGCAGGTCATGGGCGCGCAGGCGGACATCCGGCGCAGTCAAGACGCGATTCGCCGCGCCCAAAGTGAAATCGAACGAGCGGAGTCTGGCCACCGGGCTTACCACTCAGCATATACACGGCTCCAGCAGGCGTCAGAGGAGCGTCCGGGGTTGGTCGCCGAGCAGGAATTGGACGATGCGCTGGCGAAAGATCAAGAGACCGACGCCCAGATCCGCAGCGCTCGCGCCGCTCTGGCTGAATCGCAGAACCAACTTGGGATGGCGCAAGCTACTCTCGAGCGCCTGTCGGCCTTGCAGGCTTATTCGCACATCACAGCTCCCTTCGCGGGTGTAGTCACCAAACGGTACGTCGATACCGGCGCCCTGATCTCAGCCGGAACATCGTCCGAGACCCAATCACAACCTGTGGTGCAACTAGCGGAGTGGTCCCTGTTGCGGTTGGTGATTCCGGTTCCCGAATCCTCCGTGCCGCTGTTGCACTTGGGCAGCGTAGTGCAAGTGCATGTTCTCGATTTGAATCGAGACTTCCAGGGGCGCGTGGCCCGGTTCGCCGACGCGCTCAATGATGAGACGCGAACCATGCACACGGAGATTGACGTGGAGAATCCGCAAAACACTTTGACAGACGGCATGTACGCCGAGGTGAAGCTGGTGTTGCACGGGAAAGAGGACGCGCTCACGGTTCCCGTCCAGGCCGTGGTCCAGGAAGGCAACGAGCATTACGTGCTGGCTCTGGACGATCAGAATCGTGTGCAGAAGCGGAACGTTGAATTAGGGGAGCAAACCTCCACCACCGTGGAGATCCTTCACGGCCTTTCAGAAAAGGAGCGAGTGATCAGCGCCGGTCAGTCCGACTACGCAATCGGCGAAGTGGTGAAGCCGAAGTTGGAGCCTGGGTCCGCTCATGCGAGCGATGGTCAGACGGGAGAGCGAAAGTAATGCCGAGATTCGCTCTGAAGTACCCTTTCTTCGTGATCATGCTTTGTCTGGTGATCGCCGTGGTTGGTGTGACAACCGTGGTGCGGATGCCGGTGGACCTGTTCCCGCAGATCAAGATTCCGGTGGTGGTGGTTGCGACCTTTTACGCGGGCATGCCGCCGGAGCAAGTCGAGGCCGACATTACCGATACGTTCGAGCGTTTCTTTACCTTGGGCAGCAACATCGACCATATCGAGTCCCGCTCTCTGACGGGCGTAAGCCTGATCAAGATTTACTTCAAGCCGGGCAGCGATGCCAATGCCGCTCTTAGCAATATTGCGAACCTGGCGATGGCGGATCTTCGGCGTCTGCCTCCAGGTACTTTGCCACCGGTGGTGCTCAAGTTCGATGCCTCGAGCCTTCCCGTTTGTTTGGTAACGCTGAAAGGGGAAGGCCTGAATGAAACCCGGCTCAAAGATCTGGCGCAATTCCAGGTTCGTAACCAGATCGCCAACGTTCCCGGCGCCTCTGTGCCGCAGCCCTTTGGCGGACGCTATCGCCAGATTATGGTTTATGTGGACCCGGTCAAACTGGAGGCGCACCAGCTTAGCCTGATGGACGTGGTTCACGCGGTGAATGATTCCAACCTGATTCTCCCCGCTGGGGACGTTCGCATCGGCCCCAGAGATTACAACATCTACGCCAATGCGCAGTTGCCTGACGTGGAGGAAATCAACCGCATACCGCTGAAGACCGTGGGCAACGCGTCGGTGATGGTTGCCGATGTGGGTGAGGCCAAAGACTCCGGCGCGATCCAAACCAACATCGTCCGTATCGACGGACAGCAGTCCGTTTACATCCCTGTGCTAAAGCAAGGCGGCGACAGCAATACCATCACAATTGTGAATGGCATCAAGGCGGCGATCAAGCATCTGTTGGACATTCCGAAATCGCTCAAGACGGCGGTCGTCTTCGATCAGTCCATCTTTGTCAAGAGTGCCATCAAGAACGTAATGAAGGAAGGCGGAATCGGGCTGGTGCTGACCGGAATCATGATTCTCATTTTCCTGGGCAGCCCACGAGCTACTTTTGCTGTGCTCCTGTCCATTCCGCTTTC
>JBEKWL010000184.1:0-6959 GCA_049513095.1 Terriglobales bacterium
TTCGCTCTGTTTTCGCGGGCGGTGCTCGAAGCCTCCAAGGTGCTGGGCGTGCCGCATGTGTTCCACTGCCACGACTGGCAGTCCGCGCTCGTGCCGGTGATGCTGCGCACGCTCTACGCCGAAGACCCCGCGTTTCGCGAAGTGGCCACCGTGTTCACCATCCACAACATGGGATACCAGGGATTGTTCCCGCCCGATACACTGCCGCTGCTGATGCTGCCGTGGGACTTGCTCACGATCTCGAAGATGGAGTTTTTCGGCCAGGTGAATTTTCTGAAGGGCGCGCTCGTGCTCTCCGACTTCGTCACCACCGTCAGCAGGAAATACAGTCAGGAGATCCAGACCACTGAATACGGATTTGGCCTGGAAGGCGTGCTGCGCGATCGCGCCGCGACCGTGGCCGGCATCCTGAACGGCGTGGACTACGACGAGTGGAGCCCGCAGACCGACAGATTCATCACCGCGAAGTATTCGCCGCAGGATCTGAGCGGCAAGCTGCAATGCAAACACGACTTGCTGCACACCTTCGGAGTGACGAGCGCCGATTCGAAAGTGCCGGTGATTGGCATCGTTTCGCGATTCGCCGCGCAGAAGGGTTTCGATCTGATCGCCCAGATCATGGACCGCCTGGCGCGCGAAGAGATGATCGTGGTCGCGCTCGGTGCGGGCGACAAGCCGTACGAAGAAATGTTCCAGCGCCTCAGCAAGCAGTTCCCGAACAAGATTGCGACCAAGGTTGCCTACGACAACGCCATCGCACACAAAATTGAAGCGGGCGCGGACATGTTCCTGATGCCCTCCCGGTACGAACCCTGCGGGCTGAACCAGATTTACAGCCTGAAGTACGGCACCGTTCCCATCGTCCGGGCGACCGGCGGTCTCGATGACACCATCGAGCCCTGGGATGCGCGCACCGGCAAAGGCACGGGCTTCAAGTTCTCCGACTACACCGGCGAGGCTTTGCTCGCAACCATCAAACAAGCATTGCTCGCCTATCGTGATCCGTCGTCGTGGCAGACGCTGATGCGCAACGGAATGAGCCGCGATTTTTCCTGGGGAGCGTCGGCCCGCGAGTACGGCAAGGTCTACGAGCGCGCGCGACAGGCGCGGGCCGCCGCGAACGCGGTCCCAGTCATCGCGGACTTGAAGAAGGAGCCGGTGCTGGGCTAGACAGATTGCTGCAGGACTCGGATTAGTATCCGAGTAGCGCTTTCGTCTCAGGGTATCGCTTTAGCGATACCGTAAGTCGTTGAATTGAGGTGCCCTTTAGTGGCTGCACACGCAAAGTCGAGCTTGCGAGCGAAATGTGAGCCCGCCCGCCACGGACTTCAGTTGAAAGGTGAGGAAGACCACTTCACGTGAGCCGGCAGAGCTACAGGATCCGGAATCGGAGCGGCGTCTGCCCCTCGCATGTCGTTTAATTTCAGCTCCAGCTGCGGAAGCGATTGTTCGGCCTCAGCGGGTGTTAAGAGGTCGTGAGCGACAAGTTCAGCCGTCGTCGTTCGATACCTCCGCTGCTGCTCCTCCACAAAAGCCAGAAGAGCGCCGTCAAATTGCGGGAGCGATTGAACTCGATCCGCGTCTCCAGGGAGGTTTGCCACGCAATCTCTTCGGGAGAAGTGCTGAGCATCTCTGCGATCAATCGGCGACGTTGCTCCGGACCGAGGTGCACGCCGGGAATGCTGCAACTGCCCCCGAGGTAATGAGTCGACTGCTCGCGCGTGGCATAGATGGGATCAATGCCTGCCACCAGCAGAATGGCTCCATCGCCCTCGTGTTGGGACAAGGTGTATTGACCTGTCACCGGCCAATTTTTGCGCGGAATCTGGTACTCGGAGAAACAATCGCTGGCCGATCCCCCGCCAAAACCTCCCTCCCCCGGAAGAACGGCATACACCTTCGCGCGCACGCTGATGTTGGCAAGCAAGTCTGCGGCAAATCCAGGCACCGGGTGGAGCGCGAGTAGGGCAGCGCTGACATACTGCAGGCCATAGGTGTGCTCCGCCGGCAGACGATACAGATCAAAGCTAAGGGGGGCGGCTTCTTCAGTAGGCATTCGGCTGAGCAGGACTGCAACTTCATTTCCGAAATCTGGCGCCAAACTACGCAAAGTATCGGCCGGAACGGGCGACTTCATCTGAATGAGCGCGTCGAGAACCGCCGCCATTGCGTCCCGTTCGTCTTTCTGCTCGGGCGACAGTCCCTTCGCGTGCAAACTGTCGGAAGGCCGTTGAGAAAGAGGTTGCCAGCGGCTTGCCAGAACCAGAAGATCGGGTATCAGATTCCGGTCGCGCGCGACAAGGGCGTCGTGGGCGCCCCACGCCACCAGTCGCGGCTCTTCGCTGAGCAACCAGCTTCTCATGGTTTTCTCGGGAGGGAACTTGGCGGCAGGGGACGGCGTTTGCGCCAAGCTGCAGGCAGCGAGTGTTGCCGCTAGATATGCGTTACAAACCGAGCGACGAAGAAGGGTCATGGCGCCCCATGGACATCGGAAATGCGTGTTCTTGAGCGCAATGGACGATTAGATGATCACGGCGCGCCGGGGTTGCCCCAATTGAATACTCGCCGTTCGAAGTGTCATGATTCATTCTCGCGGTACACTTCTGCAAGGCACTCCGAACTCCCATGAGCAGGACCTCCTCTCAGCGCACCATCTTCCACGTCGATATGGACGCCTTCTTCGTCTCCGTCGAGGAATTGTTTGACCCATCGCTGAAAGGCAAGCCGGTGGTGGTGGGCGGGCAGCGCGACGAACGGGGAGTGGCCTCGGCCGCATCTTACGCGGCGCGGAAGTTTGGCGTGCACTCGGCCATGCCGCTGCGGACGGCGGCGAAACTTTGTCCGCAGGCGATTTTTGTCAATGGGCATCCGGAGCGCTATCGCGAGTATTCCGCGAAGGTGCACGAGGTGCTCGGCCATTTTTCTCCGCTGGTCGAGATGGCTTCGGTGGACGAGGCTTACCTCGACATGACGGGGACCGAGCGATTGCACGGCCGGCCGCTGCATTCGGCGCACCGGCTGCATGCGGCGATGAAGTCGGCGACCGAATTGAACTGCTCGATCGGGATCGGCACCTCGCGGCTGATCGCGAAAGTTTCCTCCGCCAAAGCCAAACCGAACGGAGTGCTCTGGGTGCTTCCGGGACAAGAGGCAAAGTTTCTGGCGCCGCTTGCCGTCGGCGACATCCCCGGTGTCGGCAAGGTGATGGAGCAAAAGCTGCACGCCATCGGCATTCAGAAAGTCGGCGACCTGGCGCGCCTCGACGACCGCGATCTCGAACAACGCTTCGGAAAATGGGGACTCGCGCTGGCCGGGAAGTCGCGAGGCGAGGATGCGGGCGGATGGTTCGACAACGAGGTGGGCGAGAATGTCGATCCCAAATCGATCAGCCACGAGCACACGTTCGACGAGGATACAGGCGACGCCGAGCGCTTGCAGTCAACACTGATGCGGCTCAGCGAGATGGTGGGACGGCGGCTGCGCGAGGGAGGATACTTTGCGCGTACGCTCCAGTTGAAATTGCGCTACAAAGACTTCACGACCATCACGCGAGCGCATTCGCTGGACGAGCCGACGCAGATGGATAACCAGATTTTCGATCATGCGCGGCGTCTGTTTTTCGCCAACTGGAAGCCGGGCGCGCCGGTGCGATTGCTGGGAGTGCAAGCGTCAAATTTCGAATCGGGTTCACCTCAGCTCGATCTGCTGGAGCCTTCGCAGAACGAGCGTTGGCAGAAGGCCCTCGCGGCGGCGGATCATCTACGCGACAAATTTGGCGAAGCGTCAATCGGCCTCGCCAGAGGGATGAAAGGCGGGTTCCGCGAGCGCATACATGAAAATCCGGCAGCATTGCCGGGCAAGAGAAGCCGGGAAAAGAGCAGCGGACAGACGCGCAACGAAGAGAAGCCGTGAAAGCGACCCTACGAAATATATTCGCGAATATATTCGTCGCGCGACGTGGCGAGTTCGCGAGCGTCGCCATCGAAGATGACTTTGCCGTCGCGCAAAATCAGAAAGCTCAAGGGCACTTCGCCCCGCTGGCCTTTGGGCAGGACGACCATCTGGTTGGTGGCTTTATCGAACTGGTGAGTTGCCATGGTGAAGGCATCCTGAAGGCGATGGGTCGCCATGAGGGCGCTGGTTTTGGAGACGTCACGTTGTTTCACGATAAGTTCGACGATCGTGTTCGAAGTTACCGGATCGAGTCCGCCGGTGGGCGAGTCGTAGAGCAGCACCTCCGGCCCGGTGATGATGGCGCGGGCGATGGCCACGCGCCGCCGCATGCCACCTGAGAGTTCGGACGGAAACATGTCGTAGGTTTGTTCCAACTCCACGAAGCGCAACGCCTCACGGACCCGCCGCTCGACTTCCTCGGCGGAGATCCGCTCTTCCATCAGGCGGAAAGCGACGTTTTCGTATACTTTGAGCGAGTCGAAGAGCGCGCTTTCCTGGAACACGATGCCCACGCGCCGGCGCAACTGGAACAGTTCCTGTTCCGACATGCGCGTGATTTCCTCTCCCAGCACGAAGATGCGGCCGCTATCGGGCCGCAGCAGCCCCATGGCGAGCTTGAGCAGAGTGCTCTTGCCCGAACCGGCGACGCCAAACAGCGCCTTGGTTTCGCCGTGCGGAAGCTGGAACGAAATGCCGTCAAGCACAACTTTTTCATCGAACGCGATGGAAACGTTGTCGAACTCGATGGCGTAGCCGGACACGCTTGCCACCGCGGCCGCCGGATTTTCGCTGGGCAGAGTGGGAGCCGGCATGGCTTACCTGTAACCGAAAATTGCGAAGATCAACTTGGTAACGAAGAAATCCGTTATCAGAATCAACACCGAGGCAGCGACCACGGCCTGAGTGGTGGAACGGCCCACCCCCTGCGTGCCGCCCCGCGTGGAAATGCCGTAATAACAGCCAATGGTGGCGATGATGAACCCAAAGAGCACGGGCTTGACGAGGCCGGTGAAGACGTCGCGGAAGACGAGGATCTGCCAGACGGAGGTCCAATACTGATTTGTATCGACCCCGAACAGCAGATGCGCGACTCCATAGCCGCCGATCAGCCCGAGCAGGTCGGCGATGATGGTCAGGAAAAACAGCATGAAGGCGGTAGCCCCAACTCGCGGCGTAACCAGCTTCTTGGTGGGATCGGTGCCCAGGGCACGCATGGCATCAATCTGTTCGGTGACGATCATCGAGCCGAGTTCGCTGGCCATGCCGGAGGAGTTGCGCCCGGCTACCATCAGCCCGGTAATGAGCGGGCCCAGTTCGGTGACCATACCGATCGACACCAGTTGGCCAATGAGCGTGATCGAGCCGAATCGTTGCAACGTGCTGGCGGCGTTCAGCGCCAACAGAGCGCCGACGGAGAGTCCCGTCAGAATCACGATGGGCAGGGAGCCGACGCCGATCAGGTCCGCCTGCTGCAGCATGTCGCCCATGTATCGAGGACGGCGGAAGAAGTTCGCGAGGGATTGCGCCGAGAGCAGGGTGTACTCCTGAACCGCCAGCACATATCCCTTGGCGACTTCAACGGGCGAAATCAGTTCGAGTTCGAATGCCATGTGTGGTCGGGGAACTTCTGCTCAGGGAACTATAGCAGAGAGAGAAATCATCGGGTGATCGAGAGAAATCATCGGGTGATCTGGTGATCGGGTCATAGGGTGATCTAAAACCTTAGAGAGCTTACGGGCTTCAGATGACCCGATCACCCGATGGCCCGATGACCAGATATCACTCACCCGATATCACTCACTCCCGGTTCTTCTTCTTGATCTCGATGGCCAGGCGTTTGATTTTCTGATTCAGCGTGGAGAGCGGGACGTGGAAGTGTTCCGCCGCTTCGGTCTGGTTCCAGCCGCACTTCTCCAGCATGTCAACAATGATCCGCCGTTCGCAGTCTTCCATGATGCCGAACAGCGTGGCACCGGCATTCGCGTCCAAAGCTGGGACCGAGCAGCCCCGGCCCACGATGTGGTCGGGGAGCAGATCGATCCCAATGTCGCTGTCGGAAGACAGCACCACGGCACGTTCGATCGTGTTCTCCAGTTCGCGGACATTGCCTGGCCAGGAGTAGCTCACCAGCGGGCGCAACGCCTCGGTGGTAATGCGGCGCCGCGGCCGCTCATTTTCCTCGGAATACTTCTGGAGGAAGTGCTGCACCAGCAGCGGAATATCTTCGCGGCGCTGCCGCAGCGGCGGCAGATCCAGGCTGATTACGTTCAGGCGGTAGAAAAGGTCGTCACGGAAGCGGCCCTCGCGCACCATCTGGCGAAGATCCACGTTGGTGGCGGCGATGATGCGCACGTCCACTTGAATTTCCTGCACGCCGCCCAGATGCATGAACTTGCGGTCCTGCAACACGCGCAGAATCTTGCTCTGCGTATCCATGCCCATGGTGCCGATCTCGTCGAGGAAGAGCGTGCCCCGGTCGGCAACTTCGAACAGCCCCTTCTTGGACGCAACCGCACTGGTAAAAGCGCCTTTGACGTGCCCGAACAGGGTGGATTCGAGCAGGTCGGGCGGCGTGGACCCGGAGTTGACGGGCACGAACGGCCGGTCGCGCCGCGTGGAATTCAGATGAATCGCCTTGGCGATCAGTTCTTTGCCCGTCCCGCTTTCGCCTTGCAGCAGCACGGTTGAACGGCTGGGCGCCACCTGTGCGACAAGATCGAAAATCTTCAGCATGGGCTCGCTCTTGCCCACGATGTTTTCAAAGTTGTAGCGTTGCTTAAGAGCGCGTTTCAGTTGAATGTTTTCTTCTTCCGCCTTCAGGCGGGCGACAGCGGCGCGCACGTCGGCCAGCAGTTTCTCGTTGTCCCACGGTTTCTGGATGAAGTTGGTGGCGCCGGATTGCATGGCACGGACCGCGTTCTCCACCGTTCCGTAGGCGGTGATCATGATCACTGCCTGCTGCGGATGGAGCAGGCGAATCTTCGAGAGCACATCCATCCCATTCT
>JBEKWL010000185.1:0-6954 GCA_049513095.1 Terriglobales bacterium
TTGCCAGCTGGGATGAAAATCACATCCTATAATCATCATGCGAAGGCTCCTTCTTCCCCAGGAGCCTTAGTCCTCAAACCAAGACTACCGGGTCGATCGAGCCTTCGCTCTTATCCAATCAGCCCCACCCCTTTCCAAAACTGTGGAGGGCGCCCCGTCCAAGCTCCGCGACAGGGGTACTAGTCCGATCAGATCGACTTCACCGGAATCGCCATCACATCGTCCACCAGCCCGACTTCCTTCTGCACAAACGGTTCAGCGTAAGTGACGCCGCCCATCATGCCGTAGAAGCGGGCCATGGATTCAATCCGCGCCCGAATCTCCTTGTGCGCGGGAAAGATTCCGCTGCCGGCCTGCTGGTCGGTGAACTGAGACTTGTAAGCCATTAGCGCTGCCATGCGCGCTTCGAACTGTTCGGTGATGTCGACGACAAAAGTGGGCCGCACGTCGCGATACAGGCTGGCGTAAATAATCTTGAAAGGACGATGAGGCGAAGCCGAATCGGCACCGGGGTCACTGATGGCTGACGGCTGATGGCTGACGGCTAGCTTGGCGAGCCCCGAGATAAACGCCGCTTCATATCCGAGAATCGACGCCGTGTAGTGATCCGGATGCCGTCCCTCCCAGTAGGGAAGAATCAGCACCCGCGGACGCTGTTCGCGAAGTACGCGAACAACCTTCAAACGATTCTCCCAGGTATTCTCGACGCGGCCGTCGGCAATATCGAGCGCCTGGCGCCAGGAAACTTTCAAAATGCGAGCCGCCTCCGCCGCTTCGCGAGCGCGGTCTTCGGCGGTACCGCGCGTTCCCATTTCACCTTGTGTAAGGTCGAGGATGCCGGTGCGGTGTCCGCGCTCGGCCATCTTGTGCAGAGTTCCGCCACAGGTTTGTTCTACATCATCGCGGTGCGCGGCGAGGGCCAGAATGTCGAGGGGCATTGGTAATTGGTGATTTGTAATCCGTAGCTCAAACCTATTTGTCATCCCGAGCGAAGCGAGGGATCTGCAGTCCGCCGCAAAATGCAGATCCCTCGCTTCGCTCGGGATGACAACTAACGAAAAATTAGCGCTACGCTGCCGGCTTCGTCGTGCGCCGATTCGCCAGCGTAAAAGCCAGGCCGAACATGAATAGCGCAAACAGCAGCAACGTCAAAATCGATGCGCTCAGCGAGAATGCGCTGGGCGCCTCTGGATACATCAGGGTGCGCAACGCTTCGACGCCGTAGGTTAGCGGGTTGGCATACATGAGCCAGCGAATCCATCCGGAAGCCTTGGACAGAGGGAACAGCGCTCCCGAAAGCAGCCATAGCGGAATCAGGAATAAATTGATGATGGCGTGAAAGGCTTGCGTTGAATCCATGGGCCAGGCGATGGCGAAGCCGAGCGCGGTCAGTGCGAATGACACCAGGAACACGGTGAGGACGATCAGCCCGAACGAAGCCAGCGTCATGTGTATGCCGACGAGCGGCGAGAAGACCAGGAAAATCAATCCCTGGGCGGCGGCGAGCGTGGTGCCGCCCAAGACTTTTCCCAGAACAATGGCCGCGCGCGGCACCGGCGCCACCAGCACAGAAAGCAGAAAACCTTCGTTGCGGTCCTCGATTACCGACATCATGGTGAAAATCGCGGTGAAGAGCACGATCATCACCAGCGTGCCGGGATAGAAATAATCCAGATAGTTCTGCTGGCCGGCGGCCTGTCCGGAACGAAATGAGGTTCCGAAACCGGATCCGAGAACGACCCAGAACAAAAGCGGAGAAAGGATGACGCCCACCACGCGCGCGCGCTGACGGTAGAAGCGCACGACTTCGCGCCACCACAGCGTGAAGGCAGGCAGCAGGACTCCAGCGGATGCGGGAGCGGTTGCGGGGAAGGTCGCGCTTTGGGTTGACATTGTTTTTAGTTTAGCAGCGTCAGTGATCGCGCTTTTTCTTGTCTTTCTTCTTGCCCTTCTTACCGGTTTCCGGCGAGGATTCGGCGTCTTCGCTCCAGAAGCGGTGGCCGGTGCGGTGGATGAAAACGTCTTCGAGCGTAGGCTTGCTCACGCTTAGCGACTGGATCTCTCCGGGAAAAGCTTCGACTACGTCGGGAACGAAGCGATGTCCGTTTTCAATTTCGATGCGGACCTGCTTGTCCATCACGGTGGCATCGACGTGAAACTTGGTGCGAATGTGGTCGGCCAACGCTTGCGGGTCGCGCGCTTCGAGCAGAATGACGTCGCCGCCGATTTCGCGGGTGAGTGCTTCGGGCGTGCCTAGCGCTACCAGGTTGCCTTCGTTCAGGATGGCCAGGCGGTCACAGTGTTCGGCTTCTTCCATCAGGTGGGTGGTGACGATGACGGAGACGCGCTCCTGATCGCGGAGGATCTGGAGATATTGCCAAAGGTCGCGCCGGGCGCCAGGATCGAGGCCGGTGGTGGGCTCGTCGAGCAGCAGAACCTCGGGATGATGGAGCAGGCCTTTGGCAAGCTCGATGCGGCGCTGCATGCCTCCGGAGAAAGTTTCCACGCGATCGGCGGAGCGGTCGAGCAATCCGACGCGGGTGAGGATTTCGTTGATTCGCGCTTTGAGTGCGGGGCCGCGCAGGCCGTAGAGGTGTCCCTGATGCCAGAGGTTTTCGTAGGCGGTGAGCTTGGGGTCGACGCTCTGGGCCTGGAAGACGACGCCGATATGGCGGCGCAACGCTCCGGGCTGGCGAACGGCGTCGAAGCCGGCGATCATGGCGCTGCCGGAAGTGGGGACCATGAGGGTGGAAAGTATGCGGAAGAGAGTGGTCTTGCCGCTGCCGTTCGGGCCGAGAAGGCCGAAGAGTTCGGCGGGGCGAACGTCGAAGGAGATGCTGTTGAGCGCGGTGCGGTCGTGATAGCGATGGACGAGATCGCGAACGGCAATGATGGGCTGGCCTGCGCTCTTGGCAGGTTGGGCTGGCGGAGCGAAGTCGATGGCAGTTGAGTTCGGGGCCACAGGATATTCTACGCCGGGGACAGGGGGATTATCATCCGGCGGGGCCCGGTCCCGGAAGGGGAGACTGATTTCACGTCGAGACGCGGCTTGCCGCGTCTGCGGAGACGGGCCAACCCCGTCTCTACAGGAAATACTTATGCGGCGACGGCCTTCCGATCCGGGCTGGGGACGCGCTCGTCGAAAGCAACCGGGACGTGACGCCAGACCTGGATGGCTAGAACGACGGCGGCCGCCAGAAGTAGCGCTCCTACCGCGACATGGACTACGGTCGAGATCACCATGGGCAGTTCGGGCTGCGCGGCGTCTCTTCCCCACATGACGCGGGTAATGAAGGCGAGAAAGCCGAGGCAGAGTTGCGCAACCATCAGGCCGAGCATGGCGATTGCCGGACGGCGGACAGCATCCACCTGCGGGTAGGCGGAGATGGCGCGAACGGCAGTCCAGGAGAGGACGATGGCGACAACGGCCGCGTTGATGACGTGCGGCCACCAACTCAAGCCGTGGTGGCGGAACATGGCTCCGAGGATCAGTTGCACATAGAGCACGAAAATCGAGAGCACGGTCAGAGTGAAAAGAGCGGGTCGGCGCTGGTCGAGTTCAGTGCGCGGTTGCTCTTCGACCCAGCGGCGGCCGGTGAACACGGCGATCGCGACGGCGATGCAGAAGAAGGTCTGCGCCACGGCGGCATGGGCGCTGGAGATGGGTGCGGGCAGAAAAAACAGGACAGTCAGTCCGCCGAGGATGCCTTGCATGATGACGGTCGCGAGCGCGGCCAGGCCCAGAAGGCGCAGCCAGTGGCGTTTTTCCGCTACCCAAGTCCAGACGGCCAGGATGATGGTGAGCAGCCCCACGAATTCTGCCACCATGCGGTGCCCATGTTCGTACTTTATGCCGCCGACCATCCTGGGCATTTTGTAGAAGGAGCCGAAGGTGGTCGGCCAGTCGGGGACGGATAAACCGGCATCGTTGCTGGTGACCAGCGCTCCGGCGACGATCAGGACGAGGGTGGCGCAGGCGGTGAAGATGGCGAAGCGGTGCAATCCGCGATGGTACGGAAGTTCGATGCCCTTCAGCATAGACCCCATGGGGAGCGGACGATAAAACGTCGGCCCCATATCGCTCCCGAAACGCATTAGTTTAACAGAGAGCGGGTTCGCAGGAGGACCGAAAATACGGTTATTTTCCCCGTCGGAACGGGTTCACAACCTGAATCCCATCGATTTCGCGACCCTCTTGGAAATCTTCGGACAACAGAACGCGGCAGCCGGATTGTTGCGCTGATCGCAGAATCAGTGCATCCCAAAAAGAAAAGCCGTGCAGCCGATGGAGATCGATGGCGGCAAGAATATCGGCGATCTCCGGAGAAGCAACGTCAAATTCGGAGAGTATTTCGACTTTGCGACGCGCGATTAGCGGATCGACACCGAGCTTTCGCGTGACATTCACGAAATACTCCTGCAGCACTTGGAGAGAAACCACACCGGTTCCATCCCGCCTGCGCTGCGCCACGAGATCGCGCGAGCACCGTTGTTTAGTAGGGACAAATTCATCGTCGGCGTAAAGGAGTACGTTGGTGTCGAAGAAGCTACGAACGCTCATGAGCCTCGTCGCGATTGAAACGGTGGCCGTGAGAGTTGCCTGTGCCCGACAGGCGCTCAAACTCCGCGATGCTGCGCTCAGCGTCGTCGCTTCCAGCCAACTTTTGCAGGTACTCGCGGATTACCTGGTTGAGGCTCTTGCCGAGAGTCTCCGCCCGCTTTCGGGCGCGCTCGACGGTCTGCTCGTCCACGGAAAGAGTAATATTCATGAGCACAGTATACGTGCGCACATATACTGTGTCAACCATCCCAATCCGGTCTATCCAACCGCAGCGCTTTGCGCTTCCAGGGCCTTAATGATGGCGTCGGCGAATTCCGAGGTGCCCGCGGTGCCGCCCACGTCGCGTGTAAGTTTGCTGCGGTCCCGGTAGACCTCATCGATGGCGTTGCGGATCCTCCAGGCGGCGTCGGCCTCGCCGAGATGGCGCAGCATGAGCAGCGCGGAGCGCAACACGGCCGTAGGATTGGCGATATTCTTCCCGGCGATGTCGGGTGCAGAACCGTGTACGGCTTCAAAGATGGCGCACTCGTGCCCGAAATTCGCGCCCGGCACCAGGCCAAGTCCGCCGACCAGTCCCGCGCACAGATCGGAAATAATGTCGCCGTAGAAATTCTCCAGCAGCAGCATGTCATACTGGTAGGGGTTCATCACCAGTTGCATGCAGGTGTTATCGACAATGTGCTCGCCGTAGGTGATCTCGGGATACTCCTTCGCGACGTTGCGCGCGCAGCGCAGAAACAATCCATCGGACATCTTCATGATGTTGGCTTTGTGGATGCAATGGATCTTCTTGCGCTTGTTCTTGCGGGCATGCTCGAAGGCGAAACGCGAGATGCGAGTGGAAGCCTTTTCGCTGATCACCTTGATGCTTTCGACCACTCCGGGGACAACTTCGTGTTCGATGCCGGAATAAAGTCCTTCGGTATTTTCGCGGACGACGATCAGGTCCACGCCCGGGTAGCGGGTCGGAATATGCGGCAGGTTGCGGATGGGCCGAAAGTTGGCGAAGAGTTCGAAGCGCCGGCGCAGTTCGACATTGATGCTGGAGAAGCCGCCGCCGATGGGCGTGGTCACGGGACCCTTCAGTCCAACGCGGGTGCGCTCGATGGATTCGCTGAGCTCTTTGGGAATGTAATCGTGGTACTTTTCGAAGGCCTCGGCGCCAGCGGCGAAGCTTTCCCATTCAAACTTGACGCCGGTGGCTTCGATCATGCGAACCGTGGCCTGAATGACTTCGGGGCCGATTCCGTCGCCGGGGATGAGCGTTACTTTGTGGGTCATAGATAGTCAGACCTTGGATCGGGTGATCGGGTCATCGGGCCATCTAGAAACGTCCGAGCAGACGAAGCCGCAGCAACCCGGTTTTCGATGGCCCGATCACCCGATGACCCGATCACCCGATTTAACTTTTCCCTTCGCCTCGGGCGCGTCTTTCTCTTTGTCTTTGGCTTTCAGCAGGTCCTTCAGTTCCGTCATGAATTCCTGCACGTCTTTGAAGTCGAGATAGACGGAGGCGAACCTGACGTATGCGACTTTGTCGTAGCGGCGCAGGCGGTTCATGATCAGCTCGCCGATTTCGCTGGTTTTGCGCTCGCGCTCGGCCGATTCGATCACAAAGCTCTCGGCTTCATTGACGATCTGTTCGAGTTTGCTGATGGGCACCGGTCGCTTCTCGCAGGCGCGCATCAGGCCGTTGAGCACTTTTTGGCGGTCAAAACGCTCGCGGCGTCCGTCTTTTTTCACCACCATGTAGGGAATTTCGTCGATGCGCTCGTAGGTGGTAAAGCGCTTTTCGCATTTGAGGCATTCGCGGCGGCGGCGAATGGAGTCCGCTTCCTTGCTTTCGCGCGAATCCACGACTTTGTCATTTTCAAACCCGCAGAAGGGGCATTTCATGGCGCTGGGCTATGCTGGTTGATTAAAGACGATTGTAGCAGGCGCGTCGGCAAGCGACGGGGATGGGGCGACCGTGATGGGTTAGCTTCCGCCAGAATCCGGACCATCCCCTCCTTAGTGGTAAGCGCTATTGCCTGTTTTGAACAACTGACAGAAACAGATGCCGTCATGGGCTAAACTCATTCACGTGAAAAAGTCACCAGTTGCTTCCACGAGGCGGTACCATCACATCGGAATTCCCACTACCGAGCGTCGAGAAGGTGAACGCCTGATCGCTAACTATGCGACCTTCGTGTCTGGATATGAAACGAGCGCCTACGGAATCGAGTGGATGCGGTTCGAACCTGAAGCGCCGGTCCCTGAACTTGTGCGTATTGTTCCGCATGTCGCCTTCGAAGTGGACGATCTCTCCGCTGAAATCGCCGGAAAAGAGATACTTATTGCGCCCAACTCACCCTCACCGGGCGTGACCGTCGCTTTTATTGTCGAGAATGGAG
>JBEKWL010000186.1:0-6822 GCA_049513095.1 Terriglobales bacterium
TAGACAGGCAACCTCCGCCTGCTGAGGCAGAGGTCCATCTTGTGAGTACGTTCAGACTTGAGCCCGAACATTTCCATCTCACGACTGGCACGTTCAACCTTTTGTCAAAGACCGATCCGCTTTCCGCCTGAGCGGTGCGCCTTCAGTCCGCCCAAACCCCTTGCGGGAATTTGAGCGTCCTCGAAACCTTTCAAAGCTATCGCGCTCCGGCGACCGCTGTCAACCCTCTGAGATCACAGGATTTCCACCTGTTTTCAACAGCGAGGGGAGTTTCCATCCAGAGCTGTTTGGAAGCAACCCGGAGAACTCTCTTTACAGCGCGCCCGAAAACGCGCCTCCACTCTGGCTTGCCACAAAATCCGGCAGGCCGAAGCGGAAGACGACTCGAAAATTAAAGATCGCTTGGAGGCTCTGCTATGCGCGGAAACCCTTCAGGGAACTTTGTCCCCGAATGCAAACCCCGGAAAGGGGTCAGTTGGAGGCTTACTGAATTGGATGCCAAAAGCGACCGCGGCGATTCAGCGGGCAGCTCAGACACTTCTTCACTTGTCCTCGGCTCGATCCTTTATACCAAAGTGAACGGCATTGCGCAAGGGGGAATCAAAAAAGTTATTTGAAGGGCGCCACAGGGATTTTGGGGGGCTGGTGTAGGGACAGCCGCCCCGGCTGTCCCTACGTGGGATTTGCTGACAGGAGTGTCCGCGCCACACGAGCCATCCTCTTTATAATGCATGCTAGCGGTGATTTCCGTTGTCCAACTCGGTGCGCTTGACTACGGCGAAGGTCTGCGTTTGCAGCGGAAGCTGGTCGAACTGCGGAAGTTGGGACAGATCGGCGATGTGCTGCTGCTGCTTGAACACTCGCCCGTCATTACTCTTGGACGCAACGCCAAGGCTGCCAACGTGCTCGCTTCGACCGAAGTGCTGGCCGGTCGCGGGGTCGAGGTGTTCGAGTGTGATCGCGGCGGGGATGTTACGTTTCACGGGCCGGGGCAACTTGTGGGGTATCCGATCGTTGATTTGCGGGGGTTCAGCCGTCAGCCATCAGCCGTCAGCCATCAGGAAGGGCCTTCGAACGCAGCTGCCGAGTCATTCCCATCCTGGCGAAAGACCCT
Source organism: Terriglobales bacterium (assembly GCA_049513095.1). Taxonomy (GTDB): domain Bacteria; phylum Acidobacteriota; class Terriglobia; order Terriglobales; family Acidobacteriaceae; genus Acidiflorens. Next base: position 1,115 of record JBEKWL010000186.1, read on the forward strand.
GGGCGCGGTCGACTACGTTCGGCGGCTGGAGGAAGTGCTCATTCGCACCTGCGGCGATTTCGGAATCCCGACGACTCGGGTCGCGGGCCTCACCGGGGTTTGGACGGAGCCCTACAGTGTGAGCCCGGGTCTTCGACCCGGGCGAGGCGGGTCAGAGACCCGCCCCCACACAACAGCAGCGAAAATCGCTGCGATTGGGGTGCACATTTCGCGCTCGGTTACTTCGCACGGATTCGCGTTGAACGTGAATACGGATCTCAGCTACTTCAATCTGATCGTGCCCTGCGGCATCACGGCAAAGGCGGTGACCTCCATGGAGAAAGAACTGGGGCGGGAGCTCGACTTGAACGAGGTGGCGCAGGCGGTGTCGCGAAACTTCGGCAGCGTCTTCGAGAGCGAGATGCTGTGGGTCGAGACGGTCGACGCTTTGCTCGGCAACAGCGTGGGAGTGCCGCTGAAAGCGCCGGACAAATTGCGGCGAGTGCACGGGGATGACGAACTATTTGTTGGCTGACGCGCGGCGTTGTCTTCGCCCCACGCTTTCGCGGACAAGAGTGTCCGCGCCACTCGGTGGTAGCATGTTCGCGGAGTGATCATGTCTAAGAAGAAAGCGAAGAAGAAAAGCGTTCCCAGCGCGAAGTCTGGTCGGACACAAACCAGCTCACGTTTCAATGCCAGGAGCCAAGAGCCAAGAACTAAGAGCGCAGAGCCGGGCGACGATCTCCGCACCTACACTATCCGCGATTACCGGCTGGAAAAACCGAGCTTCACACTTCGTCAGGTTCGTACTGGTGACGAAGTTGGGTATGAATTGGCAGGCGGCGATCTTTCCATCTACACCGCGCCCGCGCCTCCGATTCGTGACTCGAAATACCTCAGCCGGGAGCAGTGCATCGAGATCTATCGCTGGATGCTGCTCAACCGGCGCATGGAAACGGCACTGGAGAATCTCTACAAGCAGGGGCAGGTGGTTGGGGGCGTTTACTTTGGACTGGGGCAGGAAGCTTGCTCCTGCGCCTCGGCCTACGCTCTGCATAAAGATGAGTGGCTGGGGCCGATGATTCGCAACCAGGGGGCGCTGCTGGTGCGTGGCTTCTCGCCCGCCGACATCATGATGCAGTACATGGCGAAGTCTGGGTCGCCGACCAAGGGACGTGATGCTTCCTCGCACTTTGGCGATATTGAAGAGCGCAACGTGGTCTCGCCGATTTCCACTTTGGGCGATTTGATTCCGGTGCTTGCCGGCGTGGCGCTGGGGGCGCGACTGCAGGGCAAGCACATCGCGGTCATGACTTACATCGGCGATGGTGGGCAGTCCACGGGCGTGACTTATGAAGGGCTGAATTTCGCCGCGGTGCAGAATCTTGGGCTGGTGCTGATCGTCGAGAATAATCTTTGGGGATACTCCACGCCTGCCGACATGCAGTTCCGCGTCAAAGATCTGGCCGAGCGTGCCATCGCCTACGGAATCCCGGGCGTCATCGTCGATGGCACCGACGCCTGCCAGGTGTACGACGCCTGCCATGAAGCCTGCGAGCGAGCGCGCCGCGGCGAAGGGCCCACGCTGATCGAAGCGAAAATGATGCGCATGAAAGGCCACGCAATTCATGATGCGGCCGAGTACGTCCCGAAGCCGTTGTTCGAGTATTGGAAGAAGCGCGATCCGATTGCGCGGCTCGAAGATTACCTGGTGAACGGGAAAAAGTGGCTGACGTCGACGGATAACGAAAAACTGATTGCCGGCGTAGAGCGGCAGCTCGAAGCCGACCGCGAGCTGGCGGTGAGTTCTCCCATGCCGTCGCCCGAATCGGCCGCCGGCGGCGTGTATTGCGAAGCTGGATGCCACGAGATCAAGCCCAAGTACGCGATGCCTGGGTCTCGGACGCTTGGAGAGCGCGGCGGAAAATCCTCCGGCCCGAAGCACTCGGAGGCGGCGGTGCATCTGAAGTAAGCTCCCAACGCTCTGTCCGTTTTTTCTTTCGGGCTTTTTGCGAACTGATAAAATCAAGATTCGTCATGTCCGCATCGGCCCAACTGATCCAGATTGACCTCGGCCCCAGGGTCCCCAGCCCCAAGCCCTCGTGGCTCAAGGCCAAAGCTCCGGGTGGCGACAACTTTCATAACCTAAAAAAGCTGGCGCGCGGGCTGGGGCTGCATACGGTGTGCGAGTCGGCGCAGTGTCCGAATATTGGAGAGTGCTGGCACCATCACACCGCGACTTTCATGCTGCTGGGCGATATCTGCACGCGGCGGTGCGGCTTTTGCGCGGTGCCCAAGGGGCGTCCGGCAGCGATTGACTGGGACGAGCCGCGGCGCGTGGCCGAAGCGGTCGCCACGCTTGGGTTGCGTCATGCGGTCGTGACCAGCGTGAACCGCGACGACGACAACGTGGGCGGCGCGAAGATTTTTGCGGACACCATCCGGCAGATTCGTGAGCTTGTGCCGGAGTGCCGGGTCGAGGTGCTGATTCCCGACTTCCAGGGGCTGGAAGAAGCGCTGCGCATTGTGCTCGAAGCGAAGCCCAACGTGCTCAACCACAATACCGAAACCGTCCCGCGTCTCTACCGCGCGGTGCGCTCGGGAGCGCGCTATCAGCGGACGCTCGATCTGCTGGCGAATGCCAAGAAGTGGGACCCGGCGATGGTTACCAAGAGCGGCGTGATGGTTGGCATCGGCGAGGAGACCGGCGAATTGATCGAAGTCTTCCGCGACCTGGGCGAGCGCGGCGTCGATATTCTGACGATTGGGCAGTATCTGCGTCCTTCGAAAGATCATCTGCCGATGACTCGCTACTACACGCCTGCCGAGTTTGTCTCGCTGAAAGAAGAAGCGCTGAAGTTTGGATTCAAGCACGTTGAGTCGGGGCCGCTGGTGCGATCGAGCTATCACGCGCACGAGCAGGCGGAAGTGGCGGCGCGGTAGGCAGTCGTTAGTCGCTGCTCGTCGGTCGCTGGCAAATGCAGATCCCTCGCTCCGCTCGGGATGACAATCCGAAATTGTGATTGCCGTGGTTGCCAACGACTAGCGACCAAAAGACCAGCGACCTTTTCAATCAGAAGACTTTCACGTGGAACGTCAGATATTTCTTGGGGTTTTCCCGGATCGATTTCACCAGTTCCCGCGTCTCCACCAGCATCTGGTTGCTGTTGTTGTAAAGCGCAGGATCTTTGAACAGCATTCCCGCCGTGCCCTCGCCCTTTTGCAGGCGCTCGGAGAGTGCCTCCAGATTGTTGATCGTCTCCTGCAGCTTGTTGGCGAATTCCTGATCGTGCGCCATCTTGCCCAGCGCGCCCTTGCCGGCATTGATGTCGTCGGTCAACTGGCGAACGTTCGCGACCGTCTTGTTCGCGTTGTCGTACAGTTCGGGATCTTTGAGCAGTTTGCCGGCCGCGCCTTTGCCCTGCTGCAACTCGTCCACTATCACGTTCAGCTTGTCGAGGGCGGCAATCGCTTTCTTGTAGGCCTCGTCGCTGGTGAGCAGTGGGCCGAGCGAGCCCTTTCCTCTCTGGATGTCATCCATCAATCCCTTGAATTCAGCCACCGTCGCGTTGAGCTGGTCGTACAAGGCGGAACTGTAAATGACCTTGCCGATCGAGCCCTGGCCGCTTTCGATAAAGGCCACGATGCGATCCACCCGCTTCAGCAGCGCGTCCATGTTCTGCAGCGTGCCCTGGCTGGCGCGCACCACGTCCTGGATATCGGGCTGGTTGCGGGCTGCCAACGTGTCTCCGTCCGTTGCCTCCGGACCGTTCGCTGTCGAACTGTCAATGTCCACGTAGGTTTCGCCCAGGACCCCAGCCGTGCTCAATAACGTAACGGAATCTTTGCGCAAATTGAATTTGAACTTGGTGTTGACCTTCATGGTGACTTCGACCGGCGTCATCGGCTTTTCGCCCACGATCCGGATGCCGGTCACGTTGCCGATGTCCACACCCGCCAAACGCACCGGCGCGCCTTCGCGCAAGCCGCCGGCATTATCGAAGTACGATCGCAGCGCGATCTTGCGGGTGAACCATCCGCCGGTGCCGCTCATAACGAAAATCAGGACGGCGAGCGTGACGCTCGCGAAAAGGAGGGTGAGTCCCACGCGTAGCTGCGACCATTTGAGCTGCTTCTGACTAGGCAAGGTGATCTGTAAACGACAGAAGCATCATAACAAACACCGTCGAATTTCAGCATTCGAGAGTTTCTTGCGGGTGGAAAGGGCGGAGCTTGCGCCAAAACTAAGGTTCCCACCCCTCGCGTCTGGTTGTCTGGTGCGAAGAGTGGGAACTTTTTCATGTGAACATTGCCGGTTTACATCGCCGGTTTAACGCTCCCTACGGTCGTCGCGTTTCTGTTCGGTCTTCGCCTGTTTCTCCGCTTTCTTCTGAGCCTGCTTCTCCTGCTTGGAGTTGCCGCCATTTCTGGTTGGCTCATTGAACCCGCGATTGTCCGCAGACGGCCCGCGCGCTTCCTGCGGCGACATCTTCGGCTCGCGATATGGCTCTCCAGCCGCGCTGGCTCTCTCCACATTGCGTCCCGAAAACTCGCCCGGCCTGGCTGTCGCCGCAAGGGCTGGACGTCCGTGATTCTCGGAAGCGAACAACTGCCGGTTCTGGCTGGCGGCATGTTCGTGTTGCGTTTGCGCTGCCAACGCCGCGGTATGGGGCTCGCGGGCATAGGCTTCCTCTTGCGGAGTCGGCCGCGCTTCGATCCCTCCGGGGCCGTTGAAGGCCACATGCGTGTTGTTCACGACGACGGTCCGGCTGTAGACGTTCCTCACATTGGTCACGTTCACGTTCATCACTGCGCGGTTATAGAAGAAGGCTCCGCCTCTCCATTCGCCGCCAGCGAAACCTACTCCGCCGTATCCGAAACCGTAGTTGATGCCGCCGTAGAAGCCAATATGCGGTCCCCAATAGCCAGCGTGCCAGCCATAGAAGCCGCCTGCGAAGCCCCAGTAGCCCGGAGTCCAGAGCATGCCGACCGGCGCAACCACCCATGTGCCGGGGACCCAGTAGTAGCCGCCATCGTCATTCCACGCCCAATAACCCGGGGTCCAGAGATAACCCGGACCGGGACAGATGGGCTGGGCGTACAGCGGCAACGCGGGCGGACCGATCCGCAGCGAGATTCCAATCCCGATCGCGATCTCTGCAGGCGATGCCGTCGAGAGCGACAGCACCGAAACCGACAACATCAAGACACCCAATACCAACCTGAATACCAGCCTACGAACGGAGCGTTTCATTGTCATTGCCTTTCCTTTAGCCTCGCAATTTTGGCCTCTAGCCGGTAAATCGGCCTCATTACGTTTCGCCCATATAAACCCGGAACGTTTGCGCTTGTTGCGAAGGCACGGAATTTATTTTGAATCAGCAGGTTGACAGGACCCTGCCGCAATGGCTCGTGGCGATGGGTGAGAGCGGAAATCAACTTTCGAGAATGACGTGGGCCAGGGCTTCCTCGGAAGTGTGGGTGAGCGAGAGAGCGATGTTTTTCGTGCCGAGCTTGGCGGCGATGGCCGCCGCCTCACCGTGAAATTGAATAGTCGGACGCTGCCCTTTCGGTCGCACCACTTCGATATCGCGCCAGCGGACGCCGCGACTCCATCCCGTACCCAGCGCCTTCATCCCGGCTTCCTTGGCGGCGAAGCGCGCGGCATAGCTTTCAAAGCGGCGGGCTCTTCGTTCGCAATAACGGATTTCGCCTTCGGTGAAGATGCG
>JBEKWL010000187.1:0-6793 GCA_049513095.1 Terriglobales bacterium
TTCACCGTCATCACGTGCTCCACCAGCACCTTGCCCTCGTCGGGAAACACGCGCAGCACGCGCCCTTCTTTCCCCGTATCCTTCCCGGTCATCACCTTCACGGTGTCATTCCGGCGGATATCGACTCGCTTGTGTTCGGCAGTAGTTGCAGTTCCCATACTCAATCCTTCCACATCTCTTCCTGTATGGACGGGGCTTGCCCCGTCTCAGACGCGGCAAGCCGCAGCTCTACACCTGAGACCTAAAGTACTTCCGGCGCCAGCGACACAATCTTCAAAAACTTCTTCTCGCGCAGTTCACGCGCCACCGGACCGAATACGCGCGTGCCTACCGGTTCGCCGGTTTCGTTGATCAGCACGGCCGCGTTCTGATCGAAACGGATATAAGTCCCGTCCCGGCGCCGATGCTCTTTCCGCGTCCGCACGATGACCGCCTTCACCACTTTGCCCTTCTGCACCTGACCGTCCGGCGCCGCTTCCTTCACGCTGGCCGTGATCACGTCGCCGAGGCCCGCGCGCAGACCGGTCGAGCCGCCGAGCGGCAGGATCATCTGCAGCTTGCGCGCGCCGGAGTTATCGGCGACCTCGAGCATGGATCTCATCATTACGGCCATGTTTGGCTCCTTCTCCGCCTCTTCGTTCTTAGCGGCCCACGCCCGTACCGGCGTCGACGTCAATCTCCGGCACCAGCGCGGTCTTCCGCACAATCTCTTTGAGCTGCCAGCGCTTCAGCTTCGACAACGGCCGCGACTCTTCAATTCGCACCGTGTCGCCGGGATGCGCTTCGTTCTTCTCGTCATGTGCGTAGAACTTCTTCCGGATCGAGATCACCCGCTTGTACATCGGATGCGCCTTCTTCCGGGTCACCTCGACCACGATCGTCTTCTGCATCTTGTTCGAGACGACCGTGCCGATCAGGATCTTACGGCCCGAGTGCTTTTCGGCTTGAGCTTTTTCAGCTTGGCCATGTTCCGATTGGCTCGTGATTTCCGCCATTATTTTTTCTCCGTCTTGTGCGCGGCCAGTTCCTGCTCGCGCAGGACGGTCTGGACGCGCGCAATATCCCGGCGCAGCCCGCGAATCTTTTTCAGGCTCTCCGTCTGTCCCATGTTCATCTGGAACTTCAGCTTGAAGAGCTGGTCCGCCAAATCCCGCTCCTGGTGCTTGAGCTCGGCGTCGGTTAAGTTGCGAATCTTTTCTGCCTTCATAAAATCAGCTCTCAGCTCTCAGCTTCAGCTCTCAGTCAGAGCCCCTTGCTTGAGCGAATTTCTTTTGTCCTCTTTACAGCACTTCGCGCTTCACGAATGTCGTCCGCAGCGGAAGCTTGTGCGAGGCTAAACGCATGGCCTCTTTTGCGTCCGTGATTGAAACGCCTTCCATCTCGAACAGAATTTTTCCCGGCCGCACGACTGCTACCCAGTGGTCGGGAGCGCCTTTGCCTTTGCCCATGCGGGTTTCGGCGGGCTTCTTCGTCACCGGCTTATCCGGAAACAGACGGATCCAGATCTTGCCGCCGCGCTTCACAAAACGCGTCATCGCCACGCGGCTCGCTTCGATCTGGCGGTCGGTGATCCAGCCCGGTTCGAGCACCTTCAGTCCATACTGACCGAAAGCCAGCGTGCCACCCCGCCAGGCCTTCCCCGTCATGCGCCCGCGCTGCTGCTTGCGGTACTTAACTTTCTTCGGCATCAACATAAATCAGCTCTCAGTTGTCAGGTCTCAGGAAAATCTTCCGTCAGCTGCCTTTAACCGCTGCAATCTGACCTCTGACCTCTTACCTTCTAAAACGCTCCCGTCGTGCTCGCTTCGCGCGCGGGCGTCGCTTCACGCTTCTTCGCCGGCAGAATCTCGCCTTTATAAACCCAGCACTTCACGCCAATCACGCCGTAGGTCGTGCGCGCCTCGGTAAAGCCGTAGTCGATATCGGCGCGCAGCGTGTGCAGTGGCAACCGCCCCTGCAGATACCACTCCGACCGCGCGATTTCGTTGCCATTGAGCCGCCCGCTCACCCGCACCTTGATGCCCTTGCAGCCGAAGCGCAGCGCCGAATCCACCGACTTGCGCATCGCCCGCCGGAAACCCACGCGCTTTTCCAGTTGCAGCGCAATCGACTCCGATACCAGTTGCGCATCGAGTTCCGGTTTGTGCACTTCCTGGATATCGACGTGCACCTCGCGCGACGTGCGCTTTTGCAAGTCCTGCTTCAGCTTGTCGATTTCCGCGCCCTTCCGCCCGATAATGATCCCCGGACGCGCCGTCTTGATGATGATCCGCAGCTTATTGCCCGGACGCTCGATCTCGACCGAGCTCACACCCGCCGACTTGAGCTTTTCCTTCAACTCGGTCTTGAGCTTATAGTCTTCGAGCAGCAGCTTGTCGTAGTCCTTCTCGACAAACCAGCGCGATTTCCACGGCTTGGTATAGCCGAGCCGGAATCCGTAAGGATGAACTTTTTGTCCCATCGTTGCTCCTATCCTGCCTGTGTGGTGGCGGGGCTTTGCCCCGCCGGGACGGGGCAGAGCCCCGTCACCACATGAACCTACTTCTTCGCGGTCGCTTTCTTGCCAACCGCCTTTTTCTTCGCCGGCGCTTTAGCCTTGGCTTTCGCTTTCGGCTTTGGAGAAGCAGCTTTCGCCGCTTTCTCGCCTGCCGCTGTTGCCGTCCCTACCGGCACGCCGTTCCGGTTTTTCTCCGCCAGCACGATTTCAATATGCGCAATGCGCCGCACGTAATGGTAGGCACGCCCCATCGGCGCCGGACGAATGCGCTTCATGCGCGGTCCATCGTTGGCCACCGCCTGCTTCACGTACAGGTTATCGAGGTCGACATCCAGGCCCTTTTCGGTGCTCAGAAAGTTCGCGTTGTCGATCGCCGACTGCAACAGCTTCCCGACCGTCGCCGCCACGCGCTTCTTGGTGAATGCCAGCGTGTTCCGCGCCTCTTCCACGCGCCGTCCCTTGATCAGGTTCAGCACCAGCCGCGCCTTCTGCGGCGAGACGCGCATGTATCGGGCTTCCGCTCGAAATTCCATCGTGTCTCCTCTACGCCTTCGGCGCCGCCGGCGCCGCCGGCACTATGGCTCCAGGTCCGCCGGGCACGCCCGCCGGTTTCGCCGCGACCTCGGTCGCCGCTTTCATCGAGTGCCCCTTGAACTGCCGGGTAAAGCTGAATTCGCCCAGCTTGTGCCCCACCATGTTCTCGGTCACATATACCGGGATGAATTTCCTCCCGTTGTGCACGGCAATCGTGTGTCCCACCATCTCCGGAATAATCGTCGAGCGCCGCGACCAGGTTCGCAGCACCTTCTTCTCGTTGCGCGCATTCATGGCTTCCACTTTCGTCGCTAGGTGAGCGTCCACGAACGGTCCTTTTTTTGTTGAACGAGCCATAAGTCAGTTCTCAGCTTTCTATCCTTTTTTCCTGCGGTTCACGATAAACGTGTCGGTCCGCTTATTGTTCCGCGTCTTATATCCACGCGTCGGCTGTCCCCACGGGGTCACCGGATGGCGTCCGCCGGAGGTTTTGCCTTCGCCGCCGCCATGTGGATGGTCCACCGGGTTCATCGAAACGCCGCGGTTATGCGGACGCTTTCCCACCCAGCGCGTGCGTCCCGCCTTGCCCCAGGTGACGTTTTCGTGGTCCGTGTTCCCCACCTGCCCAATCGTCGCCAGGCAATCGAGCAGCACCTTGCGAGTCTCGCCCGAAGGCAACTTCACCAGCCCATAGTCATCTTCTTTGGCGATCAACTGCGCCGCACCACCCGCCGAGCGCACCATCTGCGCGCCCTTGCCCGGACGCAGTTCCACGTTGTGAATCGTCGTGCCGGGCGGAATATTCCGCAGCGGCAAGGCGTTTCCCACCAGAATGTCCGCCTCGGGTCCACTCAAAATCTTCTGCCCCACCTTCAGTCCATCGGGCTGCACAATGTAACGCTTTTCGCCATCGGCGTAGCTCAGCAAGGCGATTCGCGCCGAGCGGCCGGGATCGTATTCGATGGTCTCGACCGTCGCCGGAATCCCGTGCTTGTCGCGCTTGAAGTCAATCGTGCGCAGTTTGCGCTTATTGCCGCCGCCCCGGAACCGCATGGTCGTGTCGCCGGAATTGCGCCGCCCGCCCGTCCGCAACTTGCCCTCAACCAGCGGCTTGTGCGGCTTCTTCGACGTAATGTCGTCGGTCACGAGCGTGGTGCGATAGCGCAGCGTCTGCGTCGTCGGTCTGTAGGTCTTAATTGCCATATAGCTCTCAGCTTTCAGTCGTCAGTTATCAGTTATCAGTCATCAGTTGCCCGTCGGGTTTAACTGACGACTGATAACTGACAACTGAAAACCTTCCCTTACAAATTCTGCGCGTACTCCGGCATCTTCTCGCCGCTTTTCAACCGCACGTACGCCTTCTTCCAGTCCGGACGGTAGCCCGTGAACTTGCCCCGCCGCCGTTCTTTTCCGGGATAATTCGCCGTGCGCACCGACGCCACTTTCACCTTGAAGATCGACTGCACCGCTTCCTTGATCTCGGTCTTCGTCGCTTTCGGCGCTACCTGAAACACCAGCGTGTTCTGAGTCTCTTTAATGCCCAGGCCTTTTTCGGTGATTACCGGCTTCTGAATAATCTGATACGCGGATTTCATCAGGCCACCTCCGCCTTACGCGAGCGCCCGGCCGGTTTCTTCCTTGTTTTCGTCTTTTTCTCTTCCGCCGGCTCCGCCTCGTGCTGGCGCCGCGTGGCAGTCTTCTTCAGCGCATCCTGCAACTTCTCTAGCGCCGGTTGCGCGAACAACACGTGCGTGTAGCGCATGATGTGATAGGGATGCACTTCGTTCGCCCGCACCAGTTCCAGCCCGTCGATGTTGCGCGAACTCAACTCCAGATTCTTGTTCTCCGCCGTCGAAATATCCACCAGCAGTGTTGTGCCCTCCACCTTCAGCTTGTCGAGGGCCTCGCGAAAGAGCTTCGTCTTCGGCTCTTTCACCTCAAACGAGGTCACCACCATCAGCTTGCCGTCGGCAAACTTCGAGGCCAGCGCCGAGCGCAGTGCGCCCAGCAGCTTCTTCTTCGGAAAAGCGTAGTCATAGGATCGCGGCTGTGGTCCGTGCACCGTGCCGCCATGGCGCCACAGCGGCGAACGAATCGAGCCGATACGCGCCCGGCCCGTGCCCTTCTGCTTCCACAGCTTCTTGCCCGAACCGGAAACCCGCCAGCGGTTCTTGGTCGCATGCGTGCCCGCACGCGTGGAGGCGCGATAGTGCGTGATCGCCTCCCAGAGCAAGTCTTCGTTGACGGCTCCGAAAACTTCTTCGGCCAGTTCCATGGTCCCGGCCTTAGCCCCGCTCAGATTGTAAACATCAATAGTTGCCATATATCTCTCACCATGTAGCGCCGGCGTCTCGCCCGCCGATCAGCCACGACCTACACCTTCTTCGACGCGCGCTTCGCTGCCTTCAACGGATCCACCGTCGCCGCACCCGCAAATCCACGGCGCTCTCGTGGCGGCTTCTTCGCCTTGCTAATCATGATGTAACCCCCGTTCGAACCCGGAACGCTGCCCTCAACCACCAGCAGATTCTCTTCTTTGTCCACGCCCAGGATTCGCAGGTTGCGCGTCGTGACCCGGACGTCGCCCATGTGGCCCGACATCCGCATTCCCTTGAACACGCGCGAGGGAAATGCCGACGAACCAATCGAACCCGTAATTTGAAACATCGAACCGTGCGACTTTGGACCACCCGCAAAGTGATGCCGCTTCACCACACCCTGAAACCCGCGGCCCTTGCTCACTCCAACGATGTCGACAAAGCGCTCGCCTTCGAAAATATCCACCAGCACCCGGTCGCCAACCTTGATCACGCCCTCGGTCGTCTCGCCCGGGGCGTCGACTTCCACGCTCACTTCGCGCAGAAACTTCACCGGTGGCAGGTTGTGCTTGGCAAAGTGTCCCCGCATGGGCTTGGTCAGCTTCTTTTCCTTCACAAACTCGACCAACCCGAGCTGCGCCGACTCGTAACCGTCTTTGGTCTGGGTCTTGTGCTGCGTAATCACGCACGGCCCCGCCTGCAACACTGTCGCCGGCCGCACATCGCCCTTCGAATCGAAGAGCTGCGTCATGCCGACCTTCTTGCCCAGAATCCCCGTAACTCTCGCCATTTCCTTCTCCGTTCCCAGCATGGCTCGTCGATCGTTCGACGACGGCTATTGGCTGGGGCTGCTCAAGCTTTTCAACCTGCCGCCTTTTCTGACGGCTGATAGCTGAGAGCTGACAGCTACTTATGTTCTTTCCCGAACGCCTTAATCTCGACATCCACGCCCGCCGGCAGATCCAGCTTCATCAGCGCATCGACCGTCTGCTGCGTCGGCTCCAGAATATCGAGCAGGCGCTTGTGGGTGCGGATTTCGAACTGCTCCCGCGACTTCTTATCCACGTGCGGCGACCGCAGCACGCAGTATTTGTTCTTCATCGTGGGCAGCGGAATCGGCCCCGCGATTTGCGCGCCGGTGCGTTTGGCCGTCTCCACGATCTCGCCTGTCGACTGGTCCAGAATGCGGTAGTCGTAGGCTTTCAACCGAATGCGAATTCTCTCTTTGCCAGTCACTGTTTTTCTCTCTTTACCCCTCCCGGCTCATCTTCATCCCGAGAGGAAAGATCTGGCGGCAAGCTGCAAGCCGCGTTAGGTTTCGCGTAGCGCCGGCCTCTGGCCGGCTGTCGCGGGGGCGTCTCGCCCACGCAACTCGAGCCGCCGAGACGGCGGCGCTACACATTACGTAATAATCTCCGCGATCGTCCCCGCTCCCACCGTGTGC
>JBEKWL010000188.1:0-6792 GCA_049513095.1 Terriglobales bacterium
GCGGCCATCTGCTCTCGCCTTGACGGCCTGCCTCTCGCCATCGAACTTGCTGCGGCGCGCATCAAGCTGCTTTCGCCGTCCGCCATGCTGGCACGCCTCGAAAGCCGCTTGAACCTGTTGACCGGCGGCGCCCGCGATCTGCCAACTCGGCAACAAACTCTTCGCAACACCGTGGACTGGAGTTACGGCCTCCTCAACAGCGCCGAACAAACTCTCCTTCGGAGGCTTTCGGTGTTTACGGGTGGCTGTACGCTGGAAGGCGTGGAAGCCGTGTGCGACACCAAGGGTGATCTGGGCCTCGATGTACTCGACGGCATGGCTTCCATGGTGGACAAGAGCTTGGCGCAGCATATGGAGCAGGTCGATAAAGAAACGCGCTTCTTTATGCTCTCCACCATCCGGGAGTACGCTCTCGAACGCCTCGCCGAGAGCGACGATGAATCTGCGACTCGCCGAGCCCATGCTGCTTATTACCTCGTGCTTGCCGAAGAAGGTGCCGAGGACTTAGCCACTCACCCCGAATGGCTCGACCGTTTTGAGGTCGAACACGACAACTTCCGCTTGGCGCTCGATTATCTGATCAAAACTGGGGATGCCGACTGGGGCCTCCGCATCGGCGCCGCCCTGTTTCGCTTCTGGGAGACCCGGGAACATCTTACGGAGGGCCGTGACGCCATCGGAAGGGTCCTGGCGTTGGAAGGAGCCGCGGCGCGTCCGAAGCTTCGCGCGCGGCTGTTATTCGCTGCCGCGGTCCTGGCAGGAGAGCAGGGCGATTACGGCTCTGCGCAGCAGATGTTCGAAGACAGTCTGGAGACCTGTCTTGAGCTAAACGACAATCGCGGCGTTGCCGTTGCGCTGAACGCGTTGGCCGTCATCGCTCGCGATCGTGGCGAAATCGCCGCCGCATCCTTACTCTTCGAGCGATGTGTCCCAATATGGAAGGACCTTGGCGGTCCTGCCGACATCGCCCGAGCCCTCAGCAATCTCGCCAGCGTGATGAAGTTGCAGGGCGAATATGAGCGTGCCTCCTCGCTTTACGACGAGTGTCTGACGATCTTCCGCAAGGTCGGAGATGGCGCCGGTGTCGCGTGGACGTTGAACTACCAGGCAGACGTCGCTCGGGAAAAAGCGGACTTCGGTGCCGCGCGTTCATTTTGCGAACAGAGCCTGTCGGAGTTTCGCCAACTGCGCGATAGCTGGGGAATTGCGAGCACCCTATCCGATTTGGCAAGTCTAAGCTGCGATCAGGGCAACAACGCCGAAGCTCGTCGCCTGTACGGCGAAAGCATCAAGGTGTTCCAAGAGTTGGGTCACCAACGCGGCATCGCGAGGGCGCTCGAATGTCTCGCCGTAAGTGGCGCAGCCCAATCGAACGCCGAGCAGTCGCTGCACTTGGCAGGAGCCGCGGCCGCGCTTCGCCAAAGATTGGGCGCTCCGCTCACGCCCGCCGAGCAAGCCAGGCTTGAGAAGGCCCTGGAATTTGCGCGCAGAACGCTCGGCAATACTGCAGGTCTGACGGCGTGGATGGAAGGTTGGGCGATGCCGGTCGAGCAAGCCGTCCATGAGGCGCTTAACTGCGACGCGGAATCAGATCTTCGGAATCGAAACTCTGCTTAAAGTCAATTTGCGGTGTTGGGATCAATCATGCGCCGCACTGCCGAGATGCGATTCGCCGGAAAACCTCCGCGGCGTGCGTGTTCGCGAATGGTTTCCTCGTCTGGCGCCAGGTACACACAGTAGACTTTATCGCCGGTGACGTAGGAGTGGAGCCACTTGATTTCCGGTCCCATATCCTTCAGCACGCCTACCGACTTTCTGGCGACTGCCTGCAGTTCAGCATCCGATAAATTACCTGCGCCTGGGATTTCCCGCTCGATCACGTATTGGGGCATGGCTACCTCACCGAACGGTCATGGTAGCAGATTCTTCGCCTGAAAGTGCATCCCCCATGCCATGCAAAACGTCACAAGGGGTCCAGATACGGTGACGGGCAATCCGGACGTAATGCTCCGGATTGGTCCCGAACGCGCTTTTGGTAATTGACCGTCCAACCCCCGGATTGTCGGCACCTCGGAGACTGGGAACCTGGCCGTAGTTGACATTAAATCCCGATTTCACTCATTGACGAACCGACGACCCTAGCGAAAGGCTGGCGTTCCGCTTGTTTTCCAGTAGAGTAAGGAGTTGCATCATCACTGGCAGGAACGAGGAACAATCTTAGCGTGAAGATTCGGTTAGCCTCATGCCTTTTCTTTCTGACGGTCTTTCTGGCAATGCCGGTCTGGGCTCGATCGCACACCCATTCTGCCGAGGAAAGTCCCTTAGACCCAGGTTACGTGTTTGCACTGGCAGCCGCTAACCAGTTCCTCCACGCATGGCAAACGGGAGACCTCGAAGCCGGTATGGTCCTGCTCAGCGATGGTGTTCGCCACTCGCAGAATGCCGACAAACTGGAACAGTTTTTTTCCAACGGCAAGGACCGGGCCTTCGAGATCACGCGTGGTCATGGGCATCAGGGCCGCTACAGTTTCCCGGTCGTGCTGGTCACGCCTCGAGGATCCTCCCATGTCACGCGCAGATTCTCCGAAATAATCCTGGTCGAGACTGGAAAGAACGATTGGGTGGTGGATAAACTTCCGTAGAAGGATCTTTTATTGCAGGAGTTGCCTTTATGAAACGCATCTATAAGGTTGCTGTCCTCGGCGCGGGCACAATGGGCGCCCGCATCGCGGCACATTTCGCCAACGCGGGTGTGCCTTCCTTGCTGCTCGACATAGTTCCATCCGACGCGCCCCCAGACGCGGACGCCCCCGCGCGTAACCGCTTGGCGGCTGCTGGACTCGACGGGGCCAGGAAATCGAAGCCCGCCGCGTTCTTCGAAGCGTCGCTTTCGCGGCTGGTCACCGTGGGAAATTTCGACGATGACCTGAAACGGTTGGCCGAGGTGGACTGGATTATCGAGGCCGTCGTCGAGAACCTCGAAATCAAGCGGTCGCTGCTGAAGAAGGTGGAATCCGTCCGCAAGCCCGGCACCATCGTCACCACCAACACCAGCGGCCTTCCGGTGGCGAAGATCGCCGAGGGATTTTCCGACGACTTCCGCCGTTCGTGGTTTGGCACGCACTTTTTTAATCCGCCGCGCTACATGCGGCTGCTCGAATTGATCCCAACCCCGGACGCGGACCGCGCGCTGATCGAGGCGGTAACGCACTTTTGCGACGCGCAACTGGGCAAGGGCGTCGTCCTGGCGAAAGATACTCCCAACTTCATCGGCAATCGCATCGGTATATTTTCCGTGCTCAATGTGATGCGGCTCATGCAGGAAATGGACCTGAGCATCGAAGAGATCGACGCGCTCACCGGCCAAGCCGTGGGCTGGCCGGGCTCGGCCACGTTCCGGACGATGGATCTGGTGGGGCTCGACATCCTCGGGCACGTGGTCGCGAATACCACCGCGAACGTGCGCGACGAGCGCAGCGAATTGCAGCTTCCCGCTTTCTTTCGCCAGATGCTGGAACGCAAGTGGCTGGGCGACAAGACCAGGGGCGGTTTCTATAAGAAGGTAAAAAGCGCGCACGGCAAAGACGCAGATGGTAAACACAAAGAAGACGAGCGCATGGCGCTCGACTGGAAAACGCTGGAATATCATCCCCGGCATAAGCCAAAATTCGCGGCGCTCGATATGGCGAAAAACGTCGAAGAAACCGGCGCGCGACTTCGAATGTTGCTCGGCTTGAATAACGACGGCGGCGCCCCGCCGAAGGCCGATAAGGCAGGCGCGTTTCTTTGGGCGGCGCTCTCCGACCTGTGGACGTATTCCGCCAATCGCATTCCCGAGATTTCCGACTCAGTGGTAGAGATCGACCGCGCCCTGCACCTGGGCTTCAACTGGGAACTCGGCCCCTTTGAACTGTGGGACGCGGCGGGCGTGGAAGCGACCGTCGCGCGCATGAAAAAAGAGGGGCATCCGGTCGCGGCCAACGTAGAAAAACTGCTCGCCTCCGGAAAGAAGTCCTGGTATGAGGACGATCTAAAGACGCCATCAGGAAGAGCTTACTTCGATCTGGCCCACAGCCATCGCAAGCCCGTTAAAGTGCCGGCGGGAGTCTGGTCGGTTGAAGTCGCCAAAAAGTCCAACGGCGTGGTCAAGAAAAATTCCGGCGCCTCACTGGTTGACCTGGGCGAAGGTGTCGGCTGCATCGAGTTCCACTCCAAAATGAACGCGCTCGGCGCCGACATTATTTCGCTGGTCCTCCAGACGCTGAAGCCGGGCGGACCGGGCGACGGCTTCGACGCCTTCGTCATCACCAACGACGCGCCGAATTTCTCCGTCGGCGCCAACGTGATGCTGCTGCTCATGTCGATCCAGGAGGAAGAGTGGGACGACGTTGACCTCGCCATCCGTCAGTTTCAGGGCATGACGCAGGCCATCAAATTTTCACCCAAGCCGGTGGTGGCGGCGCCCTTCGGAATGGCGCTCGGCGGCGGTTGCGAAATCTCGCTGCACGCCCACGCTCGCCAACCGCACGCCGAACTCTACATGGGACTGGTCGAGGTCGGCGTCGGCCTGCTCCCCGGAGGCGGAGGCTGCAAGGAAATGCTGCTGCGCGCGGTGGACAGCGCAGCTTCCATTCGTCCCGATGGCCGCGAATCGGTGGAACTGTTGGAGGCGATGAAGAAAGCTTTCGAAACCATCGCCACCGCGAAAGTCTCCACCTCGGCGGAGGAAGCCCGCGGGCTAGGGTTCCTGTCAAGCTCCGACCGCATCACCATGAACCGCGAGCGCGTTCTCTCCGACGCCAAAGCGCGCGCGCTGGAACTGTTGCGCGCCGGCTATGAGCCTCCGGTGATGCGCACGAACATCCCCGCCCCCGGCGAAAACATCCTCGCCACTCTAAAACTGGGTGTCCACCTCATGCGGCAGAGCGAGTACATCAGCGATCACGAGCTGAAGTTAGCCACGAAAATCGCCGAAGTACTCTGCGGCGGCAATATCACGCACGGCACGCCGGTCAGCGAACAATACCTGCTCGACCTGGAGCGCGAGGCCTTCAAGTCCATGTGCGGCGAAAAGAAAACGCAGGAGAGAATCCAGTTCACGTTGAAGACGGGCAAGACGCTGCGGAATTAGATCGTGTGGGGACGGGGCGGAGCCTGTCCTGAGCGGAGCCGAAGGGCCCCGTCCAGCCGAGCGAAGCTCGGCAGTTGCCCGAGGTCACAGCAACTCTCGACTCGCGGCGAGGACCTTAACCTCCGCCGGGCAAGTCAACTCACTTCGAGAGCGCCCGGTCCAGCGAGAACGCGCCCGCCCCTCGCAGCAACAGTGCCGCACCCATGGCAATCACCAGCAGATGATATTCGAATCCCTCGCCCTTCTGGTTGCCCATCCAGTTCATGAAGAACCCGTTCGCCAGGTGAACCATGAGGATTGCCCCGATCATCTCGCCGGCAATTCCGAGAGCGGCGATGCGCGTCAGCAATCCGGCAATCAGCCCCAGCCCGCCAAAGAATTCGGTGCAGATGACCAGGAGTGCGACAGGAGCGGGCATTCCCAGGTGGGCAAAGAATCCCATGGTGGCGTGAAAGCCAAAGCCTCCAAACCAGCCCAGCATTTTTTGCGCGCCATGCGCGAAGAAGACCACTCCCAGAACCAGCCGCAAGATGGTAAAGCTCAGGTCGTTGCTCGTAGCCATCAGCCGCTTCAGCATATTTCCTCCTGGCGGGACACTGCCGTTCTACGATCCTCCCGCAATTGTCGTTATAACGACAGTATACTTCGATTCCCTTTCCTCGCGCGAAGATTCATTTTCCCCGGCGGCGCAACTCCATTTGGCCTTCCCCAAAGATGGCCGCGTCCCGGATGCGCGGTATAATCTCAACCACGAGATTCCGCAAAAGGATGGTACAGAAAAATGTCCGCAGGCAATGGTGGTTCGACAAGCGGCGCTAACGGCGATGGTTTGGATGCGGTTCTCAAACCGCGGGCCGAGTGGCTGGCGAAGCGCAAGGCCGAAAACGCCCAAAACAAAGACGGCAACTTCTCCCAGATGCATTACGCGCGCCAGGGCCTGATCACCGAAGAGATGCAATACATCGCTCACCGCGAGAAGATCGCGCCGGAACTGGTGCGCGATGAAGTCGCTCGCGGCCGCATGATCATCCCCGCGAACATCAACCATCCCGAACTGGAGCCGATGGCGATCGGCATAGCGTCGCTCTGCAAGATCAATGCCAACATCGGGAATTCGGCCGTCACGTCGAACGTTGAAGAGGAGCTCAAGAAACTGCATACCGCCGTTCACTACGGCGCCGACACGGTGATGGACCTCTCGACCGGCGGCGATATCCATACCATTCGCGAAGCCATCATCCGGCATTCGCCAGTCCCCATCGGCACGGTTCCGATTTATGAAGCGATCTCGCGCGTCAAGCGCGTAGAAGATCTCACCGCCAGCGTGATGCTCGAGGTGATCGAAGAGCAGGCGCAGCAGGGTGTGGATTACATGACCATTCACGCCGGCGTGCTCATTGAATATGTGCCCATGGTTTCGAAGCGCATCACCGGAATCGTAAGCCGCGGCGGCGCCATTCTTGCCCAATGGATGACTCACCACCACAAGCAGAACTTCCTCTACGAATGCTTCGAAGACATCTGCAAGATTTTCGCCAGGTACGACGTATGCTTCTCGCTGGGAGACGGCCTGCGTCCCGGCTGCCTGGCCGACGCGAGCGATGAAGCGCAGTTCGCCGAACTAAAAACCCTGGGCGAACTGACCCGCATCGCCTGGAAGC
>JBEKWL010000189.1:0-6747 GCA_049513095.1 Terriglobales bacterium
GGCGGTGGCAGCGCGTTGACGCGCACCCTGAAACTTCTCGGGAAGAAAAGCGACTTCGTCCACGGCCTGCGGGTTACCGACGCCGAGACGCGCGATGTTGCCCTGATGGTGCTCGCCGGCATCGTGAACAAGAGTCTGGTGGCGGCGATCGCCGCCGCGGGGTGTCCGGCCATCGGTCTTTGCGGCGGAGACGGCGGTGTCTTTCGTGCCCGCAAGAAACAGGATGCGGATTACGACTTGGGATTTGTCGGCGAAATCTGTTTTTCCGAGCCGCGCTGGCTCAGGGCCATCTGGGCCGAAGGCGGCATTCCTGTGCTCTCCTCCCTGGCGCTCGGAGGCGACGGGCAGTATTACAACGTCAATGCGGACCAGATGGCAGCCGCGTGCGCCATAGCGTGCGAGGCCGACGCGCTGATTTTTCTGACCGACGTGGCCGGCGTAAAGCAAGCCGACGGTTCGGTGATTGCTCGTTTGGATACCAAGCAGGTTGCCGGACTCATCGACGAATCCGTAGTCAGTGGCGGCATGATGCCCAAGCTCGAAGCCTGTACCCAGGCTCTCAAATCAGGGGTGGGGCGCGTGCGCATTCTGCCCGCGGCGCAGGTCGAAATGCTTCCATTGTTTTATTTCACCAAGCTGGAATGCGGCACCGAGGTGCTGAGAGCATGAGCCTCGCTTCTGTTTCCCGCATGGAAGCGAAGCTCTTGCTTCCCACCTACGAGCGCCAGCCCATCCTGTTTGTACGCGGGCGCGGCGTGTATCTCTGGGATTCTCGCGGCAAGCGTTATCTGGATTTCCAGAGTGGAATCGGAGTCAATGCGCTCGGCCACAACCACCCCGCCATCCAGGCGGCGATCAAGCGTCAAGCTAGCCGGTTGATTCATGTTTCGAATCTTTTTTTCCACGAGTATCAAGCGGAACTCGCGCGACTGCTGACCGAGATCTCCGGGCTTGACCGCGCTTTCTTCTGCAACAGCGGCACTGAGGCCTGGGAAGGAGCGCTCAAGCTCGCCCGCGCGTTTGCGCGAATGAACAATAAGAACGGCAGCAAGCGCAGTCCAAAGACGCGCATCCTTGCCATGGAAAACTCTTTTCATGGACGCACCTTTGGCGCGCTGGCCACCACCGGTCAGCCGAAATATCGAGCCCCGTTTGCTCCGCTGGTGCCGGGTGTGACTTTCGTCAAGTTCAATGACCTGGACGACCTGCAACGGAAATTCGATGGCAGCGTCTGTGCGGTGTGCATCGAGACCATTCAGGGAGAGGGCGGGATTCGTCCCGTCAATAAGGAGTTTCTCGAACTTGCCTCGCGCTTAACCAAGAAAAGCGGCGCCCTGCTCATACTCGACGAGATTCAGAGCGGCCTCGGCCGTACCGGACGCCACTTTGCCTACCAGCATTATGGTGTGCTGCCGGATGTGGTCACCGTCGCCAAGCCGCTGGCTGGCGGCTTGCCGCTTGGCGCCATTCTCACCAGCGAACGGGTTGCGAGTTGCATGCATCCGGGTCTGCACGGAACCACGTTTGGCGGAGGCCCGTTGGCCTGCGCCGTTGCCATCGAGTTCCTGCGCGCGGAACGGCAATTGCTGAAGCACGTGCGCGTGCTGGGCGAATACTTTCAAGCAGCGCTCGAGGCACTGGACAAAAAGCACAAATCGATTCAGGACGTGCGCGGCGCAGGGCTCATGCAGGCCGTGGACCTGGACTCGCCGGAACTCGCGAAGGCGGTGACCAAGCAACTGCTGCAAGAAGGGATTATCATCAATCGCACGCACGAAACCGTGCTGCGCTTTCTGCCGCCTTACGTGATTCAGAAAAGGCACGTGGATCAATTGGTCAAGGCGCTGGACGCGGCATTGCACAAAAATGCAGAGTTCCCGCAAAAGCGCACGCACAAAAAAAAGCAGTCCGGTCCGCCGGGACGCAAAGAGGCCCATGCGCACGCGTGATGCGGTCCTTCCCGATGCCGAGCAGATTCACGCTCTCATCGCGGCCTACTCCGGCGACGGCACTCTCCTGCCACGCACGCTCGCCGAGATCTGCGAGAACGTCCGCGACTTTGTCGTTTTGGAGCATGACGGACGCATCATCGGATGCGGCGCTCTCCACCTCTATGGCGTGCACCTGGCCGAAATTCGTTCGATCACCGTCGATCCCTCGAGCCAAAGCCGCGGTGGCGGCAGACGCCTGGTCAAGGCGCTGCTGGCGCAAGCGGAAAAGCACAAAGTCACCTGCGTGTGCCTGTTCACTCGCATTCCGGAATTTTTTTCGCGCATGGGATTTACCATTGCCAATCACGCGGATCTTCCCGACAAGATCCACAAAGACTGTTATAAGTGCCCCCTGCTCTATCGCTGCGACGAAGTTGCGATGATCCGCGGAAATCTGCCCACGTTTGCAATTCTGCCGCCGCCCAAAAACTGGTTGAAGATTCAGGCATGATCTCACTGCGCCGTTCTCCCGAGAGAATTCGTTTGCCCCTGGGATTCTCTTTCTCTGCCGTCGCTGCCGGCATTAAAGTCAGTGGCCGGCCGGACCTGGCGCTGGCGGAAGCCGCCAGTGGCGCGACCGCTGCCGCGTTGTTCACCAAGAACCGGGTCGTCGCCGCTCCCGTGGAAGTTGGGCGCGCGGCGTTGCTTTCGACCGGCGGCCGCGTTCGAGCCGTCGTCGTGAACTCCGGCAACGCCAACTGCGCCACCGGACACGTAGGCATTCAAGCCTGCGAACAGGTCTGTCGCGAAGCCGGAAGGCTGTTCGGCGTGCCCGCTGCCGAAATCCTTCCTTCTTCGACAGGAATCATCGGAGTTCGACTGCCGGCGGGAAAAATACTCGCAAAGTTGCCGGAGCTCGTCGCCCTTTCAGCGCGATCGCCCAGCCGGCGTGGCGTTCTCGCCTTTGCCCACGCCATCATGACCACCGACACCCGGCCCAAGCTGGCGTCCGCGCGCTTCCGAACGGCCTCGAGAGCGGCCTCAGAAGAAGTCACCGTGTTGGGTATCGCTAAGGGCGCCGGCATGATCCATCCGCAGCTTGCGACCATGCTGGTGTACCTGTTCACCGATGTCGCTGCGAGTGCGCGGGAGTTGCAGCATCTTCTGCGCGAGGCGAGCGACCACTCGTTGAATTGCATGTCCATTGACGGCGACACCTCGACCAACGACACCGTGTTGCTGCTCGCGAGCGGCGCCAGCGGCGCGAGGGTGAAAGATGCGCGCACCCGAAAGAAGTTGTCCGTGGCTCTGACCGCAGTATGCCAGTCTCTAGCCGAGCAGATAGTCAGTGACGGTGAAGGCGTGCAGCACGTGATCCGTCTGTTTGTCGAACGGGCGCGCAGCAGGGAAGAGGCGTTGCTGGTGGCGCGGACGATTGCGCACTCGATGCTGGTCAAAACCGCGTGGGCTGGGGCTGATCCGAATTGGGGACGCATTCTCGCGGCAGTGGGCAGGTGCGACGTGCCCGTCGATCCATCGCGCGTGCAGATTTTCATTGGTAGTCAGAGAGTATGCCGGAACGGAATCGCCTGCGCGTTCAACGAGCGGCAAGCTCATCGCAGTCTCGCGCAGCCGGTCTGCGATATTCGCGTGCAGCTTGGGCGCGGCCAGCACGCGGTGCGATTTCTCACCACCGACCTGACCGCCGAGTATGTGCGGATCAACGCCGATTATTCGACTTAGCGCGGAGGCTAGAAGCTGAACATCGCCTGCAATTCAATTTTCCGATTTGCCGCCGCGCTTGAGAACGGCCCACCTGCCAGAGCAATTGACTTTCCGAAATTGGATGGGGTGGTTGAATTGGGTGGGGGCAGGACGCCGATGGGAGTCGCTGCGTTCACCTTGTTCAGAACGTTGCGTGCATTTACGCTGAAGGTTAGGTTGTAGCGTCGGGTGGTTGCAGGGCCCATGCCCCCAAACCCTCCGCCACCGGGGCCACGTCCAAGGCCGCCGCCACCGCCACCGCCACCGCCGCCGCGCGGACCACCCCCCCCACCGCCTGGAGGACCACCGCTTGGCTGCGCCCCGCTTTTGCTTCCAATCTCCGGCCCGAAGCCGAAGGTTTTTGCCAGCCGCAGGTTCAGCGTGAACAGGGACGGGCCGGTCAGATAGTTGATGGGAATTGGAGTGTAGGAAGTAGTCGGAACCACATAGTGGCAAGCTACGGTCGACGAAAGGCACGAAGCCGGAGGATTGGGAGCGAATGCGGGGCGGTCATTAAAAAGGGAATCGTTGCTCAAGTCCTGGCCCGCGGTAACGTTGTAGGGCGTGCCGGAATTAAAAATCATAAACGGACTCAGGCGAAATGCATGCGGCAGTCCGATGGTGCCGCCCACAAACAGCCGATCCCGGATGGCAAAGGAAGCTCGCCCGTAGTCCACGCTCAAATCGTACTGATTGGAGGGAAAGTTCGAGACGCCGGAAGCGTCGCTGTTAGCGTAGTTCAGAGAGTAGTAACCGAAGAGAGATAGCTTCGTTCCCGCCCGAATGTTGAAATTCGCGATCAACTGGTTCTGCCGAAAAAGTCCATCGGAGGAGTATTGGTAGATCGGGCCCGCCGCCGGGTTTGGAGGCGGCCCTGCCGAGAACGGTGTGCCCGGCAGCGGGGCGTTGACGTTCAGGGAGAGAAACTGGTGCACGCCGCGCGAACTTAGATACGAAACCGTAACGTTGGCGATCTTCGTGACCTGTCGCTCCAGGCTGAACGCGGTCTGCATGATGTAGGGCGCGTGCAGGTTCGGACTGATCTGGTAGATCGTCTGTGTCGTTGCCGGCAACGTCTTCACCGGCGGAGGGGTCGGGTAAGATATCGGGCCGGATGTGGAATCCAAAATATACTGTTGCTGGGTTACGCCGTTCAAGCGGTCCGTATTGAGGACCAGATCCTGGGTGAATCGGTCGTAGAATAGGCCAAAGCCGCCGCGCAGCACGGTTTTCGGGGCATTCTTGCCTCCGCCGCCGATGCCCCACGCAAAGCCGAGACGGGGCGCCCAGTCGGCATGATTGTGAATCGCGTTCTGCGTTTCAAAACGCAGGCCGCCGCTCAGAGTGAAAGTCGGACGCACCTTCCAGTCGTCCTGCACGTACAGCCCAGCATCCACCACCGTGGCGGACACGCTGGGAACCGCACCGCTGGGGGTTGCATCGATGGAATACTGGCTCGGAGTGCCAGTGTTGTAATTCCCGAGGTTAGAGAAGGTATAGGTACCGTTGAACCCAGTGCCGGACGTACTGATTTCGTGAACTGCCCGCAGACGTCCCCCGAATTTCACGAAGTGCTTGCCCTGCGATATCGAAGTGTAATTCTGCAGTTCGTAATGATCCTGGTGGCCCGCCTGCACTCCTGAATTGCTGCCTCCACCTGTGAAATTCCCAAGTACGTTGATGCCTATCGCCGTGCTCAACAGAGTCTGCCCGCTGTTATCGTGCAGGTACTGGAAGCGAGTCTCGTTTACGGCCTTCGTTCCCAGGATCTGCGTATCGGTGATCTGCACGGTGTGTTCGGTGGATGTGGTGTCGTAGCCAGCCTCCGGCAGCACGGACCCGCCGACACCCGCATTTTCCTGGGTGTCACGATAATACTGGTAACGCGCGGTGAGCGTGTTATTGGTGCTGACTTGGTAGTCGATACGTGGAGCGATGTTGGTGCGGGTGCGCGGGTTGGGAACGCTCTCGCTCACGTCGAGTGTCGGCGCGTCTACAACTGCAATCTCGTCGATGTTGCGGCGCTGCACGTCGAGGAAGAACGACGCCTTCTTGTTGATCGGCCCGCCGACATTTCCCATATAGATTACGGAGTCGTACGGCTCCTGCGCAGCGTCGCCGAGAAAAGGGTTGCGCGTGTTTAATCCCGAACTGTTTCCTACGACGGAGAACTGTCCATGGAACTTGTCGGTGCCCGGCTTGGTGAAGACTTCGATTCGCCCGTAGCCGAGCTTGTCGTATTCGGCTGAAAAGGGATTAGAATTGATGCGAATCTCGCGGATCGACGATTTCGGCGGGAGCTGTCCCGCAGTGAATCCATCGATGTAAAGCTGACCGCCATTGGGACCGGCTGAAGGTCCGGCCAGCGCTTCCAGGTCAGACTGCAATTCATCGGGATCGTCGGGAAGCGCTTCCAGATCCTTGCCGCTCAGTACGATCGCGCTCGCATTATTGGCGGGGTTGACGTCGACTTGAGGGTTTTCTCCCTCTCCCTGGACGTTGACTTTTTCCTCCTGCACGTTGATGTCGAGCGCAATGTTGAATTGCGCGACTTGGCCCGCCGCCACGTCTACGTCGTTTTGCACAAAGACGGCGAATCCCTGGGCATTGGCCGTGACTGTGTACTTGCCGGGCGGCAGATTTCCGATTTCGTACCCGCCGGTTTTGCTGGTTGTGGCCGAATGCGTTTGTCCGCCGGAGACGAGGACCGCAACCGTGGCGTTCGTCACCACCGCTCCGGAAGGATCGGTCACTTGCCCGCGCAAGGTTCCCGCCGTTCCTGGCGACTGGGCCCGCGACTGCGCCGATGCAGGCGCAGCCAGCCCGACCATGGTCACCGGAATCAGAATCGCCAAAGTGAGATTTGCCAGAGCGAAGACTGATAAATGCTTCAAACGCACACCCTTTCTTTCCAGGCAGATCACATTGATTGAGATTTGTTGGCTACTGGGCGGCTTCACCTTCTCCGCCGGGCGCGCCCAGCGCCCACGGGGAAAGCAGCGAGGATGCGCTGCGACTTGGCGCCGCCGTCAGGATGGGCTCCACTCCAGCC
>JBEKWL010000190.1:0-8721 GCA_049513095.1 Terriglobales bacterium
GCCTGCGCCTTTGAAATACTGCAGGCTTCGGCGATCCGGTCAACCAGATCAGCTTTGTTCATGCTCTCTCCTGACACTAGTCATTGTCGGTTCCCGCGCATCAGCCGGGGAGGAAAGCTCAAAGCGCGAGCACCGGCGATGGCAATTTTCCTCCATACGACGGGATTGTCAATGGGAAACACGTGCCGGTTGCCGGTTTTGACAACTTAGGCGAGCGGCCGTGTGTAGTAATTGAAGAATGCGACGAAAGTGCCGGTTCGTGTTCACTCCCTGTCTGCGATCTTCGTCTGAACTTGCGGCGCGGCAGTTTTCCTCGCTTCTCCACGGTTCTCCACAGGCCGCCGCTCGTCTCCACAGGATGTGCACAGAGATGTGCACAGAAAGGAACCGGTTTCGAGTTGCAGCGCAGGCAGGTTCGGGTGCAGAGTTTAAGTACTAGAGACTAAGTACACAATCATGAAAACAGCAGCCGAAGTTTGCCCCCTCTGTGCGGGCTCAGGATGGAAGCCGGCTCCGGGAGCGCCCGAGCGCGGTGTGACGCGCTGCGATTGCCAGCTGCGGGCGCGCGGCGGCGCCCTGATCGCGGCGGCGCGGATTCCGAAGAGATATGAGCATTGTGAGCTGTCGAACTTTACGACGGACTTCCCGGGAGCCGATCCCTCGATTGCGCTTGCCCACATCAGTGCCTCGCGCTTCGTGCAGGAGTTTGATCCGCGAGACGGGGCTGGGCTGCTGCTAATCGGCGGAATCGGGACCGGCAAGACCCACCTCGCAGTGGGCATTCTTAAGGAACTCATTGCGGCCCGAGGAAGCGCCTGCCTTTTTTGCGACTATCGCGAACTGCTGAAACAAATACAGAACTCCTACAACGACTCTGTCCGGGCGACGGAGCTTCAGGTGCTGCGGCCGGTGTTTGAAGCCGAAGTTCTGCTGCTCGATGAGCTCGGCGCCGTGAAACCAAGCGAGTGGGTGTGGGACACGGTCAGCTTGATCCTCAACACGCGCTACAACGACAACCGAGCTACGATCATCACCACAAATTTTGCCGACGAGCCGGCCGCGAGTGTGGCTCGATCATCATCAGTGTCATTGTCGCCGGCGCGGGCGGCGGCTCGCGAAGAAACTCTTGGCGACCGAATCGGCGAGCGTATGCGCTCCCGGTTGCACGAGATGTGCCGCATCGTAAAGATGGACGGCCCCGACTTCCGCCAGAAATTCAAGAGCGCGAGCTTCGGATAGCCCGCGTACGCGAAGGACTTATCCTTTGCCGTTCTCCACAGAGCGTGGAAGCGGGCCTGCATCTGCACGGCCGGTCGCTCTACAATCTCAAAGTGCTGACCGAACGCATCGAGTTCCGGCCGGAAGCTGACGCCGAGGTCTTCTCCGCCGTAGCCGCAGCTCCAGCTGTGTTTCTCCTGCGCGGCGAGGATGCGCACTCCGAGCCCTACGTCAGCAAAACCGCGAACCTGCGCCGCCGTTTGCAGCGTTTGCTTTCCGCCCCAGAAGAGCGGACGAAGCGCCTCAACCTGCGCGATCGCGTTCGCTGGATCGAATACACGCTGACCGGCTCCGATTTCGAATCGGGGTTCGTCCTCTATCGAGTCCTGCGCGCTGCCTTTCCCAAGACCTACTCGAATCGCCTGCGGCTGCGCTTCGCTCCCCTGGTCAAGCTGCATCTGGAAAACGAATTTCCCCGAGCTTCGATCACGACGCGGCTGGGACCGATTTCGGGAAAGAACGTTTACTACGGGCCGTTCGCCTCGCGGGTAGCGGCGGAAAAGTTCATGAACGACGCGCTCGACTTCTTCAAAATGCGGCGCTGTGTGGAAGATCTCCATCCCGACCCGAAATTTCCCGGCTGCGTTTATTCCGAAATGAAGATGTGTTTGGCGCCCTGCTTTCGCGGCTGCACCGATGGCGAATATCGCTCCGAGGTGGTGCGGGTCGAGGATTTCCTGGACTCACGCGGCGAATCGCTGAAGCGGCAGATGGGGGCGGAGCGCGATGACGCCTCGGCGAAAATGGAATTCGAGGCTGCCGCCGCCATTCATGCGCGGCTCGACAAGCTCACTCCCGTGCTGCAACAGTTGCCGGAGTTCGTCCGCCGGATTGACCAGTCGCGCGCCGTGATCGTGCAGAGGTCCGTGCAGCCGGAGAGCGTCGCCTTGTTCCGGATCGACTGTGGCGCGCTCGCGGGGCCGCTCGAATTTCCCATCTCCGGCGCGGAACACACCAAATCACAATCCATGGAAGCCCGCCTCCAGGCCGCATTGGCGGCATTTCCCGCGGCCAAGCCAGCCAGCGCGATCGAGCGCATGGAGCATCTGGCGATCCTGAAGCGCTGGTGCTATCGCGGGACGAGGACGGGCGAAATCTTCTTCGCCGATGCCAAAGGAGAGCTGCCGATGCGGCGCCTGGTACGCGGAATCGGACGGGTATACAAGGGCGAAGCGCCCGAAAAGCGAAATGAACCCGACACCGGTGGAATGGCACTCGAACTTCTCAACTGAACTTCCACTTCCCATCTTCCCCTCTCATACAATGGGATCACTATGGCGAAAAAAACCGGGAAAACGACGACCAGGAAAACATCAACCAAATCTGAATCGAAGAGGAAAGCCGCGGCGCGACCGGCATCTCCCGATCAGCTGCTCCGCGATCACCTGCTTTACTTGCTGAAAGGCGGAGGGGCGCACGCCGACTTCGATGCCGCGATGGGCGATTGGCCCGTGCAACTCGCCGGAGTCAAAGTTGCGAACTTTCCTCACACCGCATGGATGCTGCTCGAGCACATGCGCCTCGCCCAGTGGGACATCCTGGAGTTCAGCCGCAATGCGAAGCACGTCTCTCCGAAATGGCCCGAAGGCTACTGGCCTGCGTCGGAAGCTCCTTCTGACGAGAAGGCCTGGAAGACGAGTATGGCTGCGTTCAGGCAGGACTCACGGACGATGGAGCGACTTGTCGCCAACCGCGGAGTCGATCTCTACGCCCGGATCCCCTGGGGTGATGGGCAAACAGTTTTGCGCGAGGCGCTGCTGGTGGCCGACCACAATGCGTATCACACAGGACAACTGGTGATGCTGCGGAAGAGCATCGGAATCTGAGCCAGCGGAGCGAACTGGAACACCGCCGAGACGCAGAGAACGCCGAGAAATTTTTGAGCCAAAATCAAAAACCGAGGGAGCGTGTTTTCTTTCCACAAATCCTCACCTTAGTTTTCTAAAACCCAAGAAAGGTTTTCTCGGCGCTCTCGGCGTCTCGGCGGTGAAAAGCTTCAAGCCGCACGAATCGGCGTGCGCGGCGGCCTTTTTCGGAACACGACCCGTATCTCTTCCCGCCAGTGCTCGTCAATTCCCAGCAGTTCCCAATCGATCTCCGGCGACAGATAGCGCAGGATGGTATCGGTTGTGGGATGCACGTGCAGAGCGGGCGCGACCAGCATGAGCAGGGGTTTCTCCGTTGAGATCTCACTTCCGGGAAAATAACCGAATTGCGCCAACTCGCCGCGGCTCTGGTGCCAGGCGACGCGCGACCAGTAATCCACGCCTTGCAGCGGTAGATGGATATCCTCGTCGGCTTTGAGTTCGATGACGGCCAGTCGCGCCTCGCGAGTTACGGACAGAATATCAATCATCGCTCGATCCGCCGCGGCGAATGCGGGCACCTGGGCATACACCGGTTCCGGCCGCAGCCGCCCGTCGAGCGCCGCGATGTTCCGGGCAACCAGCGATTCCAGCCAGCGCTCGGGATGCATTCGCCACAACGCGTGGTTCTTGGGACCGTCCTTGTGACGGACGGCCGCCGCCAGCCGCACCAAGTCGGCAAACTGGGCTTCGTTCTCCGCGTCGAGAACGCGCTCTTCCGGCCCCACACCGAAGGCGATTTCCTCGCTGCTCTGGAAGTTCCGCGGATCATGCGCAATCCGCGCCTGGGCGAATTCCAGGCCATGCCGCCGGAAAGAAATCAGCGCCGGCGAGAGCACCACGACTTCCGATTGCGGCAGAATCCCGCGAATGCGCGCGATCGATTCCGCAAAGCGTTCGCGCGCCAGGCCTTCATCGATCGAATGCACTAAGCGGGTTGCCAGATTGCCGCGATCGCCAATATCCACCGCCGCGCACGCATCCTCCCGTTGGTCGAATTCGTACAAATGCCACTTCGCCGCCGTCGGATGGAGATGCGCCATACGCTGCCGGGTAAGAGTAGCCATGCCCTTCGGCACGACCATCGCCAGCCCTTCGACCACGCGGCGCTCCTGCTGTGCCAGACGGCACGCCTCAAGCCAAAGAATTCCACAGGTCAGGGCACCATCGACGCTCGATTGAGTTTCCTGGTCGTTCACTCCCACGATGGCGAGGGCGCGCTGTCCCTGGCGCAGCAAGCCACGCAGGTAGGCCGGACCGAAGGAGTGTTTGAGATCCACGCTGGTGGTGAGCCGGACCACAGTCCAGCCGGGAAAATTCCTCTCCAGCGCCCGGCGCAGGCGAGGCTCGTAGGCGACCCGCGCCGCCCGTCGCGCGGCGAGTGAGCGCTGATCGCGGTCGCGGCAGAAGTCCAGCCGGGTGGGACGATTCTGCCCCATGCGCTGCACTTGCAACCGGAGCGTGGTGGCCTTCACTTCCGCATCCAGCACGCGCCGCACGAAATTCCGCTCGCTCGACCACAGATGCAGCAGGCACTTGTGGTACTCGCCGGAAACCGAATATTTCGACTCTGCCAGATCGAACGCGATGGCGCCGTCCTCCACTACAACCGCGGCGCGCGCGCCGTCGAGGAATTCGGAGAGCATTTGGCTGAGGGATTCCGGGGTCATGTTGTGAGAATTATTCGTCCGGCGAGCCCTCGCGTCAGTGATCGCTGGACCGCGCAATTGTTTGGTTTCGCTCTGCCGCGGCGCCGTCTGAATTCTTAGTCTTGCACCTGATGCCGAGGCCCCCTCCGCTCATGGGATAATGCTGTTAACCTCTGCGAGTCGTTTCAAAGCCAAGGGCATCAAAATATGGTGACTGCCACCCAACAACACTTCTTCTTCGCCCACTACGGCCTTACGAATCACGATCTTGAGACTTATCTGGCCGCCGCGCTCTCGGCGGGCGGCGACTATGCCGACCTTTACTTCGAATATCTGACCTCGACCTCGCTGATGGTGGATGAGTCGCTGGTGAAGTCCGCCTCGCAGGGGATTTCCGCGGGCTGCGGCGTCCGCGTCGTTTCGGGCGAGCGCACCGGATATGCCTACACCGACGATCTTTCTCCACAGCGGATTCTGCATGCTGCGCGCACCGCGGCGCTGATCGCAAGCGCGCCGTCCAAGACGGCGGTCGCCGGATTCCAGCAGAAGCCGGCCCGCAGCTTGTACCCCGTGGCGCTGCCTTCGGTGGACGCCGACATTACCGCCAAGGTGGAACTGCTGATGCGCGCCGATCGCACCGCTCGCGGATACGATGCGCGGATCAAAGAAGTGCGCGCCAGCTATGCCGACGAACTGAGGAACATCCTGGTGGTCGGCTCCGACGGCACGTTTGCGGAAGACTCGCAGCCGCTGGCGCGCGTGAATGTTTCCTGCATCGCGAAGACGGATGCAAGTTCGGGCCGCGAGTCGTCGGGGCGTGGAACCTCGGGCGGCGGCGGCCGGGTAGCGCTCGACTTCTTTTTCGGCGACAAAACTCCCGAGTTCTTTGCCAAGGAGGCCGCGCGCCAGGCCATTCTGCAACTCGACGCGCGCGAAGCTCCCGCCGGCGACATGGAAGTCGTGCTCGGCCCGGGATGGCCCGGCGTTCTGCTGCACGAAGCCGTGGGTCATGGGTTGGAGGCTGACTTCAATCGTAAGAAGACATCGGCATTCGCCGGCCTGATCGGCAAACGAGTCGCCAGCGAAAAATGCACGGTGGTCGACAACGGCACGATGCCATGGCGCCGGGGCTCCTTGAATGTAGATGACGAAGGCCAGCCCACCCAGGAAACCGTGCTGATCGAAAATGGAATTCTGAAGGGATATCTCAGCGACAAACTCTCGTCGAAGCTGATGGGCCTTGCCGATACCGGTAACGGACGCCGCGAAAGCTACGAGCACATTCCCATGCCGCGCATGACCAACACTTACATGCTGGCCGGGCAAGACGATCCCGGAGACATTATTCGCTCGGTAAAGAATGGCGTTTACGCGGTGAACTTCGGCGGCGGGCAGGTCGACATCACCAATGGAAAATTTGTTTTCTCGGCGTCGGAAGCCTATCTCATCGAAAACGGACAGATCACCGCGCCCATCAAGGGCGCAACCCTGATCGGCAACGGGCCCGATGTGCTGACGCGGGTTTCGATGGTCGGCAACGATTTGAAACTTGATGAAGGCGTCGGCACCTGCGGCAAAGATGGACAGACCGTTCCCGTCGGCGTCGGCATCCCGACCATTAAGATCGATCGCCTGACAGTAGGCGGCACAGCCAAACGCGAAACCGGCGGATTCATGCAATAAGGCGCTGTTAGCTCTTAGCTAAAAGCCAAAAGCTAATAGCGATTTGGAAATGACAACAACACTAGAAACCAGCGAAACCAAACTCGTAACCGATCTCAAGGAAATTGCCACCGACGTTGTCAGCCGCGCGATGAAGGGCGGCGCGACGGCGGCCGAGTGTGTGCCACCGACGTTGTCAGCCGCGCGATGAAGGGCGGCGCGACGGCGGCCGAGTGTGTCGTCCGCGAGGGCGACGAATTCTCGACTGTGGTGCGGCTGGGCCAGGTTGAAACGCTGAAGGAGTCGGGCTCGCGCGCCATCGGCGTGCGCGTCTTCTTCGGACAACGCGCGGCCAGCACCTACTCCAGCGATTTTTCCGCCGCCGGCATCGAGCGCATGCTGAAGTCGGCGCTCGAACTGGCGAAGATCTGTTCCGAAGACCCGTTCGCCGGAATCCCCGAAGCCGCCAAGCTCGGATCGCTTTCCGGCGACCTGAATCTCTATCACGAGGACGTTTACTCGTTGCCCGGCGCCGGGCGCATTGAGTACGCACGCCGCGCCGAAAAGGCCGCGCTCGACGCCGATCCCCGCATCAAGAACTCGGACGGTGGATCTTTTGACGCCGCTACCGGCAGAAAAGTGCTGGCGAATTCTCACGGTTTTGTCGGCGAATACCGGCGGTCGTACTGTTCGGTCGCGGTGGTGCCCATTGCGCAGGACGCGAACGGCGGCATGCAGCGCGATTACTGGTATTCGGTGGCACGCAGCCTGGCCAAGCTCGACTCGGCGGAGCAGGTAGGAAAAGAAGCGGCGCGCCGCACCCTGCGGCGCCTGGGCGCGCGCAAGGTGAAGACTGCGCATGTGCCGGTGGTGCTCGATCCCATGGTCGCAAGCTCCATGATCGAACATATTTTCGAGGGAGTGAATGGCGACTCGGTCTATCGCGGAGCCTCTTTCCTGGCGGGCAAACTCGGGCAGAAAATTGCCGGAGTAAACGTAACCGTCATCGATGACGGCACCATGCCCGGCGGTTTCGGCACCACGCCCTTCGATGGTGAAGGGATTCCCACGCGCCGCACCGTAGTGATTGAAAACGGAATTCTGAAATCGTATCTGCTGAATACCTACACGGCGAAGAAGCTGGGACTCGAGACCACGGCCAACGCTTCTCGCGGACTCGCCGGAACGCCGGGCATCGGTCCGGGGAATTATTTTCTCGAACCGGGAACGAAAACGCCGAAACAGATAATCGCGGAGATCAAAGACGGCCTCTATGTAACCGAGTTTCTCGGCCACGGCGCCAACCTGGTTACCGGCGACTACTCTCGCGGAGCCTCCGGCATGTGGATCGTCAACGGCGAACTGGCCTATCCGGTCGAAGAGATCACGGTAGCCGGCAATCTCAAAGAGATGTTCTGCAATATTTCCGAGATAGGCAGCGACCTGGAATTCCGCGGCAGCATAGCCTCGCCGACCGTCCGGATTGATGGGCTCACCGTAGGTGGAGAATAACCCGTGTGGTGACGGGGCTCAGCCCCGTCCGGCTAGCGTAGGGACGGCCGCCCGCAGAGACGAAGAATCTCGGCGCACGCGGAACCTCAACTCCGGAATTAACCTGTTTTTAACATTCACCCGTTCATTCGCCGGTAACATTTCTCGCATGCCCGATCAGCCGTTGCACATCGAAGATCTTCCCGGGTCGCGCGAGGGAATCCGCATCCTGCGCCTTTCGGGACCACTGACACTTCTCAATCTATTCGGCTTTCAATCCAAGTTGCGCGCCGACAACTCGCGCGCGCTCATCCTGGATTTCACGGATGTCCCACTGGCGGATTCAGCGGGGATTGGAGCGCTCGTCGGCGCCTATGTCACGCGACAAAAAGATGGACGCACTCTGGGGTTGGTGGGCGTGAATCAGCGGATCCATAACGCTCTCGAAGTCACCCGGGTGGAAAGTTTCTTTCATTTCTTCGCGACGGTCGCCGAAGCCGAGCAGGCCAGCAAACCAGCGCAGTAATCCAACTCGCCAATTCAGTCTGATGGCAAAAAAGAAAGGCGGCCTGCGCGGGCCGCCTTCTTTTCCGAATTTTGGTTGTGGTCTAGACGCCTTTGACGTTCTCTGCCTGCCAGCCCTTGGGGCCTTTCACGACGTCGAACTGAACTTGTTGACCTTCCTGCAGGCTGCGAAACCCGTTTGCCTGGATGGCGGAGAAGTGAACGAAAACGTCCTCGCCATTCTGGCGGCTGATAAAACCATAGCCCTTGGC
>JBEKWL010000191.1:0-6547 GCA_049513095.1 Terriglobales bacterium
GAGCTGACATGGATCACCGGTGTGCTTCTTCTATTTCTTGTCATGGGATTTGGCTTCAGCGGGTATCTGCTGCCCTGGAACACGCTGGCCTTCTTCGCCACCAAGGTCGGCACCGAGATTACCGGGCAGGTTCCGATCGTCGGTAAGCCCATGATGATCTTTCTCCGCGGTGGTGAAGAGGTGACGGGAGCCACGCTGACCAGGTTCTTTGGATTCCATGTCGCCGTTCTCCCCGGAATTGCAGCTGTGCTTCTCCTGTTGCACCTGTTGCTGGTGCAACGCCTTGGCATGAGTATTCCCCCGAAACTGGAAGTGCAGTGGACCGCGGATCCGTCTGCCAAGCGGGAAATGAAGTTCTTTCCCAACTTCGTGCTGCGGGAATTGATGGCTTGGTACGTGGCCCTGGCAGTACTGGGCGCGTTGGCAGCACTATTCCCGTGGAACCTTGGTGTCAAGGCAGATCCTTTTGTGTCTGCCCCAGCGGGAATCAAGCCCGAGTGGTACTTCCTTTTCATGTTCCAGACGCTCAAGCTCATCCCGTCCAAAGTGTGGTTCATCGACGGGGAGGTTCTGGGTGTGCTTGCTTTCGGCCTCGTCGGCTTGTTGTGGCTCCTGCTGCCTTTCTTTGAGAGTGACCAACCCTCACATATGAAACGGTGGATCACTGGGCTTTCTGTCTTTGCTCTTGCGTACGTTGCAGGTATGAGTGTTTATGGCCTTCTTGCGAAATAAGCTCCGACCGTTCAGCGCCGCCCATGTCAGGCTGGCCGGCTTCGTCGTGTTGGCAGCGTGCCTGGGCTGCGGGCAAAGTTCTGGGCAAAGTTCTGGGCAAATCGCGAACTCCTGCCTGGACTGTCACTCCACCTTGCCCGATCCCCTGGGAGTGACCCAGGAGAAGTTCAGCCAGGACATACACGCACAAAAGGGCTTGACTTGCGCCAGTTGCCACGGCGGCGACCCAACCAGCGACGATGCAGACAAAGCCATGAGCCGAAAGGCAGGCTGGAAAGGCAAGATCGATCGCAAACAGATCCCGCAGTTGTGCGGAAGTTGCCATTCGGATCCCGCCTATATTCGGCAGTTCAACCCCAGCTTGCGCACTGACCAGTTGGACCAGTACCGCACCAGTGTGCACGGCAAGCGCTTCGCGGCGGGAGACACGAAGGTAGCCGTGTGCACCGATTGTCACAGTGTCCACGATCTAAGGGCGCCCCGCGATCTCCGCTCCACGGTGAACCCGGTCAACGTGGCCAACACCTGCGCTCGCTGCCATGCTGACGCCAGTTACATGAAGGGATATTCCATTCCCACGGATCAGTTCGCCAAGTACAGCACCAGCGTGCACCACGAAGCGCTAGCGGTGCGAGGCGATCTGAGTGCGCCCACCTGTACAACCTGTCATGGAAACCATGGCGCGGCGCCGCCAGGCGTAGACAAGGTTCAGAATGTGTGCTCGAACTGTCACGCTTTCCAAGCACAGATGTACGAAAAAAGTACGCACAAAAAGGCCTTTGAAGCGGCTTCTCTTCCCGGATGCGTCGTGTGTCATAGCAATCATGGCATCAAACACCCAACCGACGCGTATCTTGGCACTGGCCCTGACGCCGCCTGCATGCGCTGTCATAGCCCAGGTGACGAGTGCGATCAAGCCAGGGCAGGATTACTGAGCGGCTTGCGTCGATTGGACGAGGCCAACAAAAGCGCAGACTCGATTCTCCGCGTCGCCGAGTCTTCTGGCATGGAGGTGAGCGAGGCTCGGCTGGGACAGGATCAGGCACGGGATTCGCTGACCAAGGCGCGCGTCACCATCCATAGCTTCCGCACGGACTTGGTGGATCAGGATATTCAAGCTGGCCTGAAAATCGCCGCCCAGAACCTGCAAGCTGGGAAGGATGCCATGGTGGAACGCAACTATCGCCGTATCGGTTTCGGAATATCCGTCATTGCCATCGGGATAGTGTTGGCGGGGCTTCGGCTGTACCTAAAAAAGATAGAGAGTTAGGCCCACGCATGCGCCCAACGCCTGCTTTCATGCCCTCCGCAGGGTCAGCAGCGTGATCTCTGGCGGGACACCGATCCGCACCGGGAAGCCCAGGGTTCCGAGGCCGCGGTTCACATAAAGCGCAGCCTTCTGTGCGCCATTGCTCGCGGGCGCGCTAAAGGGCATGGGCAGGTGATAAAGTCCGGCGACGAAAGGCGTGATCAAGCGAGCCGGGCTGACGCTGTGATCCACGATCTCAAACCTTACCTGCCCGCCGTGCGTGTGACCGGCAAGGCTGAGTTCGATGCCCATCTCGGCCGCGCGGTGAAACGAATTCGGATTGTGCGAAAGCAAAACGTTCGGCATATCGCGCCGGATCAGGTGTTCGATTTCCTGCAACATGGGCCCAGGATGGTCGCCCTCGCTCGTCATGTGATCGCGCTGATAATCGACGCCCAGCAGATTGAAGCGCCCTCCATTGTGCTCCACGACCGCGCTCGCGGCGCGCAGCAGCCGCATTCCCTTTTCGCGGAAAAGCCGTTCCGCGTCGTCTTCCGCTCCCGCATAAATTTCGTGATTGCCGTTGCATCCCCAGACGCCCAGCGGAGCGCGCAGCCGGCTCAACTCGGTGATGCAGGTGTCCAGCGGATCGCCTTCGCCGCTGATAAAGTCTCCCGTAACAAAAGAAATGTCAGGCTGCAGGTCGTTCGCCATATCGACAGCGCGAGCGATTTCGCGCGGCGGCATGTAGTCGCCTATGTGGATGTCGCTAAGCTGAGCGATGCGCAGCCCATCCAGTTCCGGAGGAAGATTGGCGACCGGCACATCGACGCGCTCAATCGTGTAGCGCAAACGCCCGGCGGCAAATCCATAGGTGGCGGCAAGAAATGGAACGCCTCCAGCCAGAGCGGCGGCGTATTGAAAGAAGGTCCGCCGCGAAGGACTGAACCCGCCGGCAATCGCTCCAGAATGAGGCAGAAGCCGCGCCGCGACGTTCGTGACCCACTCGATCGCTCCCACCGATTCAATCGCCAGGAATCCAAAGAACGAAGCAACCAGCCACAGGCGGGCAAACGTAGCGAGCGATCTACCCAGATTGAAGCCGCCCAAGCTGAAACGCGAGACCCAGTGCCCAAGCAGCGGATCGAGAACCGTCGCCAGCAGTGCAGCGGCCAGCGCGATCAGTCCAGCATGAAGACCAAAACGCCAGTTGGCATTCGAGAACGAACCAATCCACGACCACGCCCGCAAAAACCAGAATCGCTGGACGGCGTAGACCGCCAAAAGAAACAGCGCAAAGAAAAGAACTCGGCTAAGAATCAGGGCGAACACTCCAAGGAAAACTTCTCGCAAGTTAGATGCGTTTCGCGCAGAACAAGACTCGACAGGACAACGGGGCGCCAGCAGGCCGCAGAAGATCGGGCTTCGTATCAGGACATCGCTTTAGCGATGTCGTAAAATCCTCGAAATCAGATGCCCCTTTAGGGGCTGGACGGCACAACCGAAGATTAATGCCGAGTGCTCCTCGTCTCGCGGTTTTCGAGAACGTGGGACGCCGCGGGAGTTTCATTTCCGCAATCCAAATTCCGTCCTCTTTCACCACAAACGCCCGGGCCATCC
This sequence comes from Terriglobales bacterium, assembly GCA_049513095.1. Classification (GTDB taxonomy): domain Bacteria; phylum Acidobacteriota; class Terriglobia; order Terriglobales; family Acidobacteriaceae; genus Acidiflorens. The sequence continues at coordinate 3,602 of JBEKWL010000191.1, forward strand.
ATCACAGACATCCAACCCGCAGTGGGCGACAATGGAGATCTGATTGGGGCAGCCAGAAGTGTGCCCGTCTCCCAAGACGGCCCTCGAAGCTGCCCCAAACCCATTTTCAGCGCATCCCTGCACAGATCAGGCCGAGCGGCTCGCGATTTGTTCCTGCGAGCGCAGCGCGGCAGCCCGCTCCCGAGCATTCTGCAGGGCGCGCTTCACATGACGAGGCGCGGTGCCTCCGGGAACGTCGTGTAGAGCGAGCACTTGAGTAAGACCGAGGCTGGAGTGGAAAGCCGCGTCAAAACTCGAGTGGATCGCTTGCAGATCGGCGAGCGCCAGTTTTTGTAAATCGCATCCGCGCTCCACAGCCAACAGCACGGCCTTGCCGACCGCCTCGTGGGCGAGGCGCGAGGGCACTCCGCGTTCGACGAGGTATGCGGCCGCGGCCCAGGCGTTCATGAAGCCCGTTTGCGCCGCCTGATTCATCTTGGCCTCGTTGAATTCGACCGCATTCATAAATCCGGTCACAAGCGGCAGTGTGCTCATCACCGTGTCGGAGGCGTCGAACACGGGTTCCTGCGTTTCCTGCAAGTCTTTGTTGTAGGCGAGAGGCAGTCCCTTCACTAAGGTTTGCAGCGTGGTGGCGCAACCCATGACGCGCGCCGCTTTGCCGCGCACCAGCTCCAGCAAGTCGGGATTTTGTTTCTGCGGCATGGCGCTGCTGCCGGTCGAATAAGGCTCGGGCAACTCTACAAATCCGTACGCGGACGTGGAGAACAGGATCATCTCTTCGGCCCAGCGGCTGAGGTGGAGAGCGAGCAGGGAAAGCGCGTCGACGAATTCGACGGCGAAGTCGCGGTCGCTGGTCGCGTCGATACTGTTCGCCGTCGGGCCATCAAAACCCAGCTCCGCGGCCATGGTTTGACGATTGAGGGTGAGCGTGGCTCCGGCTACGGCGCCCGATCCCAGTGGACAAAGATTGGCGCGCTTGCGGCAGTCGGCGAGGCGCGAGGCGTCGCGGAGAAACATTTCTATGTATGCCAGTAACCAATGCGCTACCAAGACGGGCTCCGCCGGCTGCAGGTGCGTGTACGCTGGCATGGCTGAAAGCGAAGACGCACTGCCTGCGGCCTCGGCGCGCGCCAAGATCACCTCGATCCAATCGGCGATCAAGGTTTGCAGGGTATCGATGCTCTGGCGCACGAAGAGGCGAAGGTCGGTCGCGATCTGTTCGTTGCGGCTGCGGCCGGTGTGCAACTTGTAGCCGGTGGCGCCGATCAGCGCGGCAAGTTGCTTTTCTACGAAGTGGTGAACGTCTTCCGCTTCCGGATCGTTGAGAAACTCCGGCGACGATTCGGCACGGTGGCCGATTTCTTCCAGGGCTTTCACGATTTCGGAAAGCTCTTCGGAAGAAAGCACTCCGGCGTGCTCGAGAGCGTTGGCATGGGCGCGGCTGGCAGCGAGTTCGAAGGGCAGCAGCCGTTGATCGTAGGGGAACGAGCGCTGCCATTTTTCAAATTCGGGGTCAAGCGGCTGCCGGAAGCGGCCGGACCACATCTTCATTGCGCGACCTCTACCTTTACCTTCGCCTGCGTCTGGGCGCGGCAACGCGAGGGCAATCCGAGGATGCGGATGAAGCCTTCGGCGTCCTTCTGATCATAGCCTTCGCCCATGGTGAATGAGGAGAGGTCGGTGCGGTAGAGCGAGTAATCGGACTTGCGGCTGACCACGTTGACGTTGCCTTTGTAGAGCGAGAACGCGACCGAGCCAGTCAGATTCTCTTGCGTGGTTTCTACGAAGGCGTCGAGCGCTTCGCGCAGCGGCGTGAACCACAGGCCGAAGTAAACGAGTTCGGCATACTTCAGCGCGACGTGCTGCTTGAAGTGGAGCAGGTCGCGATCGAGGCAGAGGGATTCGAGTTCGCCGTGGGCTTCGAGTAGCAGCGTGCCTCCGGGAGTTTCATAGCAGCCGCGCGACTTGATGCCTACGAAGCGGTTTTCGACCAGGTCGATGCGTCCTACCGCGTTGCGTCCTCCGACTTCGTTCAGCAGTTCGACTAGCGATACGGGGTCAAGAGCCTGGCCGCCTACCGCAACGGGCACGCCTTTTTCGAATCCGATTTCAACTTGCTCCGGCTGATCGAGAGCCTCTTGCGGCGACTTCGTCCATTGCCAGGTGCTCGCGAACGGTGCGTTGGCGGCGTCTTCGAGCTCACCACCTTCGTGGCTGAGGTGCCAGAGATTGCGATCGCGGCTGTGGATCTTCTCGCGGCTCGCGGCGACGGGGATGCCGCGCTTCTCAGCGTAGTCGAGACAATCTTCGCGCGATTTCAGGTCCCACTCGCGCCACGGCACCACCACTTTCAGCTCGGGAGCGAGCGCCTGGTAGGCCATCTCGAAGCGGACCTGGTCGTTACCTTTGCCGGTGCTCCCGTGGCTGAGGGCCGAGGCGCCTTCGCGCAGCGCGACTTCGACCTGATGTTTCGCGATCACGGGACGGGCAAGCGAAGTGCCGAGCAGATACTTGTTTTCGTACACCGCGCCCGCTTTCAGCGCGGGCCAGACGTAGTCCGTAAGGAATTCTTCGCGCAGGTCTTCGACCACTACCTTGCTGGCTCCGGTTTTGTAGGCCTTCTTCACCACGGCCTCAAGGTCATCTCCCTGGCCTATGTCCGCCACCATGGCGATCACTTCGTAGGCATAATTTTCCTTGAGCCAGGGGATGATGATGGAAGTATCGAGCCCACCGGAGTAGGCGAGAACAATTTTTTCAGGCATGTGCGCTCCTAGCCGGGAAACGGCCCACGCCGCCGCCCAATAGCCATACGAGAATGGCTTTCTGAATGTGCAGACGATTTTCCGCCTGATCGAAGACGACCGAGTTCACCGAGTCGATAACCTGGTCGGTCACCTCACAGCCGCGATGCGCGGGCAGACAGTGCATGAATAGCGCATTGGG
>JBEKWL010000192.1:0-9704 GCA_049513095.1 Terriglobales bacterium
CGGCTATGAGCTTCGATGAAACGAGCTTCGATGAAGTGCGCTGCGAGGTCGTTCGGACCTGCCTGGAGTTGGCCAACAAGGGATATCTCGCGGGCACAGGGGGAAATGTCGCCTGCGGGATTGATGAAGAGCATTTTGCAATCACGCCCTCGGCCACCGATTACTACGCAATGAGACCGGAGGATATCTGCGTGCTGCGTTTGCGTGACTGCGTTCTCGTTGCAGGGGAGCGTCGCCCTTCGGTCGAACACCACCTGCATGCCAACATCCTGCGCGCGCGGCGAGATTGCCACGCCAGCATTCACACGCATCAGCCGATTGCCAGCGCCTATACGCTGCTGGGACGAGAATTGGAGATTCGGCATCCGCGCTACCAATCGATGCTGGGCCCGAAAGCTGCATTGGTTGGCTATGCCCCTTCCGGCACGAGTTGGCTCGCGAGAAAGTTGGAGAAGGCGCTGCAACCGGGAATCAACGCTTATCTTATGCGCAATCACGGTGTGGTCTGCTGCGGTCCGACGCTGGCCGAAACTGTGGCGAGGGTAGAGGCGTTGGAGGCGGCCTGTGCACACTATTTTCAAGAGGCAATCGAGCGCTGCACCAATCCGGAGAGCCAAGGGAGCAGGGCCGAAGTCCTCATGCTGTTAGCCGATTCGTTGAAGATGGAGTCAGTCGAATGAACGCCACATATGCAAACACGCCCATGGTGAGCAACAACGCTGCCGAACTTGCATACGGAATTTCCGCCTGGCCCGATACGGACGAGATCTACGCCCGCCTTGCCGCTCTTGTGAAGCAGCCCATCCGTCCCATTCGCCGGGAAAACATGGAGAAGGTGCTCAAGTATTTCGAGGAAAGGTGCGTGCAATCGCGGCAGCTTTCGGAAAGAGCAGAAAGAGTCATTCCCGGCGGCGTGCAGCACAATCTCGCTTTCAACTATCCGTTCCCGCTGGCAATCACGGGCGCTAACGGCGCCTATCTGACCGATGTCGACGGCAACCGCTATATCGACTTCCTCAAGGCCGGAGGACCGACACTGCTCGCCTCCAATGACACAACCGTCAGGCAGCAAGTCCATGCGTTGCTCGACTCCTGCGGTGCCATCACCGGCCTGTTGCATGAGTACGAAGTCAAACTGGCCGAACTGGTCTGCGAGGCCATGCCCGCAGTCGAAATGTTTCGCATGCTCGGGTCGGGAACGGAAGCCGTGATGGCCGCGCTTCGGCTCGCCCGCGCCTATACAGGTCGAAAGTGGGTGATCAAAATCGGGGGCGCCTATCACGGCTGGAGCGACCAGATGGTCTACGGCATGCGCATTCCCGGCACCGGAACGATTTGGATGCTTTGCGGCGAACCCTCTGGCTCAACCGCCTCCGGGGCGGAACGGCTGCCATTATCGTTGAGCCACTGGGGCCGGAAAGTGGTATGCGACCCGTCCATCGCGATTTCAACCGGCATCTTCGGGAACTCTGCAACGAGTTTGGCGTACTCCTGATCTTCGACGAAGTGGTTACCGGATTTCGCATCGGCATGGGCGGCGCGCAAGGCTATTTCGGAGTGAAACCGGACATTACCGTGCTGGGGAAATGCCTGACCGGCGGCTACCCGATGGCAGGCGGCGTTGGCGGACGGCGCGACGTGATGATGCTGCTGGCTGGCGGAATCGGGGTGACCTCGAAGCGCGCATTTGTGGGAGGAACCCTGTCGGCAAACCCACTCTCCTGTGCGGCCGGCTATTTCGCGATTCAAGAGATGAAGCGCACGAACGCCGCGGTGAAGGCCGGGCAAGCCGGAGATCGTTTGCGCAAAGGGCTCAGCGAAATTATCGACCGGCTGGGCCTACCGTTCGTCACCTACAACGAAGGATCCATTGTTCACCTGCAAACCTCGGGCGTGCTGCTCATGAGTATGCGCAATCCCCTCAAACTGATGAAAGAACTCGGGCCGCGCAAGCACATGATGGAAGAAATGGGGGCGGCGTTCAGTGCCCACGGAATCGTCACTCTCGCGGGCAGCCGCATGTACACCGGACTTGCCGATAGCGATGCGGTCATCGACGACGCGCTCAACCGTTTCGAGGATGTGCTGAAACTCGTTTAATGCAGGGGAGCCATCGTGCAACAGACGCAGATTGAAGCGCAATTGCTGGAGGGATGCCGGCGTCTCGCCGGCAAGGGGCTTCTCAACACTCCATCGGACAGCTTTTCCATGCGGGTTCCCGGGAGCGCGGAAATGATCTTCGCGTCGGGGTGCCAGGATTGGCGACAAATTGGAGTCGCCGATCTCCAGACGGCCCCTTTTTCTATCGGTGAGGGATGTAGCGGGCTTCATGCAGCGATCTATCGAGAGCGGGCCGATGTTGGCGCGGTGACGATCTCGAGCCCGAAAGGGGTGCGTCTGCTGGCTCACTGTGGCGGCTGTTTTCCGACCCTCTTCGATGAGCAGGCTAGGCATATCGGTGCGCCTGCCAAGCCGCTAGCCGATGCCGCAACCGTACGGGCGGATGTGGTGAGAAAGACTTTCCGGCGAGGTACGAATGCAGTGCTTCTGGGTGAGCGGTTGCTATGCCTGGGGATGACATGCGAACGGGTTCTCTGCAATACCGAGCTCCATGAAAAATGCGCGCAAGCCTATGTCATCGCCAATGCCTCGGGCAACCGGATCGGGGTGATACCGGGGTGGGTCCGGCTCATTGCGAATCGCCGGCTGTTGCGGGACGAATACCGCGCTGCGGCAAGTTATCGCAACGGTGTCACACCCGAAGGCATAGGTAGGTATTAAGAATGGCTGCCAAGCGCACGCCGGGACCTACCTTGTTGAATCTTGCAACAACCGAAGCCCGGGTGTTTCGGGCGGGACCGGTTCACCAATGCTCGACGTCTCTCAACCTTTTTTGGCTTGCAATCCGAGCATTGCTCATATTACGCTGATGCCATAAATTTGCTCTGAACGGCGGTGAATCTATGAGATTCCTAGTTCGGTATTTCGTAGTGGCCTTGCTGTGTACCACCTTCCTTCGATCGCAGACTCGAACCACAGGAGACCTGAGCGGCGTAGCCACAGATCCGAGTGGCGCGATGGTGCCGAACGCGACGATTACGCTGACTCACAAAAGCACCGGGACGACGCAGACTTCGACGACGGACTCGGAGGGTTCTTACCGGTTCGCCCTGTTGCCGCCCGGTGAGTACTCGGCAACAGCTGCCAGGGCCGGCTTCCAGACGATCACGAAGACCGTACAGGTGTCCCTCGGAGGCAGTTTGACGGCGAATTTTCAATTCAAAGTGGTTTCATCAACCGAGGTCGTTGCGGTAACGGCCAGCGCTGGGGAAATTGAGACCAAAGATGCGAACATAAACACGAACTTCACCGAGAAACAGATCGAACTGCAGCCCAATCCGGGCAACGACCTTACGGCGGTTGCGCTGACCACTCCGGGCGCGGTCATGACACGTCGAACTTGTTCACAGTGGATGGCGCCAGCATGAATGACCCTTACTTCAACATTAACAACAGCGGTGCCGCGAATATGGCGCTGGGTCTCAACGACATCCAGGAGAGCACGGTGATGGCCAACGCCTACAACGGCTCTTATGGGGGCGTGGCCGGAGCGAATGTCAGCTACGTCTCGAAATCAGGGACGAACGCGCTCCATGGCAACGCAATCTACTGGTGGAACGGCGACGCGCTGAACGCCAACGAGTACTTTCGCAATATGCAGGGGCTCCCGCGCTCGTTTGCCGACGCCAACCAGTTCGCGGCTTCGGTCGGTGGACCCATCAAGAAGGACAAGGCATTCTTCTTTTTCGACATAGAAGGCATTTATCTGGCGGTTCCGTCGCCCACCCCCGTGAATCTACCGACCGTGCCCTTCGAGACCGCAGTCATTGCCAACTTGAACAACACCGGGCTGTCGGCCTCGGTGCCCTTCTATCAGCAAGCCTTTGCTCTTTTTAACGGTGTTTCTCAGAAGGGAGCGCAGCCGCTTCCAGGCGGTGGTTGCAGCGATGTCGCCGAGTACGGCTTCACTAGCTTCGGCACATCGAACCCATGCGCTGTCTTGGTTCAGGCTGGCCCGTTGGGACACACCCACGATCTTATTTACATCGGCCGCTACGATCAGAACTTCGGCAGCAAGGACTCGATCTTCGTCCGCGTAGTGCACGAGCACGGACAGCAGGATACTTACGTCGATCCCATCAGCCCGAACTTCAACGTCACCAGCGATCAGCCGCAGTGGCAGTCCCAACTCCAAGCCATCCACGTCTTCAGTCCGGCGAAGGTCAACGTCTTCAATGCTTCGCTCTTGTGGTACAGCGCTTACTTCTTCATGAAGAACCCGGCAGCGGCGATCAACTCCTTCCCCGGGTCCCTTTTTTTGGGGGACGGAAGTTTAGGGGCGCCTCTTGGAGCGCTTAATGTACCCAACTGGCAGGTTCCGCAGGGTCGTAGCACGACTCAGTATCAGTTCACCGACGACTTCAGTTGGACCCATGGCCGCCACAGCCTCCGCTTCGGAGCCAGCTTCCGCCGCGCCGACGTCAGCGACCGGACATTCCTGTATGCAACCCCTCTAATTCTGGAAGGCAGCTTGGGCGACTTTGCCGCCGGTGGCGGGGGATTGCCAACGAATCCGCTCTACCAGCCTACCGGCAACGAGATCGTGCAGAGCTTTCCTTCGCGCACCGAGGTGCCGGTAGCCCTCTATCAGTTGGGCTTTTATGGGGCCGACGATCTGCGCGTAACCAAGAACTTCAATTTGACCATGAGCTTGCGTTTCGATCATTTCTCCAACCCGGTCTGCCAGATTCACTGCTTCCAGCGTCTCGCCGCGCCCTTTTACCAGCTCAACACCTCAGAACCGGTCAACCAGGCGATTGATTCCGGATTGAGCACAGCCTTTCCCTCAGTCTCGACGCTGGTCGCCCAACCGAAAATCGGTTTTGCCTGGACGCCCTACGATCGCCGCCGCAAAACTGTCTTTCGCGGCGGCGCGGGCATCTTCGCCGATGCGCTCCCCACCGGCGCCATCGACAGTTTCATGCAGAATCCGCCCCTCGATCCCAGCTTTGTCATCCCTTTCCTGCCGCTCTCGCCGGCGCAAACGCCAGCCAATCTTTGGGCCGTTTCGCAGGGTGCGTATGCCGAGTACCAAGCCGGCTTCGCCAGCGGCGGTGCCGTTCCCCCGCTCAACTTCTATAACGCCACCTCAGTCAAAGCTCCTCGTTACTACGAATGGAGCCTGGAAGTGCAGCAGGAGCTGGGCTGGAACTCCGCTCTCAGCGTGAAGTACGTGGGCAACCACGGTTCCCACGAAGAAATCTCCAATTCCGCCTTGAATGCCTTTAGTGCCACAGGGTTTGCCGATCTGCCGACCCAGGGCCCGCCAGATCCACGTTTCGGCGTTGTCTCGCAACAGCAAAACATCGCCAACTCGAATTACCACGGTTTGGTCTTCGATGCCAAACACGATTTCAACGGAGGCTTCCACTTCGAAGCGGGCTATATCTGGAGCCACGCTTTGGATGAGATTTCCAACAACTCGCTCTCGCCCTTCGGCCAGAACACGATTGGCGTGTACGCCGACATCATCTATCCCCAGGACCCCTACAACGTTCGCAAATACAACTACGGGAACGCGGACTACGACATCCAGCACAGCTTCACCATGAACTACGTGTGGAGCGACAGCTTCCGGCACCTAACCAGCCGTGGGCCCAACGCCTTGATGAAAGGTTGGTCGTTCTCGGGGACAATTCTGCGCCGTAGCGGTTTGCCCTTTACCGTCATCAGCGAGAATGCAACCTCGGCCCTGCAGTTAACCACAACCGCTGCCTACTACGGTCTCGCTGGCCTCGGCACTCAGTATGTGTTTGCCGATATCACCGGGCCAACCAGCCACTCGTGCAGCGGGTCGGCGGCGCACCCTTCAACTCCGTGTCTGCTGGCAACGAATTTTCAGGACCCCACTAACAACTGGGGCCAGCAGCGCCGCAATCAGTTCCGCGGCCCGGGATACTTTGACAGCGACTTCGCCGTCGAGAAGGCATTCGGATTATTCCATCGCGAAGGCAAACAATTCTCGATTGGCGCCCGTTTCTTCAACGTCTTCAATCATCCCGATTTCGGCTTCCCGGTCATGAACCTTGACAACTCTCAATTCGGGTCCATTATTCAGACCGCCAGCTCACCGACCAGTATTTACGGTACGGGATTGGGAGCGAACTCGTCGCCGCGCCTGATCCAGTTGCAAGCGAAGATCGTGTTTTGAAGAAGCACCGAGTAAGCACCTTCGAAGCCCTTAGTCGTTGCGGATGGCCGAGTTTTTCGCGGACGCAGGATTTACCTTCACCGAATGCACGTTGACCTTCCGAATTTCCAAGCGCCAGCGCAGAGCCGCGCGAACGTTGCGTCGGCTCTGACAATCGGCACCATCGCTCTCCTGGTGATCGGAGTCCAGCCGATTCTGCTCGGCACCATGGTCGAAGCGCGCAATGCCACGCTCTCGGGCGTGGGCATAATCGCCATGTGCGAGATCGTAGCGCTCGGCCTGGGCATCGTCGTGTGCGATGCGCTGATGTCCCTTTCGCGCCTGAGATTCGCCGGCGTCGCGGCCGCGTTGTTCGTCGCCGCGCTCGATGTGGCCACGACATTTGTGACTGGCGACGCTCGCCTGGCGGCGGTGCGATCGGCAGCGGGCTTAGGCGAGGGAGTATTGCTGTGGGCGACGACCTGCATCATCGTTCGCTCCCGGGTTCCGGACCGCATCGCCGGCATTTTTCTGGTGACGCAGGCCCTAGCCCAGGCGGCGTTGGCCGCGATATTCGCAGGCTTCGTCATTCCGCGCGCCGGCTGGCACGGCGGTTTCGTGATGCTGGCCGTAGTTTCGCTGGTACCCTGCATCGCCGTCGCCTGGCTGCCGGCGCGCCTCGCGCCGCTGGCCGCGCAAACCCTCGACAAGTTCAGCTGGTCGGTTACCGCCGCGTTGCCCCTCGCAGTTGCCCTTCTGCAATTGGCGGCCATTGGCGCGATATGGGCGTATTTGGAGCCCCTCGGAAAACGCGCCGGGTTTGGCGCCCAGGCCGCACAAACACTGACTGCCGGAGTGCAGTTGATGCAGGTGCTAGGAGGCACGACCGCTTCTCTGGCCGTGCGGCTCCCAGGCAAGGTTCGAACCCTGATCGTTAGCGCCCTGGCGCTGGCAGCGATCCCATTCGGAATGCACGGCTTGCCTCCGGGCGCGACCCTGCGCTTCGCGCTTCTGTGCGCCGCGTTTGGCTTCGTGTGGATGTTTCTAATGCCGTTCCATGTTAGCTTGGCGTTCCTCGCAAATCCGACGGGACGCGTCGCCATGCTCATCCCTGCCATGCAGCTGCTGGGATCGGCGCTGGGTCCGCTGGTCTCCTCGTTCGTGGTTACCGGTGACGACGCAGCCTCCGTACTCATCGTGAGTTTGAGTTTCGCTTTGGCAGCCGTGGCTCTCCTCGTCTTTGCCCACTCCCGCTTTCGCGAGAAGGGACCTCCTGTAGCGGAAATAATGGGGCCGGATTGGTCCCGACAACCGCCCTGCTAGTCAGAAGATCGATCGGCTTCGGCTTCTACCGCCCTTGCTTATTAAAGGATAATAATATATCGTTTAATAGAGGAACTCCTTGTTCAAGGATGGCTTTCGGCCTATGGCAGCGTCAAAATCGCCCAGCAGACTTGGGAGCTACATCGTAAGTTCTGTGGCGGGCGAGACGGTGCGGGCATTTATGCCGCCTCCGTTACCACCGATACCCGCAGTGGAACTGAGCGGACTACATCAACAGCTCGACCGTGCCAATCAAGGACTTGGCCGCCTTAACGGCATGACCAGGCTACTGCCAGACGTCCGGTTCCTCCTCTATCTGTACGTCCGCAAGGAGGCGCTGGTCTCTTCCCAAATCGAAGGTACCCAGTCCTCGTTCACCGACCTGCTGCTGTTTGAGAATGAGGCGGTCCCGAGCGTGCCCATTGAGGATGTCGAGGAAGTCTCCAATTATGTGGCCGCGATGGAACATGGCTTGCGCCGGCTCCGGGGAGGATTCCCGCTTTCCCTTCGGTTGATTCGGGAGATTCACGCCATCCTGCTTAGGGGCGGACGAGGTGCGAACCGGAGTCCGGGCGAATTTCGCCGCACTCAGAACTGGATCGGAGGGAGCCGTCCGGGAAATGCGTCATTCGTTCCGCCGCCACCGGAACGCCTGATGGAGTGCTTGCACGGGTTTGAATGTTTTCTTCACGACGAGCGGCACAAATTGCCGATGCTCGTGGAGGCTGGACTTGTGCATGTCCAGTTCGAGTCCATACACCCGTTTCTGGATGGCAACGGAAGGGTTGGGCGAGTGCTCATCACCCTCTTGCTGTGTTCAAAGGGCGTGCTGACAGAGCCGCTTTTGTATCCCAGTCTCTATCTCAAGACAAATCGAAGCCAATACTACGACCTCTTGCAGCGAGTTCGCACGGACGGCGCCTGGGAGGATTGGCTTGCCTTTTTTCTTGATGGAGTAGCAGCGGCCGCGCAGGAGGCAGCGGACACAGCGGAACGAACTCTGCGTCTTTTTGCCAACGACCGACAGAAAATACAAGTGCTGGGAAGGGCGGCTACGTCAGCACGGCGCGTCCACGAACTGATGGAACGGAGCCCATTCGTTCGCATTCGAACAGCAGCGAAAGCACTGAAGGTTACGATTCCAACCGTTACGAGTGCGCTGAACCATCTCCTGCAACTCGGGATCGTCAAAGAAGTCTCGGGAAAACGCAGAAACCGGCTTTTTGCCTACTCACGCTACGTCAACATGGTGGGCGAGGGAACCAAACCGCTTCCCACTCCGTAGTCCCTCGGCCTGGCTCTCCTTAATGTGGCACTGATAGACTCGACAAAACCTCCGCCACGGTGGTGTCATTTATCAAAGCGCAACGCTGTTGTGATGAAGGTCGAACTCATAGCCTCGGACAGGAACAGGGCGGCTTCGTCGCGGATGGCACCCGAAGTTTATCCATGAACTCTGCCGGAATCTCGATCATGCCATGATCCTTGCCATCATGATCGACGCACTGTTGCAGAATGTCCTGCTCAGTTTCGCCTCTAGGTAGTTGCGGAGATTGCTTGTTTAGAGGTTCCCCTAGCCTGGGCAAGTTAGGGAGTTGGTGGCAGGTCGGAATTGAACATGTCGTACGGCACTTTCCATTCGCCGTTAGCTTGTTTTTTCCACCGAGCCAGAGTGTGTTTGGATCTCACAGCGTGGAGTGCGTTGAGTCACTGACTTTCATCCGTGACGGCATAGTCTGGCACCGATTAATAATTGACGCGCAAGCAATCCGCTCCGGGCGGATCGGCGTGCGGCTCGCCCGCAATCAAACAGCATAAGGAGATTCATCATGTTTGCCCGCATCGTTGAATTAACTCCGAAGCCGGAAATGAAAGAAGAAATCGTGAACGTTCTCCGCAAAGAGGTTCTGCCGATCCTGAGGAGGCAACAGGGATTTATGGAGTTCCTACTCTTCGCGCCGGAGACCAAGACGGAAAAGTGGATCGCCGTCAGTCTCTGGGCCGCGAAGCGGGATGTAGAGCGCTGGGAGCGCGAAGGGTATCCCCATGTGGAAGCAATCCTCAAACTCTATCTGGTCGCCCCGGCCATCCGCAATCACTACAAGGTGGAAACCTCCCTTTGCCAGCACTT
>JBEKWL010000193.1:0-6213 GCA_049513095.1 Terriglobales bacterium
CCGGAAAATACGGCGAGTCATTGAGGACCACCAGGTTCAGATCGTCAGACTGTATCGCCTTCAGAATTTCTTCCGGCGACGCACCTCCATCGTCGTTCGTAACGTTCGTCAGTCCGGAAAGAAAGTACAACTCCGGACAATCATTCCCTGCAAACATTAAACCGTTCGGACTGTGCTCCCGCAAAAAACGGGACAAGTCATCGAAGAACGCGGCTCCATCGATCTTTAGCCCGCCCGCCCGTGGCCCCTGCATCGTGTCCATGTGGCCGACTACGTACGTGATTTCGTAGATGTAGCGCGGAACCAGGCTAAGTGCCCCAAACGCCAGATAAAGCCCAACCACCGACGCCAATGCGTATGTCCCGCGCTGCGTCTTGCCCACGGACACAATCGCCAGCAGCGCCAGCAGCGTCAGCGGCACCGCATAACTCAAGTAGATCGGAGCCGCAAACGGAAACTGCACGAGGCTGCACGTCGCCGCCAGCGAGATCAGCAGCACCACTCGCTGCCGTTCGACTTTCATCCGCTCGCCCGGCTTCCTCTTGGCCCAGACCACCACCGCCCCCAGCAGCGCCGCAATCGGCGTCAGCGCCGCCACCGACCACCAGATCTCCGAAACAATCGCGAACGACTGCGTAGCCTTCACCGCAAGTACCAGCGCTCCCAAGCCGAGAGCTGCCCCGACAGCTTTCCCCTGAAACTTATCCCAATACATTGCCGCCGCCAGAACTCCCACCAGCGGCAGTACAAACACAATTTTCTCGATTCCGACCGGACGGATCACTCCCAAGTCGACCGATCGCGAGACCGCACTCGAAGTCACACCAAACAGGAACTTCCACACCTTTCCCGACCTCACATACGGCATCAGGAAAACAATCACCGGGCTCACCAACCCGCAGAGAAACGGAATCACCGCCCGAAACATCGTCCTGAATCGCTCCCCGGTTCCCGCCCGCACACTCCGTTCTCCCAGCAGGATCAGCCCCACCACCACCGCGGATGGCAGCACGAACTGGTACAACTCTGCCATTCCCAACCGCGTGCGCAGCAGGTTGACCAGGGTTGCCAGGAACAGCAACAGCGCACCCACACTCACTACGCGGTATGGCCAACTATTCTTCGGACTCTCTCCCTCCGCACTTTCGTTCGGACTTTCGCTCTGACTTTCGCTTTGTTCCAGAAAGGCGAGAAACAGCAGCACCCCGGCAAGGTAGTACGCCCCGATGACCTTGATCAGGATCGACACTCCGCCGCACACTCCCGCCACGAACAGCCATCGCCGCGTCCGTACTTCCAGGTAGCGCAGCAGCGCCGCCGCTCCAAACGTCGCGAAAAACAGGTTGTACCAGGAAGGCATCGCCGCCGGATAATTCGGATAACTCCACGCTACCGCCAGCAGCGTGATCGCTCCCGCGCCGACCGCCGAAGTGAAGCGCAGCGCAATATAGTAAACGGCCGGAAGCCAGGCCAGGAAAAACAGAAACACACAGATGCGCAGCGACATCAGATTCACGCCGAATGCTCGAAACGCCAGCGCATGAATAAAGCTCAGACCGCCCGTGTAGATCTCCCCAAAATCGCGATGCGGGAGTTGTCCTTGCAGCACTCGCAGGGCACTTTGACTCAATGTCCCTTCGTCGGCCGGGACCCAACCCCTGCCGATGTTGACGCCAACATAAACTCCCGCGATCGTAAGAACGGCGCCCAGTATCAGCAAGCGAACTACCCAACCTTGGGCAGCAGTCACCAGCGCCAGTTCGCTCTCGCTGGCCGCCTCCACTGATTCCGGATCCTGTTCCCGAACCTTTATTATGTCGACGCTCAACGCCGAATCGATTCGCATCCCTGACTTCGCGGGGGTCTCCTTTTTCACTTCGCCTCCAGCGCCGTCAGCCGTAGCTTCGCTTCTTTGCTGCCCTGGTTCAGTTGCAACGCTCGCTGGTACTGCGCCCGCGCAGCGGACACATTCCCGCTCTCTTCGAACGACACGGCGAGCCAATAGTGGTAGTCCCAGACCTTCGGATCCATGGCCACCGCCTGCAGCAGGTAAGGTTGTGCCTCCGCGTTCCGTCCATCCTGCAGAAGTGCGCGTCCCAGAAAATGTTTCGGAGCCGCTTGTTCCGGCACTAACTGCACCGCGCGCGACAACAAACGCTCTGCGCTTTTGTACTGGCCATCCATCAAGTGGATGTTGCCGCAGTTGTAGAGTGCCGAATAAAGATTTGGTTCCTTCTCCAGAATCTCCGAGCAGAGTGCAAACGCCCGCTCGTAGTCGCCCATTTGTCCATACAACCCAGCCACTCCCGCCATCCCCACTTCCGACTTGGCGTAATCCGGATCCACCCGCTCCAGCCAAACCCGACCTTCCTCGAATCGACCGGCGTGGATGTATGCTTCCGCGAGCGCGAGCGGCCCATAGCCATACTCCGGATGATCCTTCACCACCGACTGCGCCAGTTCAATCGCGCGATCGTGCGCGCCCCGCTGGCTGTACTCTTTCGCCAGTCCCGCCACCGCATACGGATTCCCCGGATACAAGGATTGCCCGCGCACCAGCAGTAGCAGATCGCTTCCCCAGTACACCTGCTGCGCAAGCGATGCGCACACATAACCAGCGCACAGCACGACTACCGCGCACCCCTGCACTGCCTGAGCATTCCATCGCTTGATGGACGGCAGTCGCCGCAGCCCCAATGCCGCCAGAATCGCAAATCCGATCGACGGCAAATACATGTAACGGTCGCGCACGAAATCGCCGTTGCCAAAGTTTCGCAAATACAGCGCGGGCGCGAGTCCCACCAGCAGCCACAGCCCGGCAAACGCGACGGTAAAATTCCCTTCGCGCCGATTCCAATACCACAACCCAACCAGCGCCGCCCCCAGCACCAACACCGGTGCCACCAATTGACTGAGGATTGCGCTCGTAACATAGGGTGTGTAATAGAGCCCCGTGATGCCCACCGGAACGAGCAACTGTCGCAGATAAATCGACAGCACCAGTGGCAAAGTCCGCGCCACGTCCAGCATCCCATGACTCGGATCTAACTGCCCAGTGGCGTGCAGCAGCGCGTGCTTTCGCAGCAGTGCGTAAGCCAGCGTCACCACCGCATACGGAACCGCCTCCATCACCGCCCCAAGAACTCTTTGCCCCGGCGATGCCCTGTTTTTCGCTGGATGCAGCCACGCGTAGATTCCCACCAGCGCCGAAAACACTACCGCCATTTCCTTCGTCAGTAGCGCGCACGCGAGCAGTGCCAGCGACGCAATCCACCACGCCGTTCTCTTCTTTCGCTCGGAATTGCGCCCGGGATTGCGCTCGGAATTGCGCCCGTTGAGAAACGCCGCAAACGCCAGTGCGGCAAACATCGTTACCATCGTGTCCGAAGCTGCGGAAATCCATGTGACCGGCTCAATGTGAATCGGATGCAGCGCAAAAATCAGCGCCGCCAGCGCCGCCGTCCAGTATTCCAACCACAGCCGTCGCGCCAGCCAAAACACTGCTGTTACCGCGCCCACGTGCAATAGAACCGCTCCCAGGTGCCATCCCCACGGCCGCAGTCCGAACAATGTGTAATTCAGCATAGACCACGCCACGAACAGCGGCCGGTAATACACCTGGTGTCGCGCCACGTGATACCACAGGTCACTCCCGAACGCCCGCGGCAGGTTGCTCCATGTCCGGATGATGGGACTATTCACAATCTGCGGCCAGTCATCCCACACAAAATCGAAAGACAGCGAGCCGCTATAAACCACAAAAGTGACCAGCCCAAGCAAAGGCAGCAGGACGCACGGCCGCCGCAGATACTTGGCCAGCAATTCCGATGCGCCAGGTTCCAGATGCCCTTGTGTCTCGTCCATGGGGATAGTGTCTAGAGGCGGTCGCTCCGCTCCAGATCAGCCCATAGTAACGTTCCGTCCCACTCGGCGCATGTTACCCAGGTTACCTGCGTCAAGGCCAACGTCGTGTTCTTTGACCGGAAACCCGGCAGCTGGACTCCGCGGACGAAGAGTTGGGGATTTCACTACGGTTGCAGAAGATTCTAGAAAGGCGCGGGAAAAACACGTATACGGACCTTCACTCGCTCCTCTCCGTCTATGCTCGTTTGCGAGACATTGGCCGGAGTAATGAATCCTAATCAGGGGGCTGCGCACCACGCGAAAGAAGGCCCTTACAACCGCGTGAGGTTTTGACGAACCGTTTCCTCAGCGCCTAGTTTATAGAACATAACTTTTCCCGAGGGATCAAGTTGCTGCAACAAGTCAAAGTCGCGAACGTTGCGAGACAATACCGCACATCCATATTTTCGAGCGGAAGCGAATAGCAGTGCGTCGTTCAAGACACGCCGCCGCTGTTCTCTTCCGTATCCCTGGGTCCGGGCCAGCGTGCCGGACAGCACTCCGGCTTCCCGCCAGATCTCGGGATCGGGCGTGATCGTCCGATAGCTGGGCCGGCGGTCGATGACCGCGGCAACTTGCTCGATGATCTCGGACGTTTGGGAGTGAGCGGGATCGAGCAGGCCGCACGTCGCCGCCAGTTCCGCTTCTGTGACTGGGGAATGCCATGCCTCGGTCGCGCGTAGCATCGCTTCGTCCCGTTGGGGAAAACGGCCTTGAAGAACATCAATGTAGACCGTGGTATCGTAGAGCAGCTTGGCGGGTCGATGGCTGGTCGTTCCAATGAACTCAAGCTCCGATTCGGCCCGCGGTGTGAGCTGCGCTCGATGTTTGTCGGGTTTGAGCCGCCTGAGAGTGCCTTGAACCTCAGAACTCAAGCTCAGCCTCGCTACCAACGGTGCCGCGTCGCGAAAGCAGCCAGTCCGCGTAGTCGTCGGCAACCGCAATGTTGGCCAGCGCCAGCTCGATTAGGTCCGTGTCAGAATCAATTCCGGTGCGTTTTTTTGCCCTGGTCACGAGGGCTTCGGGCATTCTTCCCCGGACCATCTGAGTGCGTTCGCCACGCAGTAGTCCTTCCTTCTCGGCAATGACCATCACGTCGCGCAACTTGCTGGAGCGCATTGGACGGTCCTCCCCCATGCCTGCATGTTTCCTTCTTCGTGAGGATCTGGATGGGGTGCCGCGCTTCACGAATTACCTCCCGGGAAATAGGTGCATTTCTCTGTAGCACAATCTCAGCATCATTGTAGCACAGCTTCAAAAGGTGGGATCCTTCGTCATTTGGTCGGCTCTGTGCAACCAGGTTGCACAATCGAAATGCTGCCTGTCCTCGTTACCACTTAGCCCGCGCTCAGACCACAAGGGCAATCCATTGTTTTGTGCACTCCGGGTGCACAAACTCGGGCCTGCGACGCGCCCAGAGGGACCCCCGAAGGCGTTTGTGTGCCAGAGAGTCCCTCGGGTCCTGTCACCAGTTTGCGATTGCTCGGGCTTTGCCATCCCGACCATGTTCGCTGTTTGTTCGCTCAATGTCAACCTCCTTTTTTATCCGGGTCGGATCGGAAAGCAAAGTCCCGGGCCAGCTAGAATTCCACCCCATGCACCGCGGGATGACGATTCGGGCTGGTAAATCGCAAGAATCCGGGAGCAACCCTCTGCGACATTACTTTGACCTGGAGAGGAGTGACTTGGTTTTTTCATTTCGGGCTCTCTCTACAATATTTCACCCTAGTCGAATAATTATTCGAGTATGGTCGAGTTGCTGAACGACTTCAATCACTGTTGCGAGCTGCTGTGCAGCACTGGGCTGGGTTCACGATGTCCAAGGGTTGAATACTGAGACTCCCGTAAGAGCCACGTCCCGGGTGTTGCGGGTGACCAAGGTAAGGTTGTGCTGCAGGGCGGTAGCAGCAAGAAGGCCGTCAATCACGGGGAGCGGGGACTTCGCGGCGAGTGCCTTCGCCGTAACCTCGCCCCAGCGATTGGCGACCGCTTGATCAATGGCCAGAATGCGGCCCGCAAAACGCAGCGCGAGCTCATGGTCTAGCCATGTTTCCAAAGAGACACGGCGAGAAGACGCATCAGGCAGGGAAGCGATGCCCTTGCGAATCTCGCCGAAAGTGAGAACACTCAGGCAGAGAAGGTTTTCATCAGTGGCATCGATCCACCGCGTAACCGCGGGCTCAGGCCTGGGCTTCACGAGCTCGGAAACAACGTTGGTGTCGAGCAGGAATCCACTCACAAGTCAACCGTCCGGCCGTAGTCCGGCGTCCTCTCCAGATCGATTGACACCTTTGCCAGAGGCGATTCGGC
>JBEKWL010000194.1:0-6146 GCA_049513095.1 Terriglobales bacterium
TGGGTTTTACCTGGGAGAACGATCTTCATCTTTATTACCGGCGGGCGAAAGCGTCGGAAACCATGCTGGGCGACGCGACGTTTCATCGAGAACGGATTGCGCGCCTGGTCATTGATGCACCCAGGGCCCGGCCCCAGGGAGTTCGGTAATTTTGGGGAGAGCCCCATGAGCCACATCATCCTGGTGCGCCACGGGCAAGCGTCCTTTCTGGGGCCGGACTATGACAAGCTCTGTGCGAACGGCGAGGCGCAGGCTGGATTGTTGGGGGAGTATTGGTCGCGGCGGAGCGTGGTTTTTGGCAGCGTCTATTCGGGCCCGTGCGTCCGGCAACGGGAGACGGCCCGGATCGTGGCCGAGGCATATCGCAGCGCTGGTCTTGCTTTTCCCGACACCGTGGTCATGAGCGAATTCGACGAGTATCAAGCGGAGGCGGTAGTGCGGGAATGTCTTCCGCAACTGCTGCGGGTGAATGCCGAGATCAGAGCGTTGCACCGGGCGTATGAAGATTCCAGCGAATTCGGCGACCGGCGCAAGACTTTTCAGAGACTGTTCGAGGCGGTGATTGCAAAGTGGGTGGCGGGAGAAATGATAGCGCCCGGCATTGAATCCTGGCACGAGTTTTGTTTGCGGGTGGAACGAGGGCTGGCGCAAGTAGTGCGCGACACGGCTCCGGCAGCGAGCGCAGTGGTCTTCACTTCGGCGGGAGCGATTGGCGCGGCGATGCGCCGGGCCCTGCATTTGTCCGCCGAGGACGCCTTGCAGCTGACCTGGATGTCGCGCAACGCTTCGTTCAGCGGCTTTCTGGCTTCGGGCGAGCGTTTCACGCTGAGCACGTTCAATGCGCACCCCCATCTCGACGGGGACGGGTTGCTGACGTACCGGTAGCGGATAGAGGAACTGCGAGTATGGCGGCAGTTTGCGATCAGGCGGGAACAGTAAGGGCAGGCGAAGAACTCGATCTCGCGCGGCTGCAGCCATTTCTGCTGGAGCACTTCGACCACAGCGGACCGGTCTCCGTCAAACAATTTCCGAGCGGCCACTCCAATCTGACGTACCTGGTGCGACTGGGTAACGCGCGACTCGGTGACCGGGAAGTCGTCTTGCGACGTCCGCCCTTTGGCAGCAAGGTCCGGTCCGCGCATGACATGGCGCGCGAGTATCGTGTGCTGTCGAAACTACACAGCGCATATCCGGTCGCGCCGAAGGCGCTCCTCTATTGCGACGATCTGTCGATTCTCAATGCGCCCTTCTACCTAATGGAGCCGATTCGGGGAATGATCATGCGCCGCGAGCCGCCTCCGGGTGTGCCCTTTCCGCCGGAGACGGCGCGGCGATTGAGCGAAGCGTTCCTCGACAACCTGGCGCGTCTGCACCGCCTGGACTACGCCGCCATAGGCCTGGCTGATTTGGGCAAACCGCAAGGCTATCTCGAACGGCAGGTCAAGGGCTGGATCGAGCGCTATCATAATTCGAAAACGCACGACCTGCCGGAAGTCGAACGCATTTCCGCCTGGCTCACCGAACGAATGCCGGTCAGCCATGAGACGACGCTTATCCACAACGACTACAAGTATGACAATGTCGTGCTTGATCCCGGCGACGCGACCAAGATCGTGGGCGTCCTGGATTGGGAGATGTGCACGCTGGGGGACCCGCTGACGGATCTGGGAACGGCGCTCGCATATTGGACCGATCCGCTAGATCCGGAAGAGCTTCAGGAGATTCACAGCGCGCCGACCATGTTACCGGGCACACTGACGCGGGCGCAGTTGGTCGAGCGCTACGCGGTCGCGACCGGCCGCGATCCCGGCGACATGATTTTCTACTTGACGTTTGCCCGCTTCAAAGTTGCCGTCATCATTCAGCAGATCTACTACCGGTACGCCCAGGGATTGACGCAGGATGAGCGCTTCGCGGTCATGCCGGAGAGAATCCGGACTTTGGTGCGCGCCTCATGGCATTGCGCAGAAAGCAGGACGATATGAGTTGGCACCAGACCCATGCGGCGCACAAGGAAATCCTCGAATTTCTTTTGTTGCATGCTGGCGGAGAGCCGGCCTGAAAGCAGCAAGCTCATGAGTCCGTTCCATGAGTCGGTTCCATGGGCGAAAGTAAACCTCAAAACCGACATTCTCGGCAGGCATACTTCATAATCAAAATAATTCATTTGATGAATTACTTAAACCCGGCTACGCTCGCGCGCATTGTGAAGTGCTGCGCTCTGAAACGATACGAGCGCCGGGAATTTATTTGTTCGCATTCAAACAGAACTAAAAGCTTAGGGTAGCGCGCTCAAGAACAATTTCAGCCTGGCAAGCAGTCCGCAGGTTGGAAGAAGCGGTCGAAGTCTGGCAGGCGACCGGGCCTTTTGTGTGATTCAGACAAAGCCTGAGGTAAGGAGGACATGTCCTCACGTATCCGGAAGGAGAATCCTATGAAGTTACTGGCATGTGTGGTTCTGTGCTTATTGTTGGCGAGCAGCGTGGCTTACGCGCAGGGTGTGGGCTCCTCCGGCGATATCCAGGGAACCGTGACCGATCAATCGGGCGCTCTTCTGCCGAAGGCGGCCATAACAGTGGCAGACACACGAACCGGCCTGCAGCGCACGGCAGTCACCGATGCCACGGGTCAGTTCCGAGTGCCAAACCTAGCCCCGGCAGCCTATGACGTTAGTGTGCAAGTACCGGGCTTTGCCACCGAGATTCGCAAGGGGGTGGTGGTGAGCATCGGGCAGACCGTCATCTCGAATTTCCAGTTGAAGTTATCGCAAGTAGCCACCGAGATCGCAGTGTCCTCGGAGGCGCCCGTCGTCGACACCGAACGGAGCAGCCAAGCGGACAGCGTGTCCGAGAGATATATAGTCGACCTGCCCATTGGCCGGCGCGACTACCTCACGTTCACCTTGCTGGAGCCGGGCGTCAGCGACTCAAACACCAGCGCCAGCAATGCCGACTTTCGGCCGAAACAAACTCCGCAAAGCGGACTATCCTTCTATGGAAGCAACGGACGCGGGAACAGCGTAACCGTGGACGGCGGCGAGAGCAACGATGACGCGGGCGGCGTCCGCCTGAACGTAAGCCAGGACGCGGTGCAGGAATTCCAGGTCAACCGCAGCAACTATTCGGCCGAATTGGGTGGGGCCAGCGGAGCCTCCGTCAACATTGTGTCCAAGTCGGGCACAAATAACGTGCACGGCGGCGTTTTTGGCTTCTTTCGCAATGATGCGATGGATGCCCGAAACCCGTTCGCGTTCAGTCCGGCTCTGGTGTCAACAGAACCGTTCTCGACGACCGCGGAAGGTCAGCCGATCAAGAATTCTCTCAGCCGCCAGCAATACGGCGGGACGTTTGGATTTCCGATCCAGAAGGACAAAACTTTCCTGTTTGCTGCTTTCGAAGGCCTGCGCTCCAATGCACAGGACTCGGTGCCTTTGCTGACCCACAGTAGTATCTTCGCTCCCACCGCAGGACAGCAGTCGATTGCGGGAGGCTTGGCAGCCCAAGGCGCCACTGTGGTTCCGTGCCTGAGTGGCCCTGTGGGCGCCGTTGTCGCTGGGGAATTGCCGGCCCCGTTTACAGGCATGACGAACCTGCCCGCAGCAGTTTGTGCGGGCGTGCTGGCCGGGCCCCAGGGGGTTTTGAACGTGAGCCCAGCCGCCGGCCCGCTTTCGCTTAACGCTTTCGTCGTAAATCAAATGGAGACAAACGGCGGGGTGTTTCCGTTCCCCACCCGGCAATACGAGGGATCCGTCCGTCTCGATCACCGATTCAGCCAGGGCGACTCGGCCTTCTTCCGCTATAGCGCTGCGCACCTGGAAGAGACCGACCCGGACGTGCAAGCTCTGATCGGCATCTCACGCGGAACTTCAGTACTTGACTGGGACAGCACTGCGCAAGGCTCGTGGTTTCATCAATTCAGCCCGAGTTCTATCAACGAAGCCCGAGTGCAGTGGAACATCTACCAATTTAACGTGGACACGAATAATCCAGGGGGGCCAGGTCTGGACGTTCAGGGATATGGTTTCTTTGGGCGCAACATCTTTTTACCCAGCCACACTACGTCGCGCCGCTATGAGATCGCCGACAATCTCACACTCATCCGCGGCCATCACAGCATGAACATGGGTTTCTACGAGTTGATTCGCGGCAACAACACCAACTCCGCCACCTTCCTCGACGGACGTTTTGAGTTCCTGCAACTTCCTGGCATTTTTCTCAGCCCCTGCATGGAGTTGCCTGTCCTTTGCAATCTCCCGGCTACCGCAAGGCAACCGTATGGGGCCTCAGCCCCCATCACTACTCTTCAGGCGTGGGGCTTCGGTTTGCCGGCGTTCTATGAGCAGGGCTTTGGCAATCCAACGTATACCATGAATAGGCCGTTCACTGCCGGTTACTGGCAGGACGCTTGGCAAATCCGGCGAAACTTCACGCTGACCTATGGTTTGCGCTATGAAGTGGATACACAGGCCGGGCCTCTCAGTACCTATAAGAAGGACTTTGCTCCCCGCGTTTCGTTTGCCTGGAGCCCGGGCAGCGAGCAGAAGACGGTAATCCGTGGCGCGTATGGGATCTTCTACTCGCCGATCTATGCGCAGATTCCCAATGTCGTGAAAACCCTGGGCAATGTAAATGGCACCCGGCAGATTGCCAATACGTTGATAACGGTTTTAGACACCCCCCCGATTAACTCTGGAGTGATCTACCAAACGCTGTTTGCCGAGCACAAGATTCTGTGCGTCACGCCTCCCGCGGGACAGAATGCATGTATCGGGCCCGGGGATCTGACGCAATTTGGCCTCACCGTCCCTAACACCGGCCCCTTCCCGCCGAATACTGTTCTCTTCTCCGGACAGCCGAATTACCGCCCGCCGCAGTCGCAGCAGGCCTCGTTCGGCATCGAGCGGCAGATCGGAAAGAGCCTGTCTATCTCCGCCGACTATATTTATGTCCACACCACCCATCTGCCTTGGGCCGTGGATGTTAACTTGCTGCCGGCACCATATGTTACCGGCTCCCCTTGCTTTGCTGGAGGCCCGTCAATATGCGGCGCGGACGGTCTTCCCACTAACGGCCTTCCTTTCCGGAATTGGGGAGCAGCACCCTGCGTAGACGCAAGCGGGGCTCGGACCACCGCTTGCTTCGTGAATCCGACGCTTCTCCAGAACAACCAGTACAGTTCCATCGCGAACGCGATTTACAATGGCGGCATTCTGGAGGTGAAAAAGCGCTTCAGCGATCGCTACACCTTGATCGCCAATTACACATACAGCAAAGCGATCGACGACTCGACGGATTTCAACAGCGATTACGCGGCGTTCGATGAGACAACCCTCGCCGCCGAGCGCTCCCGGTCAGATTTTGATCAAAAGCACAAAGTGGTGGTCGCGGCAGTGCTGGACAGTCCGTGGGACCACTCGCGCGTTCTTTCGGGTTTTGAGTTTGCTCCGATCGTGCGCTACAACAGCAACCATCCCTTTAACCTGCTGGCCGGCGCGGACATCAACGGTGACGGTCATTTCACCAATGACCGTCCGCCAGGATCTCCGCGCAACAGCGGCATAGGTCCCAATTACGCAGACTTCGACATGCGCTTGAGCCGAGCGTTCAAGTTCGGCGAGAGGTACAGCCTGCAATTCGTCGCCGAAGGATTTAACATTCTCAATCGGACAAACTACGGCGGCGTGAACAATATTGTCGGCTCTGATTTCGGTCCGCCATTCAATGTTCACGGCACCGCCAGCCTCACGCCCAGCCAGCCGCTGGGCTTCACCTCAGCTCTTCCGAAGCGCGAGATCCAACTCGGCTTGCGCTTCGCGTTCTGAGGCAGGCGCTTCCTGGCCTCGAGTAATGCGGCCATCCCCATGCCGGGATGGCCGCTGACGCTGGGAGCGGCGAACGCCAGGCATGGCACAGTGCTTGCGCCTGGAAACCGCGGTGCTGCAAGTCCGGGTAAATGCCCATGCCAACGCAGGAGACGATCTACGAAGTCGCGGACCGAGTCGCAACCATCACGCTGAATCGTCCCGACAAACTGAATGCCTGGACCGCCACCATGGAAGCGGAGGTACGTTCCGCAGTAGAGGAGGCGGAGCGGGACGAGAACGTACGGGTGATCGTGCTGACGGGAGCGGGCCGGGGATTTTGCGC
>JBEKWL010000195.1:0-6052 GCA_049513095.1 Terriglobales bacterium
TCGCGCGGATAGCGGAAGACGACGATATCGCCGCGCTGGATGGGCTCCCAGCGATAGACGAATTTGTTGACGAAAATCCGCTCCTGGTCTTCGAGGCCGGGCATCATGCTGGTGCCTTCCACTTTCACCGGCTGGTAGAGAAAGATAATGATGAAAGCGGAGATGGCGAGCGAGACCAGCAGATCGCGTGCCCACACTGCCACCACGGGCAGCGGGTACTGACCGGATTCTTTTTTTGCCGCCGTGGGCGGCGGCTGCGGGCTCCCTACATCAGGCATCGTGTGCATATTTTATACGCAAGCGAGGCGCGGGAGCGATAGGTAATGAGGTCAGATGGCAGAGGTGAAGCCCGACGTTGCTCTTCACCTCTGCAATCTGACCTCTCACCTCTGACCTTGCCAAGGCGCTCCCTTCCCAGTACAACTAAACTTCTCCCATGACCGACTACTCAATTTTCCCCAAGATCAACGCGACGCTCAACGGATGCAGCGCGGTGCTGCTGGTTACCGGGCGTGTGCTCATCGCGCGCGGCAAGATGGCGGCGCATCGGGCGGTGATGTTGACCGCGGTAGCAACTTCTTCCCTGTTCCTCGTTTCGTATCTCTACTATCACTGGCCACATCACGGCGGCATCGTGTATTTTCGCGGTACAGGATGGGCGCGGATCCTCTATCGCACCATCCTGATCTCGCACACGATCCTGGCCATCGTTATTGTGCCCATGGTGCTGATTACACTGACCCGTGGGCTGCGTGAGCAGTTTGACCGGCATCGGGCCCTCGCGCGCTGGACGTTTCCCCTTTGGCTCTACGTCTCGGTGACGGGCGTGATCGTTTACCTCATGCTGTTTCAGATATTTGTATAGAAGGCGGAGGCGGTTGTTTCGCCTCGGGAGACGCGGCAAGCCGCGTCTCTACAGTTGGGCAAATCGACTTCCCCCTCCGGAACCCCGCTCCCGATTCATCACATATTCTTAGTACGTGCGACACCGCCAAGGGGTCGCCCAATTCTGCTATAGTGAGCGTCTCGAAGGTCAGCGTTCTCGAAGGAGCCCGCACTCATGAAAAGCGTAAACAAAGTCATTCTGATTGGAAACCTTGGCAAGGATCCCGAGATCAAGTACACGCCGCAGGGCAAGCCGGTGGCGAAATTTTCCTTGGCCACTAACGAGCGCTACAAGGACAAAGACGGCAACTGGCAGGACCGCACCGAGTGGCACAACATCGTACTTTGGGATCGGCTGGCGGAGATCGCCGGAGAGTATCTGAAGAAGGGCGGCAAGGTTTATATCGAAGGCCGCATCCGAACCGACTCCTGGGACGACAAGCAAACCGGTCAGAAGAAATACATGACTCAGATCGTGGGCAACGACATCGTTCTGCTGAGCGGACGCGGCGAAGGCGGCGGTGGCGAGCACGCCGGCAGCTCGCGCGGAGTCTCGGCGTCCGCGGGCGGCAACAACTTCGACCAGAGCACGCCCGAACCGGAGCACGCCCCAGCCGGGAGTTCTCCGATTACGGATGAAGATATTCCGTTCTAGGTTGAAGGCCTAGCTCGTGTGGGGACGGGCGCCCTCGCCCGTCCCAGCCGAGCGCAGCCCGGCCTCACCTCCAAGGTGACCTCGGTTACGCGACTTTCCCCGCTGCGATCAACTCGAGAAAAGTAAGTTGTTGTAAGCTTATCGCTTCGATGCTGCACCGCAGACCAACCCTCATCCTCATTCTGGCCTTGTTTTTCGTAGCTCTGGCTTTTTCGGGTCTGTCGGCGCAGACGACGCAAGTGGACGGGGTCGTCCGCGATGCAAGCGGTGCCGTGATTGCAAACGCAACCGTCAACCTGCGCAGCGATCCCTTTCGCGCCACCACTCAAACGGATCACGTTGGCCGGTTCTCGTTTTCCCATGTAGTGGGCACGACAGGAACGGTCGAAGCGAGTGCCGGGGGATTCACCGTCGCACGCCAATCCTGGAAGGTGGCAGCGAACCAGACTACCTCCCTGGAAATCGCCCACCTGGAAATTGTCTTGCAGCCTTCATCCGCGAACGAGCAAGTCACAGTCTTGGCGGCCCGCACCGAGGTTCGCCTCTCGGAAACTCCGGGCAGCACGGTTCTGCTTTCCACTCCCGATATTGCCGCCACTCCTGCCCTGCGGGTCGACGACGTGCTCCGCCAGGTTCCCGGCTTTTCGCTCTATCGACGCTCCGACAGCCGCTTCGCGGTTGCCTCCAACCAAGGCGTCTCGCTGCGCGGACTGGGCGGCACTGCTGCCAGCCGCGCTCTGGTTCTCGAAGACGGCTTGCCTCTGGTCGATGCCTTCGGCGGCTGGGTCTACTGGGATCGCATTCCGCGAGAGGCGCTCTCGACGGTAGAGGTATTCCGCGGCGGCGCTTCGAATCTCTACGGCAGCGACGCGCTCGGCGGAGTCGTGCAGTTCGTCACGCGCCAGCCGCAGGCTCCGGCGATCAACCTCGAGACCTCCTACGGCAACGAGCGCACTCCCGATCTTTCCTTCTGGACCGGAACGCGGGCGGGCCCGTGGGACGTTTCGCTCGCGTCGGAGATGTTCCGCAGCGATGGCTTCGTGGTCGTACCCAGTTACCTTCGCGGCAGCATCGATGCGCCCGCCAATTCTGAAGACGCGACGGTCGACCTGAACCTCGGCCATAAGCTCGGCGACCAGGGAAGAATCTTCGCACGCGGGAATTTCTTCACCGAGTTCCGGCACAATGGCACGCCCCTCCAAACCAACGATACGCGTTCGGGCGAAGGCGCTGTCGGCCTCGACCGGCAATTGGGCAGCGATGATTCGCTGAGCCTCCGCGCCTACGGCCTGGTGCAGGGATACGATGAAGTGTTCTCCGCGGTCGCCGCCGATCGCGACAGCGAATCGCTGACCGACCTTCAGCACGTCCCCGAACAGGTCGGCGGTGGCGGTGCGCAGTGGACGCACCTGCTCGGCAAGAGCCAGACGCTGATCGCGGGTATGGATCTCATGGAAGTCATGGGCGCGAGCGATGATCGATTCTATTCGTCGGGCGCGCACACCCATAACACTGCGGCCGGAGGGCGACAGCGCACTCTGGGGTGGTTCGGCGAAGACATTCTGCGCTTGCGCCAAAAGTGGACCATCATTCTGGCCGGGCGGTTTGACGACTGGAGTAATTTCAACGACAGTTCAATCTGCACACCGGTTTCCGGCACGTGCACGTCACCCAGCACGCTCTATCCGGCCCGCAACGCAACGGCTTTTGACCCCCGCCTCTCGGTGCTGCGATCACTGAACAGTCATGTCTCGCTCACCGCTTCCATGTACCGCGCCTTTCGGGCGCCCACTCTGAATGAGCTCTACCGCCCGTTCCGAGTGGGCGACATCTTGACCTACAACAACCCTTACCTCAACGCCGAGCGTATGACCGGCGCGGAGGCTGGAGTCAACGTCGCAGGATGGGATCGCAAACTCGGCTTGCGCGGAACGTTTTTTTGGAGCGACATCGTTAATCCCGTCCAGAATGTCACCATTTCCCAGACTTCATCGTTGATTACCCGGGAGAAAGAAAACCTTGGCCGCATACGTTCGCGCGGTTTCGAGATCGATGGAGTGGTGCACGTCAACCGTGAGATTCAGATTTCCGCGGGCTACGAATTCACCGCCGCCACGGTCGTGAGTTATCCTTCGCCTCCCTCAGTCTCGCTGGTGGGGCTGGAGGTGGCGCAAGTACCGCGCAATGTCTTCACCTGGGAAGCTCGCTACTGGAATCCTTCGCGGCTTCTGCTCAGCCTGCAGGGACGTTTCGTGGGCCAGCAATTCGATGACGACCAGAACCAGTTTCCTCTGGATCGCTTCTACACCATGGACCTGCAAGTGGGTCGCGCCCTCACACGGCACCTCGAAGTATTTGCCGCTGCCGAGAATCTGCTCGACCAGCGTTACCAGGTGGCGCGCACACCCATAGTCAATATTGGCCCGCCCATCCTCTACCGGGTTGGACTTCGTCTGAACTTTCCCGCGGAACGGTAGCCAGACGGGCCGACATCCAGCCACCGGCACGCGGTCTGGTTCTTGCGTTTCTGTTTTTGCGTTTCTGCTGCGTCGCTCGAACCTGCCCAGCATCTAAGACAGGACGAGGAGGCCTATGCTTGCAGACCGAAAATGCGTCCCCTGCCGCGGCGGTATCCCGCCGCTGAAGGGAAAGAAACTTACGGAAATTCATCGGCAGTTGGAAGAACCGGGACGGTGGAACATCGTCGAGGAACATCACCTCGTGCGCACCTACAAGTTCCCCGATTTCCGGTCTGCCCTCGCCTTTGTGAATCGAGTTGGCGAACTGGCCGAGGAGCAGGGCCATCACCCCGACATTTTGCTGGGATGGGGCAAGGTCGAAATCAGAACCTGGACGCACGCGGTGGACGGGCTTACCGAGTCGGATTTCATCCTGGCGGCAAAGATTGACCGGCTCGTCTGAATCGGGTAATCGACAATCCCCACAGCGCCGCCGGAATCAGCATCAACATGCCCGCGACGCTGGCTACGTTTCGCGCGGCGAAACCCCAATCGACGAAGCGTCCGGCTAGATACGCCCCCGCGGCAATGGTGAACATGCAGAGGCCGAGGTCGGCGGCGAAGACGCGCCCGCGAAACTTGTCGTCGCTTTGCAGATGCAACAGCGTAGTCGAAAACACCCACACGATCGAACCTCCAGAGTGCGCCAGCATTACGCACAAACACGCCTGCCAGAGATGCCCTGACACACCCAGCAGCGTGTATCCGGCGGCCGCGGCGAGGTATCCCCAAAAGATCGCGACTTCCAGGCGATGCTTCCAGTGCCCCGCCCATGGGGCGGCCAAAAGTGGCCCGAGCAGCGCGCCTAGTCCGCGGGCGCCGAGCAGCAGGCTCATCCCGAGGAACGCGCCGCGTTCGGGCGCCATGCCGTGCCAGCGGACAGCGAATTCATTTTGTCCCATCACCGTGAACAGCACCCAGCCCGGTCCGATGATCAGGATTCCGAACTTTACAAAAATCGTCGAGCGCAAACGAACATGCGCCCGCACGTAGCGGATTCCCGCGAGGATCGGTGAAAAATCCACCAACTCTCGCGCCTCGAACCGGCGGGCGCCTTCGGCATGGGGCTCGGCGAAACGCATCCCCCAGATCAACGCGGCTGAAACTACAAACGACAGCGCATTCAGCAGGAAGACGGCATCGCGGCCAAGCAGCGCCGCGACCACGCCTCCCAGGGTCGCGCCCAACATGAGATTGACGCTCCACGTGGACGAGGAGAGCGTGTTCGCCAGCACAACGTCTTCCCGCTCCACAATGTTGGGGATCACGGCATTGCGCGCCGGTTCAAAAAAAGCGGCCAGCAAGGTTTCCGCCATCAGCAGCGGATAGACCAGCCACACCATTTCTTTCGAGCGAATCAGCAGCATGCAGAGGACGATCAACGTGCGTCCGATATCCGCCGCGATCATGACCTGCTTGCGCCGCAGCCGATCGTTGATCACGCCCGCCGTCGGCCCGATCACAGTTTGCGGCAGAACTTGCAACACCAGCGCCAGCGCCACCGATCCGGCGCGTCCGGTGAGTTGCAGCAGCAGGTTGTAGATGGCCAGCGTGTAAAACCAGTCGCCGAGTTCGCTGACGACTTGCGCGCTCCACAAGCGGCGAAAGTTCCGGTTGCCGCCCAGCAGGCGCGCGTACGACGCAAACGACACGCGGCTAACTTCTATTTCGGGAGCAGGTTCCATGCAGACGTGAGATCAGAATTTCACAGCTTCGCCACCAATTCCAGAAAGTATTGGTGAATGCGGGGATCGTCGCTCAACTCCGGGTGGAACGTCGCCGCCAGCGTCTTGCCGCTCCGCACCAGCACCGGATCTTTACTTTCCGTCGCGATCACTTCGACGCTTTCGCCAACGCGTTCGATTTTCGGAGCGCGGATGAAGACCATTTCGATGGGACTGTTAAGAAATCGGCCTTCGCGGATGGAGCTGTCGATCTGCCGTCCGTAAGCATTGCGGCGCACGGTGATGTCGAGCGCGCCCAGGCCGGCCTG
>JBEKWL010000196.1:0-5990 GCA_049513095.1 Terriglobales bacterium
GCACGATTCCAAACCGGCCCGAACACCAATCTAGTATTGTTGAAAATTGTCCGCCAGCCTGCGAACCCTCTGATCCGGGGCAAGCTTTGGATCGACGATCTCAGGCTAGTGGAGAAATAGCACAAGGACCGAATGCTGAACATATCATCGTATGCGATTGTCGATACGACTGATTCTATTGATCTGGAGCGCCAGCTCGTTCGTCCTTCAGGGATCCTGCAGTGGGTCCTTGTCGTCGGTCTGTGCGTCCTCCTGATTTTTGCGGTGTTGGCGTTCGGTGCGGTCGATGAGTGGTCGACTTTCGCCTTCGAGGCCGGCGCGGCAGTTCTATTCCTTGTTTGGGCGGGAAAGCAGCTTGTTTCCAAGGAACTGAAGCTCTCGCAGAATCCTCTCTACCTGCCGGCATTTCTCTTCTTCGGGCTCATCCTCGCGCAGATCGTGCTGCGCAGGTCTGCCTACAGTTACATTACCAAGTACGAAGCACTGCAATACGTCTCCTATGGGATTGTGCTGCTGATTGGAGCGGAATGCGTCAGAGAGGAAGGTGCTCGCAAAATATTCGCCCTCGTAATGATTGTTTTCGGGGCCGGTTACGCCTTTTTTGCGCTCGCCCAGGAGTTGACCTCCAACGGCAAAATTTTCTGGGTCCATAGTCCACAGTTCGGCGGCTCGGTCTATGGAAGTTACGTCAACCACGACCACTATGCCGGCCTGATGGAGATGCTGGTACCGATTCCCTTTGTGCTCAGTATGGGTCACCTGCTGAAGGGCGGAAAGCGAGTCCTGGTCGGCTCTTGCGCTGTATTGATGGCCGGCACGATTTTCCTTTCCGGCTCGCGCGGAGGAATGCTTGCTTTCGTTCTCGAAATGGTGCTGTTCGCAGCCCTGACTTTCGGGAAGAGGCGAAGCCCCCGCATAGCGCTGGGATCAATGGCAGTGTGCGTTTTTATCCTGGCCCTGCTGATTTTCGTAGGCAAAGGGCAGGAGGTGCTGGGACGTCTCGGAGATCTGAGCCCTGGCACGCGTCTGGAGATGACCAAAGACAGCCTAAGAATGTTCTCCAGACGTCCGGTGTTCGGGTGGGGCTTGGGAACCTTCCCAACAGTCTATCCAAGTTACCGCAGCTTCTATACGAACCTGTTCGTAAATGAAGCGCATAACGACTATGCGCAGTTGCTGGTCGAGACCGGCTTGCTCGGCTTCGGGCTGATGCTGTGGTTTCTCGTGCGCCTGTACCGACACGGATTACCGACCTCTCGCCGCTGGGAATTCCAATGGGATAGGGCGGTCTCCCTCGCCGCTGTGCTGGGGTGTACGGGAATTCTGCTCCATAGCTTCGTGGATTTCAATTTGCAGATCCCGGCGAATGCTGCATTGTTTTATGTGCTTTGCGGGTTGGCTGCTTCCAGGCCTTTGGCTGAGTCATCCAAGCCCGGGCGATCTCGAGCCATCGGGAATGAAGGAACTGGAAGCGGTCGCACGCGGTCTGACAATGGCGAATCGTTGGCGCGACCGACATAATTGAATCCTGCATCAACGTATTTGGAAGGACTGTAGTGAAGCTGGGCCGGATTCGATAGTTCAACGGACGAACTTGTGGTTGGAAAGTACGCGACGGAAAAAACACGGCCGTGCTAAACTAGGCGCAAACTTGCGTCGCAACGAACAAACGACTTCAGGAGGAGAAAATGTCGCTGAAACACCTCGCCATCGGGGCTCTGGTGGCAGTTTGTACCTTGGTGGCACAGGCCGCGGCGCAAGAGAACGAATTGTCGGGGACCATTGGGCGTACCTTCACCAGCGATCAGAGCATCCTAGGTGCCCCCGCTTATGATCCGGACCTGCGCTTCAGCAACGGATTGAGCTTCGAAATAAATTATGCCCGGCGCCTCATGGGTGTGGGTAGAGGCTTCTTCTCCCTCACCGTGGAAGTCCCGTTCGTAGTGAACCCCGACCAGGATCTGCACGCCGCGCCACCCAACAGAATACCGGAAAAGTACGCATCCTTTTTCGTGACTCCCGCGTTACGGTTGAACGCCTTTCCCGATCATGGAATTTCTCCTTGGGTCAGTTTTGGTAGCGGGTTCGGCCATTTCGCAGCGAGCTCTACTTTGCTCTTCGGAGGCAACAACCCGGGCACAACTGGGACGAACACCGGCGTAATCCAAGCAGGCCTCGGACTCGATGTGAAGATCTTCCATGGATTCAGCCTGCGCGGTGAAGGTCGAGACTTCTGGTCGGGTGTGCCGCAACTCAATGTGGACACGGGCAAGAGCCGCCAACACAATATTTTCGCCGGCATCGGCATTGTCTGGCACTTCTGAACGGGAGGCGACATAGATTTTCAATATCACGTGCCGGTGGGGCGAAAATCTAGCTTGACAGGGTAGAGTTCAGGGAGAATCCATTTTCAAGAGCCGAGTTCTCTATGCGGTCTTGCCGGTACTGCCTCTTCCCGCGTCACTCTCATTCAACAGTTCGCGGACCTTGCGCTCCAATTCAATTCGAAGAAATGGCTTGTCCAGGTAGCCCGCGTCCTGCGGGAGGTGCACTGTCCGGCCGATTGTGTCTTCCGCGTAGCCAGAGATGAACAAGAACCGCATCTCTGGTCGCAGCAAGATTGC
Source organism: Terriglobales bacterium (assembly GCA_049513095.1). Taxonomy (GTDB): domain Bacteria; phylum Acidobacteriota; class Terriglobia; order Terriglobales; family Acidobacteriaceae; genus Acidiflorens. Next base: position 2,625 of record JBEKWL010000196.1, read on the forward strand.
TTTTTTCCTCAACTCCAGTCCATTCATCTTGGGCATCATGATATCGCTGACCACGAGGTCAATCTTGCCAGGATTGCTCTCCAAAATCCGGATCGCCTCAGTGCCGTCCTCCGCCGCAAGTACGGTGTAGCCCCGCTTCTCCAAACACACGCAAATCAATCGGCGCAGGGGAGGTTCGTCCTCGACCACGAGCACCGTTCCGGTGCCAGCGAGCACCTCGGTTTGCAGCGGCGGCGCCGCATCTTCTACCTTCAGTTCGGTCACGGCCGTCGGAGGCAGGTAAATACGGAACCTGGTGCCCTCTCGCAAGGCGCTCTCAACGGTGATGTGTCCCCCGCTCTGGCGTACGATGCCGTACACCGTCGACAGGCCTAGTCCCGTCCCTTTGCCCTCCTGCTTGGTGGTAAAGAAAGGCTCAAAGATTCTGGCTTGGGTTGCTTCATCGATGCCAGAGCCGTTGTCGCTCACTGCCAGCATCACGTAGCGTCCGGGCTGCACCTCGATGTGGCGACCGGCGTATTCCTCATCCAGTTCCACGTTGGCCGTTTCAATCACCACCTTGCCACCCTGCGGCATCGCGTCGCGAGCGTTCACCACCAGGTTGATGATGATCTGTTGGACCTGTGCGGGGTCAACTTTGACTGGCTGCAGATTCGGCTCCAGCACCGGAACCAGGTCGATGTTCTCGGGGATGACGTGGCGCAAGAGCTTGTGCGTCTCCCACACCACGGCATTGATGTCCAGAACTCTTGGCTCGAGTACCTGCCGCCGGCTGAGGGCCAGCAATTGGCGCGTCAGGGAGGCGGCTCTCTGCGTAGCTGCCTTGATCTCAGCAACATTCCGGCGCAGACCTTCCGTTGCGTCGGCCTCTTCCAGCAGCAATTCGCTGTATCCTAGGACAATCCCAAGATAATTGTTGAACTCGTGGGCCATCCCGCCAGCCAATTGTCCTACCGCTTCGATCTTCAACGCCTGACGCATCTGCTCTCCCAGTGCCCGCCGTTCGGTGACGTCTACGGCGATCACCTCGAGCCCTGCCATTTTCTGGTCGCCACCTAAGACACGGACATTCAACTGGACCGTGATCAGACGCTGATCCGCCCGCCTCCACTGCACTTCTTCTTCAATCGTTCCGGTCAGCTGCCACTTGTGCATCAGCCGCAGTCCTTCTTCCGGTTCGGCGAAAACATCTTGGGCCATGCTCAACTTCAGGATCTCTTCCGCTGAGCTGTAGCCCAGCATGGCCACCAGGGCTGGATTTACTTCCACGAAGCGACCCTCCAAGGTGGCCCGGCAGATGCCATGGGCCGCGCCTTCAATGAGCGACCGGTGTTGAGTTTCGGAGATCTTCACTGCCGCTTCGGCTCGTACGCGCTCGGTGATATCACGGATGTTGCACTGAACCACCTGCGTTCCATTAACGGGATAAACGTTGCTGACAAACTCTACGTTAATTCGCCGCCCGTCTTTGGTTTCAAGCGGTAAATCCTCGTAGCGGATAACCCCCTTCGTTTGCAGTTCGCTGAAAGCGGACCGGGAGGCGGAAATGTCCCTAAAAGGGCCAATTTCCCAGAGTTTCTTCCCCACGAACTCACTGTGCGTATAGCCCAACATCTCAATCAGGAATGGGTTTACGTCGGCGATCTGCCCAGTCTTGAAATCTAGAATCAATATCCCATCTTTGGCGGTTTCAAAGAGCCGCCGGTAGCGAGTCTCCGAGTCTTCCAGTGCCCGTTGCGCTTGATTGTGCGCTGCCTCGGCGAACTTCTGTTGTGAGATATCTAGCAGTGTACCTTCGATCATGGTCGGTGCCCCGTCCTGCCCCAACACTGGCTCGACGTTCTCCAGCACCCACACCGGACTGCCGTCCTTGCGCCGCAGCCTCGAAGGGAAATTGGTCAGGGAGCCGAGACTCCTGCATTGTTCCAGGAAGTCTTGCCGTTCGCTGGCGGAAAAGTAGAACTCCAAGGCATGGCACGCCAGCAGCTCCTCCCGCGACGCATAACCCATGATCCGCACAAACGCCGGATTGCAATCGAGCACTTGGCCGTCCAGAGTAGTACGGTAAAATCCCACTACGCTCGATTCGAAGAACCGCCGGTAGCGCTCATACGACTTCCTTCCGGGATTCGAGCTCAAGTCGCGCTGGTCTTCGAGATGTGCCATCACCTGCCGCGCCAGGGCCCAAAGAATGCGCGTCTGCTCTTCGGTCAGCGCGCGCGGAGCATAATCCATCACGGACAGCGTTCCCAGTGCGTATCCCTCGGGCGTTAGCAAGGGCAGCCCGGCGTAGAAACGCACTCCCGCCTGCGCGGCCAGTTGGTTCTTGGCGAAACGTTTGTCTTCCAAGGTGTCAGAAACGATGAGTACATCGGGTTGCGTGATGGCGTGGGCACCGAAGGAGATTTCCCGCGGGATCTCGCTCACTTCCCACCGGACTCTTGACTTGAACCATTCTCGGAAGCTGTCGATGAAACCAATTAGTCCAATGGGTGTGACACACACGTAGGCTGCCAGCCGGGCAAGATCATCGAAACGCTCTTCCGCAGGCGTATCCAGTATCCGATAGCTCCGGAGGGCCTCCACCCTGCCGGCTTCGTTCTCGGGCAGAATTAACTGCATACGGCACCCTCGAACGCCTACTCAATTACGATTAGGCCCTTTTGTCTAACTCTTATAGCATAGTTTCTTGGCTCGCTCCAGTTAACCACTAAGATATCGTCATGCTTCGTGAGTGATAGTGTTGCGTTTTGCTACAACGACGTGTCTGAAATTCACACACAATCTACCCGGAACCGCAAAACGGCGAGTGGGATCTCGGCCTTCTGACATCGCCGGTAAGTCGGCCTCGAAGGAGGCTAGGCCGCTGACTGTCCGATGTTCTCTATCTGGCCATTCTAGCCCGCAGGCAAACCGGAGATGCGGTCATTCCTGACAGCTTGGCGATTATGCCCGCGTCACGGGCAAACCTTACCTTACCGATTAGGGAAGGTTTGACGACAATACGGGAGTCGGGAATTGCAGTCCTGAACTTTCAAGGACCTTGTTACCGCATTAGCGTCGCGAGTCCGGTGGCACTAGGTTGTTCGCACGATAGTAGACCACAAGCTGGCCATAGTGCTCGCCGCTGTGCTCGATGGCGAACGTCCAGATGGAGGAGTTGTGGGCCAGCCGGTTCCCAAAAAACTTTGATGTATTGTCCAGCCCCGCGTCGCCCTGCTGTTGAATCACTTGCGCTCCGTCCGCGACGGCCTCCTGCACGAACTTCACCACGTCGGCCTTGGTCTTGAAAGCGTCGCGCGAAGGATTGTCGCCCTCGCCGAAGTCAGGCCCGACCTTGGATCCGGAAACCCTGCGTATCAGAAC
>JBEKWL010000197.1:0-5969 GCA_049513095.1 Terriglobales bacterium
TATATCGACCTGACTCTATCCGATTCCCAGCCCGGACCGTCAAACGGACTGACTCACACCTTCTCCATCGCAAGCTCCCCGTTCGACGAAGAACTTCTAGTCACGACCCGCATACGAAATACAGTTTTCAAGCACGCCATATCCTCCCTGCCGATCGGCAGCCCAGTGAGGATTGAAGGGCCGATGGGCTCTTTCAGCCTCCATAACAACACGGCTAGGCAAGCCGTCTTCCTCGCTGGCGGGATCGGCATCGCGCCATTCCTCAGCATGCTCACTTACGCCACAGAGGAGAAACTTCAACATCGTATCGTTCTGTTCTACGCGAACCGCTACCTGGAGGATGCTGCCTTCATCGATGCGCTCTGGAAGTTAGAGAGCGACAATCCAAGATTCCGCTTTGTTCCGACCCTCACGCGCGCGACCAACAACAACGGTTGGAAGGGGAAGACTGGGCATATCGGATTGCAAATGCTTTTCGCGCACGTGGGCATCTTGCGAGGTCCCATTTATTACATAGCTGGACCGCCAACGATGGTTGCGGCGGCGCGTCGAACACTCAGCGAGGTGGGCGTAGATGAAGACGATATTCGGACGGAAGAGTTTGCAGGCTATTAGGAAATCATACCGTGAGTGAAGGACGATTAGCGGCGTTATCTATCTTTTCAATGAAGGGCTTTCTCGGTACCGGAGCAACTTTCGAGGCAGATCTCAACCTCGTCGTGCAGCTCATTATGGGGGTAGCCCTGCTCGCTGGGGCTCTTCTCGCGAAGCACAAACGCTACAGAGCTCACGGTATTTGCCAGACGACGGTGCTTATCTTGAATTTGCTGATGATCGGACTGGTGATGTGGCCGTCGTTCCAGCAACAAGTCGAGCCGGCGATATCCAAGGCTCTTCATAAGTGGTATTACGAGGTGGCAACAATACACGCGGCTCTGGGGATAACGGCTGAGTTTCTGGGACTCTATATTGTCGTCGTGGCGGGCACGAACGCTCTTCCACAGTGGCTGCGATTCAAACATTGGAAGTGGTGGATGCGCACGGAGCTCGTGCTTTGGGCGATTGTTCTGCTCGGAGGCGTGGGCACGTACTGCGCATGGTATGTGGCGCCATTTCGCCAGTAACTGGGTCAAAAGACCGTTTTTGCCAGGGAAACTATTTCTTGGAATTGGGGAATATTGCTCGACTGGCGGAGTTTCACATACTGCTGGAACAAATGTGGAGGCGTTTAGTCTCGCTTCAGGGTACGACGGTGGCGCAGGATATAGCTCGCGGGAGAGAAAACATGTGGATCAGGTCATGCGCTGTTTGTAAAGCACTTTTGCACAAGCTCCAGTTGTGCGATTCTGCGCGCTGTCATTGCGGATGGATATGGTAGCTCTACTGGAGCTGCAAGCTGAATACAGCCCCCACAGAGATCGGAAGATCAAGGAGATGAGTCAAAAGGTGACGGACCCGGAAGTGCTTGAGATCACCCTAGGCATTGGTGGAGACGAGATCGCGCACTTTCTGGAATGGGTGGATTTTTCGGGCAACGGAGTGCAAGCCCCTGTGGCGCCATTTACGGACGCCATATCCGGCCTGACATTTCCCAATTTTTTCAGCCGAGTCAACCGGAAGATTCAACCCAGCCTGATCTTCCCCGTGCCGTTCAATTTCAAGGGCAATCTCCCCAATGTCTCGATGATTCGTCCGCTGAGCGATAAATTTGGGGGCGCCGTGGCTACAATCAAAAGCTTCACCGCCGATGGTCTCTTCATCGGCCAAAGCCAGGAGTTGCTCAGCCTACTAAACACTATGGCTGTCGCGGCCGATGCCGCGGTCCGCTCGTAACCTGAACTCTAGCTGTCCGCTTTCTTGGTGATTTCTCTCCTGGCGGACGCGGTACGGTTTCATGGAACGGCGTCCGCATTTTTGTAACGATTTGCCAACCAGATTTCCTTTCATCTGAATCGAAGGAGCTCTTATGTTTGAAGGATTGTTTCAACCGATGCATCTGCTGATTATTTTCGGAATTGCCCTGCTCGTGTTCGGACCTAAGAAACTTCCGGAACTGGGCAAAGGAATCGGGGAAAGTATCCGCGGTTTCAAGTCAGCCATGAAAGCTGACGAAGAGAAGCCGGCCAACACAACAATCACGGCTGCCGACAACCAAAGCGTAACCAAGGGGTAAATCGTGGGTTTCGGCACTGAAATCCTGTTCATGCTTATGCCCGCACTCCTGGTATTGGGACCGAAGCGGCTGCACGCAATGCTGGGACAAGTAGCGCGGGCTAAAGCTGAACTCGGTTCTGGTCGTGTGGTCGGCTAACCGGACTTTGCAAACTTGGGCCGGGACATGCTGCTCGGTGTGTGACAATGGTTGTCGCTTAAAGTGGGATGTTGTGAGGCAACTCAAGGCGATTGAGGCGAACGTCGTCGCTCCGGGACTTGAGTCTTGCTTCCTCTTTTCCCAGCGCTGAAGCCCTCCACCCCATCACGCCAAAAGCGGGCGTGCTGGGGACCCCGGCGCTGGGCTAAGTTAGTGCGCCCCTCCGGGGCTGTTCATCGGAACAGCTGCGGAATCCGTTCTTCGCTCCTTTTATCGAAATCGACACACTTCCCAGCTACAATGGTTCGCGTGAAGCCGACGATCTATGTAGTCGAAGACGATCCGGATATTTCCCGCCTCGTTCGCCATCATCTGGAAGGGGCCAGCTTCAACGTGCGACTCTACTCGACGGGCAATCTGGTCGTGGCCGATGCCGAACGGCAGCGTCCGGCGCTGTTTCTGCTCGATATCATGGTGCCCGGAAAAGACGGGCTGGAACTTTGCCGGCAGATCCGGCAGTCGGTGTCGCTGGCTTCGGTCCCGGTGATTTTTCTGACCGCCAAGAGCGGCGAGGCGGATCGCATTCTGGGGTTGGAGTTGGGCGCCGACGACTACATTCCCAAGCCTTTCAGCCCGCGCGAACTGGTGGCTCGGGTCAAAGCGGTGCTGCGCCGTTTTGAGCGTCCGCTGCCGCCGCTCCCTACCAAGATCGACGAAATCCACATTGACCCGGGGGCGATGACTTTGACGGTTCGCGGGAAACAGGTGCCGACCACGGCCACCGAATTCCGGCTGCTCGACTACTTCATGCGTCACGCGGGACGCGTTTTTACTCGCGACCAGTTGCTCGACTCGGTCTGGCGCGATACTGCATATGTGACGCCACGCTCGGTGGACGTTTATGTGCGACGCATCCGTGAAAAGATTGAGCCCGATCCGGAGAACCCGCGCTACTTGAAGACGGTACGGGGGGCCGGCTACCGCTTTGAGGTCGCGCATTGAGAAGTCGCATCTTCTTTAAATTGATGTTTGTGTTTCTGCTGGTGATTGGCGTAACCGCGATCACGCTGCAGTTGGCCGTGCACAAGGTCTGGGAACGTACCCTGCGCGAGCAGATCGAGCGCAATCTCAAACAGAAAACCCTGATGTTCGCCCATCGCGTGGAGGCGGATCGGCAGCACTCCCTGTCCGACATTGCCGCCCAGGAGGGCCAGGCGGCGGGAGCGCGCGCCACCGTGATTGATCCCACCGGGAAGGTGCTGGCCGATTCAGAAGCCGATCCCGGCACGATGGAGAATCACGCGCATCGCCGGGAGTTTGTTTCCGCCCTGGCCGGCGAAGTTGGCTTGGATGAGCGCAAGAGCCAGAGTCTGGGCGTTCCTTTTTTGTACGTGGCGGCGCCGGTTTCCGGGGGAGCGGTGCGGCTGGCGTATCCGTTGCCCGAGATCGAAATTACGGATCGTCCGCTGCGCGTGGCGTTGTTCTGGGGATCGTTCGCCGCTTTCGTTTTCGCGCTGATGGTGGCGACGGCCGCTTCGCAATATGTTGGCCGGCGCCTGCAGCGGATCGTCAATTTTGCCGAGCGCGTGGCGGGCGGGGATCTGACCGCCCGAATCGCTTCCACTTCGACCGACGAGATCGGGCAGATGGCGTTAGCACTCGATAAGACGACGCGGCGGGTGGAGGAAAGTTACGCTCGCGTTCAAACCAGCCAGCGCGAGCTGGAAACTCTTCTCAACAGCATGCACGACGCGGTGGTCGCAGTCGATGTCGACGGGCGCATCCAGTGGGCCAATCGGAGTATGGACCGTCTGCTGCTTCGTGCTGCCCGCCTGAATGCCCCGTTGATCGACAGCGTCCGCGATCCGGACTTTCTCGCCGCCATGCAAGATGCGGCGCGCTACCAGGTCGTCAGGTCCGCGCGCGCGAACACCATCGCTTCCGGGCGCACCTTCGATGTCACCGCGGCGCCCATGCCCGGAGGCGGCGCGGTCGCCGTGCTCCGCGATCTTACGGAGACGGAGCGCATGGAAAAGAGCCGGCGTGATTTCATCGCCAACGTTTCCCACGAGCTGCGCACGCCGTTGACTTCCATCCAGGGATACACCGAGACGCTGCTCGACAGCCCGATTGCCGACAATCACGTGCGCGAGTTTCTGGAAATCATCCGCAAGAACGCGGCGCGCATGTCGCGCCTTACGGAAGACCTGCTCACGCTGGCGCGCGTCGAATCGGGCGAACAGAGGTTCGACATCCAGCGGGTCAGCGCCGAAGAACTGCTGCAGGATGCGCTGGAAAGTTTCCGTGACGTGGCGCGCTCGTATGGAGCGGAACTGGTGATTGAGAACTCAGTGCCCGGCGCCAATGTGAATGCGAATCGCGAAGCCATCCACCAGATTTTTTCCAACCTGATCGAGAATGCGTTGAAGTACGCGGCGTCCGGAAAGAAAGTTATTCTCGGAGCCCGCGCGGCCGAGGGCAGCGTCGAGTTTTACGTCCAGGACTTCGGATCCGGCATTTCTTCCGAGCATCTGCCGCGTCTTTTCGAACGTTTCTACCGCGTCGATAAAGCTCGTTCGCGGGAATCCGGGGGCACCGGGCTGGGACTCGCCATCGCCAAGCACATTGTTCTGGCACACGGGGGAACGATTCGCGCCGAGAGCGAGCTCAATCACGGCTCGACGTTTTTGTTTACCCTGCCCGCTTCCGAGGCGGATTCCGCGTAGATAGCCGGGACGTGTCGACGGAAAGGCCGAAATCGCAAGACTCCCTTCGCTATAATCACAATCCTACGGCGCAACGGAAAAACATCGGCATAGCAGCGCTTGAGAAGCGACGTTTGGCTAGAGTCAAGCCAACCGGGGCCCCGGGGGACCTAGATGTCAGATATGAATGACAAAGTAGCTCTGATTACCGGAGCGAGCAGTGGGATTGGCCGGGCGACAGGTGAGGCGTTTGCGGCGCGAGGCGCCAAGGTAGTTCTTGCGGCGCGGCGCGAACATGAGTTGGCGACGCTCACGAGCGAGATAGAGTCTCGGGGAGGGAGAGCCAGCTTCGTGGTCACGGATGTCGCAATCGCCAAGGATGTCGAACGGATGGTGGCACATGCGATTGAGACATTTGGCCGGCTCGACTACGCCGTGAACAACGCCGGCATTGAGGGGAAGTTCGCAAGCATCACGGATCTACCCGAGCAGGAATGGGATCGGGTTCTCGACATCAACCTGAAGGGCACCTTTCTGTGTTTGCAGTACGAGGCCAGAGCAATGATTGCGGGCGGACATGGCGGTGCGATCGTCAACGTCGGTTCGGTAAACTCTTTTCTCGGCTTTCCCACCGGCTCAGCGTACGTCGCATCGAAACACGGGCAAATCGGGTTGACCACGAGCGTTTCAGCGGAGCTGGCGCCGCAGGGAATCCGGGTGAATCTCGTGTGTCCAGGATTCATCGATACGCCGATGCATCACCGGGCGCGCGGCATCGTCGGCGACGACTTGTACGACAAGGTTCTGATACCACGTGTTCATACGAGGCGGGCAGGCCGCCCGGATGAGATCGCCCAAACTATAGTCTTTCTGTGCTCGGACGAGGCTAGCTACATCTCGGGCACCACGCTGACACCGGATGGCGGGTTCACTCTGACGATCTGACTTGGATT
>JBEKWL010000198.1:0-5897 GCA_049513095.1 Terriglobales bacterium
CCGATCAGGCGCGGCAGGCGTTGCGTGCCTCCCCATCCGGTCATGAGGCCGAGAGCGGCGCCGCGATGTCCGAAGACGGCGTGGGGTGCGGCGATCCTGCGGTGACAGGCGAGCGCGAGATCGAGACCTCCGCCCATGCAGTGGCCTTCGACGGCGGCGATGACGGGGGCAGGATAGCTGGCGATTGCGTTCATGAGTGCTTGCCCCATGGCGGAGAACTCGTAGGCTTCGGGGCCGGTCAACGCGGCGATTTCGTTAAGGTCCGCGCCGACCGAGAAGAATTGGCGATTGCCCGCGACGATCAGCGGGCGAAGTTGCTTTTTCAGCTCGTCTTTCAGTTCGGCGAGGGCGACGGTCAGTGCGAGCACGCAGGCGCGGGTGAGGCGGTTGGTACGGTCGGGCGAAGTGAGACGCAGGATGCGTGCTGGACCGTCGAGTTCGATTCGGAAGAAGAGAGAAGACACGAAAACATCTTACGCGAGGCTCGCGGAGGGACGGCCGCCCTCGGCTGTCCCTGCGCAAGACTAAACGGCCGGCACGCCGTGCGGCTTCACGTGCTCGCGGATGAACTTCACGATGTCGTCCATGGGAGTGCCGGGCTGGAAGATGCCGGCCACGCCGATTTTCTTGAGGCCTTCGATATCCTGATCGGGAATGATGCCGCCAACCAGCACCAGCACGTCGTCCATTTTGTTTTGCTTCAACAAGTCCATCACGCGCGGAACGATCGCGTTGTGCGCACCCGAGAGAATCGAGAGTCCGATGACCTGCACGTCTTCCTGGAGCGAGGCGTTAACGACCATCTCCGGCGTCTGGCGCAGGCCGGTGTAGATGACCTCCATGCCGGCATCGCGGAGGGCGCGGGCGATAACCTTGGCGCCGCGGTCGTGGCCGTCGAGGCCGGGCTTCGCAACGAGGACGCGGATTCTTAGGTCGGAGGGCATAGGATTATTTAACCACACAGGCCACGGGGCAGCACCAGACTTTCATTAAAGGTGTCGCTCGTGCATGCTCCGGACCCGACTTTCACCACGGGCTCCGAAGACTCGAGAACGAACCCGACTCAATCCCGCGCTCCCGCAGTCCGTGCTCGTACTCTGCAAGCTGCCGTTCGATATCCGCTTCCTTTTCCTTGCGGCGTAACCGGTCCTCCCGGTAACGCTTCAAAAAGTAATCAATGGTTTCGATGCGCAGCTTAATAGTATTGGCCGGCCGGTTCTCGTCGAGATCCTTAAACGAGAAATAAGGCGTGCCCGAGCGCTCCACGATCTGCTCGATCACGCTGTAAATGGGCGCGTCGTGGCCACACTTGAAGCTGGAAATCTCCACCGCCACCAGGTTGGGGTGGCGGGCAGTGAACTTGGCGGCCCAGATCTTGTGGTTGGAACTGGCTGAGTTGGCGGTTTTCCACACGTCGGAGATGTCAAGCGGGTGGCTGATTACGCCGGCGCGTACCTCCTCGCCGAACAGGCGCTCCAGCAGATCCTCATCCAGCGGCAAAGTACTCTGCGAGAAGATTGAGTAACCCAGCTTCTGGAACTGCTCCAGTATCTCGTGGTTGATGCCGGGATCGTGGTGGTACGGGCGTCCCAGCATGACGATGCCTAACTTCTGTTCCGCCTCCAGTTGGTCGAGAACTTTGCGAGCACGCCGGCGAATGCTGGATTCAAACTTTCCCAACTCGCGGTAGCCGATCTCGATGGCAGCAAGATTCTCCTCCTCCGAGAGACCAAGAATGGGCGCCCACGCTTGGAACATCTGCCGCGCGAAGAGCTTGTGGTCTGTAAGATTCACCAGCGGGTGCACGTATCGAATGCCGTGTTCGGTAAAGAGGTCGGTTTCCTTTGTGTAAGCTGCTTCCACCGTCTCCGGTGTCACCGAAACTGTGGGACAGGCATTGTGCCCCTTGGTGTTCACGAGCGGAGAGGACAGCACGTCGAACATCGGGAAGAAAATCACCTGCAGCGGCTTGTGCACGTGCTTGTTGAAGATAAGGTTGTGGACGTGCGCGATGGTGATCTTTGAGGGGTAGCAAGGGTCGATCGAACCACGACTCGATCCCGCGCGGTACATCTCCCCGCTGGTGAAATCCGAGTACACGACGTTTTCTGCTGCCACGCCCAGGCTTTCCAGATACGACCTGAACAGCGGCGCGTAGGCATACATGTTCAGGACGCGAGGAATGCCGATGCGCAGCTGCCCGCGCTGTTTCATCAGCGCCATGCGCCGGCGGGCGGCGGCCGTCCAGGCGCGGGTGGGGATCGGATCAGCGACGTTTTCCGGGTTGCGCGATCGCCATACTTCGCGTGCGACAATCTCCACCAGGTTCGGGTTCGCAGCCTTCGTGGCGTCGAGGTTGGCCTTGATGCCGCGCATGGTTTCGACATCTTCCACCGCGCCTTTTTCACAGGTGGCGATAATCATGCGCTGCTCACCCGGCTGGAGCGCAACCTTGGTCTGAAAAGAGGTGCGGAAAGACGGTGGCATCCACTCCTCTGCGAGTCCGGTCTGTACGTCAAGGAAAGTTCGCAGGCAGGCATTCTTGCAGAAGTGGCAGCGCGTCTCTTCGCTGTGCGTGGTGCGGTAGCTGATCTTCCGGACGGCGTCCAGCCCAATGAAGGTGGTGGAGTGCCCATTGCGCCACAGGCGGATGGCTTCGATGCCGGCGCCGATCGCTCCCGATTCGCCGCAGTGCTGGTGGACAAAAATCTCCGGTTCTTTCCCCGTGAAGCGGAAGCTGGCGCGCAGGAAATCCACCTCCGCCTTAACCGCGGCGAGATTGTTCTGCGTGCCGCCCTGCAGAATGAACCGCGTGCCCAGTGCAGCGAGGCTTGGCACCTTGGCGACATACAAGAAAACATTCCTGGGCAGCACCGTCGCCAAGCCGGCCAGGATTTCTTCCGGCCGCCAGCCCTGGCGTTGGAAATTGACGATGTCGGACTGCAGGAACACCGCGCAGCCGTAGCCGAAGACAGGCGTGGTGTCGGCGGTGAAAGCAACGTCCGCATAGTTCTCGACCGGGATGCCAAATCCTTCCGCCGTGGATTGCAGAAAATAGCCGTTGCCCGCGGAGCACTGTGTGTTGAGCTTGAAGTCTTTCACGCGGCCATTTTTGAGGACGATCATTTTGATGTCCTGTCCGCCGACGTCGACGATGACGTGTGGATCGTGGTAGAACCGTATGGCCGACTCGGTGTGCGCCACCGTTTCGACCAAGGCGACGTCGGCCTGCAACACGCGTTGCAGGGTGTCCTTGGCGTAGCCGGTCGTTCCTACGCCGAGAACTTCCAGCCTCGCACCTTGGGTTTCCACCTGCTGGCGCAGATTCTCGAAGAGGTCAATGGTGTCCTGTATAGGATTGCCCTTTGAGAGTTGATAGGCTTTCGAGAGAACTTCGCCGTGCTCCGACAAAAGCACCGCTTTGGTGGAAGTTGAACCGCCATCGAGGCCGATAAAAACCTGGACTCGCTCACCAGGCTGGAAGGTCGCCGGAACGAATTTCGGCCGCCAGTACTTGGCTTTGAACTCTTCCAATTCTTTCTTCGAAGCGCTCAGTCCACAGTTGCCGGAAGCCGCTTTTCCCTGGCGGCGTCCTTCGTAGATGTAGCGCTCAAGATTCTGTGTCCCCAGATACTGCCCAATCCCCGCGTCTTCCCCTTTGCCAAATTCCACCGCGCCCATGGCCGCAAAATACAGAGCGTTCTCCGGAGTCTTGATCGCGTCTTCGGCAGTAATATCCGGCGGCAGCTTGATGCCCCGCTCTTCCCAGAGGAGCGGGATGTTGTGCTGCCATGCCTCGCGCATTCCCCGAATAAAAGTATTGGGCCCGCCCAGCAGCAGCACGTGTGGGCGCAGCGTGTGGCCGCGCGTGAGGACGGTGAGGTTCTGCAGCACAATGGCGTCGAAGAGCGAGGCCATCAGTTCGTCGGCCGGGATACCCTGCTTCTGTAGTCCATTGATGTCAGTCTCAGCGAAAACGCCGCACTTGCCTGCGACCGGATGGACCCTGACCCCCTTGTAGCCCTGGTTGCACAGCTCGTCCGGCGGGATCTTCAGCTTGGCGTTGATCTTGTCGATGACCGCGCCGGTGCCGCCCGCGCACTTGTCGTTCATCGAAGGGATCTTCTTCCTGCGGCCGTTTTCGCCATCCTCTTTGAAGATGATGACTTTGGCATCCTGACCGCCCAGTTCGATGACTGAGTTCACTTCCGGATGGAGCTTCTCCACCGCGAGTGCGACAGCGTTCACCTCCTGCACGAACTTCGCGCCGATCAGAGTGCTGAGCGCATTGCCGCCGGAGCCGGTGATGAACATGCGGCAGTTGCCGGGAGCGATGCCGACTTCGACTTCCATACCCTGAAGAAATTCCAGGAGCTTCTCGGATTGGTGCGCGTCATGGCGCTGGTAGTCCTGCCAGAGAATGCGGTCGGCCCCCGCTTCGCTGGCTCCGACTTCCACGACCACGGCCTTAACCGTGGTGGACCCGACGTCCACACCCACGAGATAGCGGATGCCGCATCCGTCGCATTGTACGGTCGTACCCACAGAATCTCCCGGGCTCTTCAAATCTCCCCCGGCAGCCTGACGAGGCGTGCATTGCCATCCATCAGGTTGCTAACGTGCAAAACAAAGTTGGCCGCAACCCCGGCTATGCCTCGGCGGCGCGGAACCGGATAAAGCGGACTCCGCAGTTGCCGATGCTCGGCGATGTATGCCTTGATCTCATCGAGCTTCTTGCCCGTGGAAGCCAGTGCCTGCTCGAACTCCGCCTTAGCCTTGATCTTGGCTTCGCCCAGGGCCATCTGCACCCGGCTGTGCGCGTTGATCTCTCCCTCCCCCGAAGTTTCGATGGGCAGGAAGATCATTTCCCGGAAACGGTTCACCACAGCGGACTGCACGCCATCGGATTGTGAAGAGGGCATACAACCGAATGGCTTCACAGCCAGCACCATGTGACACAGGTGGTGCGTGGTGTAGTAGACGTTCTTCCCCACTTCGAGATGCCCTTCACCGCCACGGGCAAGCGAGTGGTAGAAGGGATGCGCCACTCGGGCCAGATCACGCTGTGGAACGAGACGGTGCGTGAGTCCGCCCAGGTGGCGGGCCGTGCGCGCATGCTGGCGGTTCCAGATGCCTTCGCTCAGCCGCAACAGCAGCCACTTTTTGCGGAATTTCCACTCGTTGGCGAGTTGCTGCTTCAATTCCCACCAGCGGGCATCGGGATAAGGGGCATCAAGCCCTTTTTTCGCGTCCGTGTTGGCCCGACCCTGATACAGGAGATAGGTGACCCAGCAGCCGATTGGTTCCACGTCCACCTGGGCGCCTTCCTGCTCCAGAAAGGTAAACATGTTGAAGTTGCCGTCGCCTTCGGTGAGTTGTGCCCAAAACTCACCCGTGACCTTGACGATGGGCTTCACGCGTGTGCGGTCCACTTCGATTTGGTTCAGGCGCTCCCGGGCGACGTGCATAACTTTGAGGAAGTCCTCGGCATAGAGGTGGCTCAACACCTTGCCCAGCGTGTTGCAGATATCTTTGAGCTTCTTGTTCCGGGCCAGGCGGCGCGAAATCCATCCCGGCGCGCTCTCCAGGATTTCGTAACGCTTCCGGTTCTCCAGAAAATCGCTGAGTTGATCCACAACTTCTTTGATTGCCTCGCCGGTTGCACCCGGAGCAACCTCGTAAGGACGGATCTGGTAAACCATGTCGTTGATCACATCGCCCAGGTTCAGCGCGTTGAGTTGACCCATGCCAAGGTCTGCGGAGAACTTCAGGCCGGGGTTGCCCGATGCCGCCTTGACGCCATGGTCCTGCTGGAAAAGCAGGACCCGGAAACCCCCGAAGCCCGCATTCTCCAGCGCCATTCGGTACTCGGACTCGTACATGCCGAAGCGGCAAGG
>JBEKWL010000199.1:0-5877 GCA_049513095.1 Terriglobales bacterium
TTGAACTTCAACCGGCCCACCCGCGAGAAGTCATACTTGCGCGGATCGAAGAACATGCCCTGGAACAACGCCGTCGCCGTGTCCAGCGTCGGCGGATCGCCCGGACGCAGCTTGCGATAAATCTCGATCAGAGCTTCGGATGGCGTGGCCACCGAATCGCGGCGCAGGGTCTGGCTGATCACCGTGCCCACGTCGTCGCGCTCGGGGAAGAACACGTTCATCTCGATCACGCCCGATTCCAGGATCTTGGCCAGTTTGTCGGCCGTGATTTCCGAGTTGGCCTCGATCAGCACTTCACCGGTCGTAGTGTCGACAATGTCGCTGGCCGCCCACGCTCCTTCGAGATCGGTCGTGTCCACTTCGATTTCGCCGATCTTCGCCTTCTGTATTTCCTTCAGAGTCGCCGCGCTGATCTTGCGGCCGGAGTGCGCCACTTCATCGCCCGACTTCGACTTGATGCTGTGCGCCAGCTTCATGCCCAGCAGATTCGTCGGCTTTTCGCCCGCCGGATCCAGCGTCCAGAACAGCTTCTTGTCGCGAACAACCAGGCGGTCCGTCGTGTAGAAAGTCTTCAGAATGTCTTCGCCGGAACGCAGGCCCAGCGCGCGCAGGAAAATCGTGCCCAGGAATTTGCGCTTGCGGTCGATACGCACGTAGAGAACATTCTTCTGGTCGTATTCGAACTCCACCCACGATCCGCGATAGGGAATGATCTTTCCCAAAAAATAAGTGCGGTTGGCCGCCGTCTCAAAGAACACGCCCGGCGAGCGGTGCAACTGGCTGACGATGACGCGCTCGGTTCCATTGATGATGAATGTGCCGTTCTGGGTCATCAGTGGGACGTCGCCAAAGAAAACTTCCTGCTCCTTGATGTCGCGGATGGAACGGTTGCCCGCCTCATCTTTGTCCCAGATGGTGAGCCGCATCGTGACTTTGAGCGGAGCCGAGTAGGTCATGCCGCGCTCTTCGCATTCCGCCACGTCGTATTTCAGTTGCAGCCCAACCGGGTCGCCGCACTTGTTGCAGAAGTCGGGAGTATTCGCGTTGTAGGTGCCGCACTTGTGGCAGAGAACCTCGCCCGGATGAAACGGGTCTGTGATCACCGTCGATCCGCAGCTCTTACAAGTCGTGCGCAAGTGATGCAGCCCTTTCAGGTGGCCGCACTTGCACTCCCAGTTGCCAATTGCAAAATCGACAAACTCAAGCTGGGAAACGTTGCGGAAATCGGTGATCGGGAACACCGACTGAAACACTGCCTGCAGCCCGCCGTCTTCGCGCTCGCTGGGCAGTTTGTCCATCTGCAGAAAGCGGTCATAGGAGCGCTTCTGAACCTCGATCAGGTTCGGGATCTGGATGGTCGCTGGAATCTTGGAGAAATCGAAACGCTTGCGGTGTATATTGTGCTTTGTCATGCTCAGGAACTCCTGCTTTCAGGCAGCCTGGGGCTGCGGTACAGCGCGGAATGAGGGGCGCAAAAAGCGGCGCCACAAAACTGCTGCTACTTCTTAACGAGCGGAATACGCGGGAAAAAGACATAGGCCCCCGCAAGGACAAACTTGTCCGCGGGCGCCGTGTGCGACGCTTACTCTTGAGTAACTTGTAAAATTCCGCGCCAGTTCAAAAGGCCTGTTCCGTCCCGCCGCCCGCGGGACCGGCTGCCATACTTCATTCCAGCGACCCTTTTCCGTTCCGCTTCCTGGGTCTATTTGGAGGATGCGGGTCGCTGTCGCCTCGCAGTGAAGCCAGGGTAAGCGGGTTATTTATTAGATATTAACACCACTCCCCAGGATTCAGCTACTGTTCGGTCAAATAATTGCAAGCGGGATGGATCCCCGACCCGGTCGTGCTCGTCCGGATCGGCGAAAGCCGCCCCGCCGCCAAAATTACTTGACTTCGACAGTTGCGCCCGCTTCAGTGAACTTCTTCCTGATGGTCTCGGCTTCGTCCTTCGAAACACCTTCTTTGATGCTCTTAGGAGCGCCATCAACCAGGTCCTTTGCCTCTTTCAGGCCGAGGCTGGTGACCTCACGTACCGCCTTGATTACGTTGATCTTATTGGCTCCGACTTCCTTCAGAACGACCGTGAACTCAGTCTTTTCTTCAGCCGGAGCTGCCGCGCCCGCCGCCGCGCCGCCAGCAACCATTACCGGGGCTGCTGCCGCCGCCGAAACGCCCAAACGCGATTCCAGTTTCTTCACCAGCTCCGCCGCTTCTAGCAACGACAGGCCAACAATCGACTCTTCCAACTGCTGTAGATCCGCCATGTGAATCTCTCCGCTTTATGTAAGATTTACGATTTCGCTATCGCTCTGCCAGGTTTCCAGTGCGACCAGGTCCTCGATCCGAGCGCCAGACAACGCCCGAATTTCAGACCGCGCCACCCCGAGCTTTGCGATAACTAAATCTTTTTTCGAGCAGCATTGCTGCTCAGAAACTTTTGTCGGCTCCTAGCTTCTGGCCACTAGCTCCTGGCAAACAAAATCCAGATCGCTAGAAGCCAGCAGCCAGTAGCTGCGCTTACGCTTCTTTGAATTTCTTCTGCTCCACGCCCTGGCTGACGACCACCGCCAGGTTCCTTCCGACCGCATTCATCGCCGTAACCAGACGCTGCGCCGGAGCGTTCAACAGGAACAACAGCTTCGAATAAAGCTCTTCCTTCGACGGCATGGTCGCCAGCGATTCGATCTCCTTGACCGTAATCACGCGGCCTTCGACCACACCGGCCTTGAAGCTGAATTCCGGATGCTCTTTGGCATACTTCGCCAGCGCCTTCGCCAGCGCCACCGGATCGCCGTGGGTGTACGCGATCGAGGTCACGCCCTGAAGGTTCTTCAGCGCTTCCTCGACCTTGGTGCCCTTGCCGGCGCGCTCGGCCAAAGTGTTCTTCACCACGCGATACTTCGCCCCGGTCGGACGTAATGCCTTGCGCAATTCGAAGTCCTGCGTCACCGTCAGCTTGGAGTAGGTGGCCACGATCATGCTCGAAGCGTTCTTCAGCTCGCCCCCAAGCTTTTCAACCTGCGCAATTTTCTTAGCTCTGGTAACCGCCATGTTCAAACCCTTTCAAATTTTGTGTGGGGACGGGCGACTCGCCCGTCCAGCCGGGCAAAGCCCGGCAACTTCGCCTAACTATGCCTTGGCCGCAACCTCGATCGGAGTAGTGTCCAGCGCGATTCCCGGCCCCATGCTTGAGCTCAAGTAGCAGGCCTTGATGTACTTGCCCTTGGCTACCGCAGGCTTCGCCTTGATTACGCTTGAAATCAGCGTGGTCGCGTTGTCGATCAGCTTGTCGGGCGAGAATGAAATCTTTCCCACCGGAACGTGCACGAGCGCGGTCTTGTCGGTACGGAACTCGACCTTACCGGCTTTCACTTCCTGCACGGCGCGCCCCACATCCATGGTGACCGTACCCGTTTTCGGATTTGGCATCAGTCCCTTCGGCCCGAGGATCTTGCCCAGACGGCCCACCGATTTCATCATGTCGGGCGTGGCAATCAGCGCATCGAAGTCGGTCCAGTTCTCTTTCGTGATCTTCTCGACCATGTCCTCGCCGCCGACAAAATCAGCGCCCGCCGCCTCCGCCTCGCGAACCTTTTCGCCGGTCGCGATCACCAGAACTTTTTTCGACTTGCCCAGCCCGTGTGGCAGCACCACCGTGCCCCGCACCATCTGGTCGGCATGCTTCGGATCCACGCCCAGCCGCAACGTCACTTCGACTGTCTCGTCGAACTTTGCGTATTTCACTTTCTGCAGAAGTGGAACCGCTTCCTGCAGCGTGTAAGGCCGCGCCTCGACTGCTTTCCGCGACTTCTCGATATTCTTTCCTGACTTCTTCATTTTCCCCTCAGTCTCCCACCGCCGCTTCGCTATTCTGAAGAGCCGTGGTGTTTTCGACTACAACTGCTCATGTGGGGACGGGGCTTCGCCCCGTCCAAGCGGGGGACAGCCCCGCTTCCACACAAAAACCTATCCAACCACATCAATGCCCATCGACCGCGCCGTGCCGCGCACGCTCTTGATGGCGGCATCGACCGACGCCGCATTCAGATCCGGCATCTTCTGTTTCGCAATGTCCGCGACCTGCTTCAGCGTCACCTTGCCGACCTTATCTTTATTGGGCGTGCCCGATCCCTTGGCGATGCCGGCCGCGCGCTTCAACAATACCGAAGCCGGCGGCGTCTTGGTAATGAACGTGAACGAGCGGTCGCTGTAAACCGTGATGACGACCGGAACAATCAAACCTTCGAGTTCCTTCTGCCCGGTGCGGGCATTGAACTGCTTGCAGAACTCCATGATGTTGACTTGCGCCTGCCCGAGCGCCGGTCCAACCGGAGGCGCCGGCGTGGCCTTGCCCGCCGCAATCTGCAACTTTACCGACCCTGTAACTTTCTTTGCCATGACGCCTTTCCCAATTTATCTTCGTGTAGAGACGGGGCTTGCCCCGTCTTCCGCCGCCGAGACGCGGCCAGCCGCGTCTCTACAGAAACTGCTACGCGACTTTCTCCACCTGCCCAAATTCCAATTCCACCGGAGTCGAACGGCCGAAGATGGTGACCATCACTTTCAAAGTCTCGCGATCTTCGTTCACGTCGTCGACCACGCCCGTAAAGGTTGCGAACGGGCCCTCGCCGATGCGCACCGTCTCGCCCTTTTCGAATTTGACCTTGAGCTTCGGCTTTTCCCGGCTGTCGGCCACTTTGTAAACGATGTGATTGACTTCTTCTTCCGACAGCGGAGTCGGCTGCTGTCCGGTGCCCACAAATCCGGTAACCCGCGGCGTCGACTTCACGACGTGCCAGACGTGATCGTCCATGTCCATCTCAACCAGCACGTAGCCGGGATAGAACATGCGCTCCGAGGTGTACTTCTTGCCGCCGCGGACTTCGGTGACCGACTCGGTCGGAATCAGCACCCTGCCGATCTTGTCCTGCAACCCGAAAGCCTGCACCCGCGATTCGAGCGACTCCCTTACCTTGCGCTCGAATCCCGAATAGGCGTGGATGATGTACCACTTCATATTCGGATTGCGCGCGGGTTCGCCGCCCGGAACTGCTTCCGCAGGCGGCGGAAGCGGTGGCTGCTGGCCTTCCTGGCCGGCAGCAGCGCCTTCGTTCTTTTCCTTATCCGTATCCGGCATTCAATCGCTTCTTTCGCTCGCCGCCTAACGGCGCGAGAAATAATGCAGCATCCGCTCCAGGCTGTTGCTGATCGCCAAATCTGTCAGGAAGAAAAACAGCCCAAATAGAAACACGGTAATAATGACGACCGTCGTTGTTGCCTGGACTTCTTTGCGCGAAGGAGACGTGACCTTCTTCATCTCCGTGCGAACGTCGCTGTAAAAACTCTTGATGCGTTCCGGCCAGGACCGCAACGTGGTGGTGATCGCGTTTTGTTCTACCGCTGTTGCCATACCTTCCCGCTTTCCTCGACTACTCCCTCTCGGGCCTCAACTCTGGCAGGGGCGGAGGGATTCGAACCCCCAAGTTCGGTTTTGGAGACCGACAGTTTAACCGTTGAGCTTACGCCCCTAGAAACAGTTCCCAGTTCCCAGTAAACCAAATCACGGGCAACTGGAAACCGACTACTTAACCTCTTTGTGCAGCGTGTGCTTGCGGCACCGGCCGCAGAACTTCTTCAGTTCCAGACGGTCCGGTGTCGTCTTGCGGTTCTTGGTCTTCGAATAGTTCCGCTCTTTGCAATCACCACACTGCAACGTAATAATCTCTCGGGGCATAAAAACTCCTAACTTTAATGTGTAGCGCCGGCCTCTGGCCGGCTGTCGCGGGGGCGTCTCGCCCACGCAACTCGAGCCGCCGAGACGGCGGCGCTACACATTACGTAATAATCTCCGCGATCGTCCCCGCTCCCACCGTGTGC
>JBEKWL010000200.1:0-5757 GCA_049513095.1 Terriglobales bacterium
CCGATTTGCAGTTTCTGGATGACGGACAGGATGGCCTGGCCACCGGAGGCGCACGCATTTTCGACCGACTCGATCGGCTTACCGGCGAGTCCCGGAACCTCGGCCACGAGGCCTGCGAGCAGCCCTTGCTGGTTGAGGGATATATTGCAAGTGGCGCCCACGGAGCCTACATCGATTGCGGAGGTTTCCACTTTGATCTCCGCACAGGTCTCGGTAACGGCGCGTTGAAGAATCTCGGGTACAGACATGCCCATGAGTTTCCCGAATTTCGACTGATGATAGGCAGCGATGTAAATGCGCTTCATAAAACACCTCCTTAAAATGACTTCCGCTTCGGCGTGGCCGGAGCGCTTCCACCGGCGACGCCAGACTCGAAATTCCGCAGCTGGTCCTGGAGCTCGAGCTTCAGGACTTTGCCATAGGCGTTGCGGGGCAACGCCCCTATAAAGATGATTCGTCGCGGCAGTTTGATCTTATTGATTCTGGGGCGAAGAAACTCGATGAGTTCGAGGTCGCTGACGCTCGCGCCTGGTTTCAGCGCAACGAAGGCGACTGGAACCTCGCCCCACTTCTCATCGGTCGTCCCCATGACTGAGACCTCGGCAATGGCCGGATGATCGAGTAATTCCTTCTCGATCTCCGCTGGATAGATGTTGACGCCGCCGCTGATGATCATGTCTTTGGAGCGGCCTGCGATGTAGAAGAACCCATCTTCGTCACACCGCGCCAGGTCGCCGGTGTGAAACCATCCTTCTGCATCGAGCACCTGGGCGGTGGCGACTGGATTGTTCCAATAGCCCCGGCAAACGTGCGGTCCCCGCAGACAGAGTTCGCCAACCTCGTTGGTTGCGACCTGATTTCCCTCGAGATCGATGAGCTTCGCCTCCGTGAACATCATCGCCTTACCAACAGAACCAGCTTTGCGCAGGGAGTCCTCGTCGCTCATGGCAAAACAGTTCACGCCGACCTCGGTCAGCCCGTAGCCTTGGCGAAAAATCAGTCCGCGCTCCTGGTAGGCACGAAGAAGTTGTAACGGAAGTGGAGCGCCTCCGCTGGCACACCAGCGCAGATGGCTGCCATCGAATGCTGCGAATTCTGGCGAATCGAGGAGCATTTTGAAGATCGTCGGTACGCCGAAAAAGATGGTGCACTCGTAGTCTCGCAGAGCTCGCAAAACTTCAGCGGCGTCGAAGCCGTCATGCAAAACAATGCTGCCCCCGATGGCGAACAGCGGCGTCATGAATACGGTAAGGCCACCAGCGTGATACATGGGCGTGTAAACCTGAACCCGGTCACTCTGCCGCAATTGCCAGGAGACAACCGTATTGTAGGCGTTCCATGCGATCTGCCGGTGTGGAATCATTACGCCCTTCGGCCGTCCAGTTGTGCCGCTGGTATAGAGCAAGCAAAAAATATCCTCGGGCTGGATTTTCGTCGAGAGCGGATCTGGACGAACCTGATCGATAGCCTTGGCATAACTCAGCGCCTTCGGGGCACTGTCCTCCGCATCCAGGGTTATTAAGTGCTCGAAAGGCACGAGTTGTTGGAGCTCTTTCGCGAGTTTCTCGTACCGTGCGGAGTACATGAGGCAGCGCGGTCCGCAGTCCGCGAGTATCTGGTGCAGCTCGTGAGCCGTGCTGCGTGTCCCGAGAGGGACGAGGATGATTCCCGACTTACCCGCTGCCCAAAAGGCATCGACATACTCAACCCGGTTCTCGGAAAGGATGCAGACACGATCCCCTAGGACGAGAGAGCACAGATCTGTCCAGACCCGCGCGCACTGCAGGGCCCGCCGATTCAGTTCTGCATAAGTGAACTGCAGGCGCGTAGGAACGTGGATCAATGCGACCGCGTCGGGGCTAAGACGGGCGCGCTCTCCGAGAATATCGCCGGTGATCACGAGTTCTCACCAGACTGTGTGGAAACAGATTGTGCAGTGGCGGACGGGTGGGACGAATCTGACGCGAGAATTTGCAACAAGACTTGCGCCAATTCTTGGGGACGCTCGAGCTGAGGTCCATGGCCGCAACGCTCAATGACCGTAAGCGTGCAATGCGGAAGCTGCGATTGCAGCTTCTTCGCATAGTCCAGCGGGACGAGACGATCGGAGGCGCCCCAGATAAGATCGACCGGCGCCTGGAAACTTGCCAGTTTGTCATCGAGCAGGTATTTCGACATATCTTCTTCACCGGCAGCCAGCAACCGCGAAATCGGACCTGTATTCGAGATGCGGACCAGATCATCGAGGACGAAATTCGGCGGACGAGGCGTCGAAGGATCGAGCACCGCATCGAGCGTGCGCCGAGCTTCTTCGCGGTCCTTGGGCATGAGGCCAATCTCCGATGCGTTCTGGATGGGGCCGCCATCGATGAGGATAACCCGCGTCACCCGCTGCGGGTATTTCTGCGCATATTTCTGAGCGTAGAGCATCGCCATCCAGGCCCCAAGCGAATTACCTGCGAGCACCATCGGTGCGTCTCGCCATGGAATTGCATCGAGCACCTGATCCAGTGCGGTAAGCAGCGTTCCCAGACTCAGCACACCCGCAGCCGGGTCGCTCTCGCCATGGCCTGCAAGGTCCGGGATCACCAGTTGAAAGTGACGCTTCAGCTGGGGCGCCACTTTGTTCCATGTTCCCGCTTGATCACCTGCGCCATGCAACAAAACCAGCAAGGGCCCCATACCGCCATGCCACACGATCTGTTTCCCCACCGTGGTCGTGAGCTTCGTTTTCCGAAGACCGGCTCGGCGAAGCGCGCTCCTCCGTAGCCACACCATTGTGGCGACGGGTCGCAAGAAGAAAAAAATGAAGAAGACAATCAGAGCAGTAACTGCGGCGAAAACCAGCAGCAGTACAATTTTGATTGCCAGGCCCATTCCGCTCCTCTCGGCCGGCTTGGTTGGAAGTCAAG
This sequence comes from Terriglobales bacterium, assembly GCA_049513095.1. Taxonomy (GTDB): domain Bacteria; phylum Acidobacteriota; class Terriglobia; order Terriglobales; family Acidobacteriaceae; genus Acidiflorens. The sequence goes on from JBEKWL010000200.1 coordinate 2,913, forward strand.
TCCGAAAGCCGCCTACGGCATACGAAACGCGCAGCCCGCCTGGTTGTAGCCGACCCCGGAACCTACCAGCACCACCAGGTTACCGGACTTCACCTTACCCTTCTCGATCGCGTGGTCGAGTGCCATGGCGACGCAGGCGGAGCCGGTGTAGCCATACTGTTCCATGATAGTGTGCGCGCGTTCCGCGGGTACACCGAGACGCTCCATCACGCGTTCAATCGTGGGCTTCCGCACCTGGGTAAAGATGAAGCAATCAACGTCGCGCAGATTGAAACCACCATCCTTTGCGAGTCGTTGTACGATGATCGGCCACGTCTCCTCGTTCAACTCCGGAGGATAGCGGTTCTTGATCGTGCACGCGGTGCGCCCCGCCTTAACCGAGTCTTCGGTCGCCGGTTCGAACGTGCCTCCGGAATAGATTCCCCAATAGTCGTGATAGGAGCCGTCGGCGCGAAAGGTCGCAGTAACAAAGCCCGGCGAAGCAGCAGGTTCGAGCACTGCCGCGCCCGCGCCATCACCATAGAAGAAGACCATGGGATCGGCAGCCGATGTGAGTTTGTGCATGAGATAGACGCCGACGACGAGCACCGTCTTGATCCCCGGGTTGGCGGCGATGATTCCCGCGCCTGCGGAAAGACCGGTTGGAAACGAAGCGCAGGCACAACCGACATCAAACGTCCCGGCATTTTTTGCGCCCAGCTTATACTGCAGGACGACCGAAGTGGCGGGTGTTATGTAGTCCGGCGAATCGGTGCCAAGGATGATCAAATCGACATCCTCGGGCTTCTTACCGGCGCGCTCTATGGCGAGCTTGGCTGCCGGCAGAGCGACATCGCTGGTAGCCCAATTTTCTGGGGCGTGCCAGCGCGTCTTGATGCCGCTGCTGGCCTCCATTTTGTCCACGAAATCCGGAATATGTTTGAACCGCTCGCGCAGCATGTCATTCGTCACTTCTATCTCAGGTACGTACCTCCCGGTGGCGACAATGGTTGCATAACGCGTCATGAATGAGTCCTCTTGAATTGCTGCAGGTTACGTCCCCAGTACCAATCCGCCATCGACGGAGAGCACGGTACCGGTAATGAACGATGCCGCATCGGAGGCTAACCACACGTAGGCCTCGGCAACGTCCTCAGGCTTTCCCATGCGACCGAGAGGCGTGTGCGAAACCATGGTCTGGATGACCTTTTCCGGCATCTTCTGCACCATTTCGGTCGCGATGAAACCGGGAGCGACGGCGTTCACGCGGATATTGTATTTCGCCAGTTCCCGCGACCACGTCCGGGCAAAGGCGATGACTCCTGCCTTGGTGGCGGCATAATTTGTCTGGCCGAAATTTCCATACAGACCCACGACGGAAGAGGCGTTGAGGATCACGCCTGAGCCTTTGCGGATCATGTGGGGCACGACGGCCCGCGAGCAAAGAAAGACACCTTTGAGGTTGACCGAAATGACTGAGTCGAACGCATCATCGGTCATCTTACCGGCAACTGCGCCATCCTTCCACTTAACGAACTGCGCGTCGCGCGTGATGCCCGCGTTATTGATGAGCACATCAACCGCGCCCCAGCGTCCGACAACTTCTTCGACGGCAGACTCGACCTCGGCGTCATTACAGACGCTGACTTTGCGGAAGAGCGCCTCTCCTCCGAGCGAGGACAGTTGGCGCAGCAACTCTTCCTGCCCGGCGTCGTTGACATCCCATGCCGCCACACGGCAGCCCTCGCTGGCAAACCGCCGGGCCGTGGCGAGGCCGATCCCCGCCGCGGCGCCGGTGACGATGACGACCTTACCGCGCAGACCTGTGTCTTTCATGCGCCCTCTAAAAGTTGTACTTCAGCGCAAACTGGACCACTCTGGGCCCCGTGGTGGTCGACACGATGGACCCAAAGTTGCTCGAGGGATAAATTATGTTGACCGGGTTGGCAAAATTCACGTTGTTGAACAAATTGAAGAACTCGGCCCGGAATTCTAGCCGTTGGCTTTCCGTGACCGGAATGGACTTCATGATGGAGAGGTCCGTGTCGATCTGTTTCGGCCCGCGTATGATGTTCCTTCCTAACTGTCCCCAGTCGGGAAAGAATAAGGGGGGTTGCGTGAAGGCGGTCGGGTCGAAATAGGCGTCCAAGCGGTCGGCCACGTTGCCGCTCTTGGTCGCGGATGCCAGCGTTCGGCCGGTCGCCAGGTCGGCTCTGGTTGACACAAAAAAGTCTGCCCGGCCGAAGATGGAGACCGGAAGGCCGGATTGCAGGGTCACGATTCCCGATACGCTCCAGGAGTTCAGCACTTTTTTCCCGAAAGCCGAGCTGCCATGATAAGCGTCCGGTAGGTTATATAAGTAGCTCGCGACGAAGCGCTGCCGCCGGTCGAAATCCGAAGTGGCATAGTTGCTCTGTTCGTTGACCATGTTGCCCGGGACCACCCCAATGTCGCTTACGTCACTCCCGGAGTAGTCGTCAATCGAGTGTGAGTAAGTGTAGCTGAGCAACATTTGCAGGCCTTTGGAGAAGCGCTTGTTGAGGGTTGCCTGGAGAGAGTTGTAATTGGAATTAGAGTTGCTCTCCATCAGGAAGGCGCCTACCCCGGGGTCCGTCAGATTGCTGAAGCCGGGGAAGAAAGGTCCGCCCAGACTTCCCGCCGTGGACGGGAAGAATAACCCGCTTGGGAAAGATCCAAACACTCCGTACGGATTTTGCGCCTGGTTGAATGAGAACAAGCGCGGGAACTTGCGCCCCAGCGAACCGACATAGCCCAAGTCCAGCATCCAGTTACGGGCGAAGCTGGTTTGCACTCCGAGGTTGAAGGATTGCACGTAAGGGATACTCCAGTCGTGCAGGTCCGGATA
>JBEKWL010000201.1:0-6179 GCA_049513095.1 Terriglobales bacterium
ACCTTGTGCTCCAGTGGCAGCAACTGCGGCGCCAACGATCGGCGTTGTACCAGCGCCGATCAGTTTCCCTCTAAACTTCGGGAAGGCGGCGGACCATCCGCTAATTATCCAGAAACGGGCTTGTAGGAGATCAGTCGTAATCTCCTCGAAGCCGACTTCTGGGCCTGAATAACTTCCGGTTTTCTCGTGATCCGGCACGAGACCGTGTGGATTCAGACAGCTCCGTTGACTTGCAACCAATGACCCACTAACATACCCCCTGACCTCCCCGCTGGCCGCGAATGATCGGAAGCACCATCTCCCACTACCGGGTCGTTGAAAGGCTGGGCGGCGGCGGCATGGGTGTGGTGTACAAGGCGGAAGACACCAAACTCCGCCGCTTTGTCGCCCTTAAGTTTCTCCCGCCTGAGTTTTCGCGAGACCCGCAAGCCGTAGATCGTTTCCAGCGCGAGGCGCGTGCCGCCTCGGCCCTGAACCATCCCCACATTTGCACCATCTATGAGATTGACCAGTTCGAAGGCGAGCACTTTATCGCCATGGAGTTGCTGGAAGGGCAGACCCTCAAGCACCGCATCGAAGGCAGGTCTCTGAAGCCGGACCAACTACTCGATTTGGGCATCCAGATCGCCGACGCGCTGGATGCAGCTCACACCGGGGGCATTGTCCATCGTGACATTAAGCCTGCCAACATCTTCGTTACCAATCGCGGTCACGCCAAGATCATGGATTTCGGTCTGGCCAAGCTCATGGCTGCTCGCCTCAGTCTTGCAGCTGGAGATACGGATATGCCGACTGTGGCTACCGACCGTAACCTCACCAGCCCGGGGTCGACCGTGGGCACGGTTGCTTACATGTCACCGGAGCAGGCCCGCGGCGAAGAACTGGACGCACGCACAGACCTGTTCTCATTTGGCGTGGTGCTTTACGAGATGGCGACAGGACGGCAGCCTTTCCCCGGCGTCACCTCCGCGGTGGTTTTCAACCAGATTCTGGAGCGCACTCCAAGCCCGCCCACCAGCCTGAACCCTCAAATCCCTCTCAAGCTAGAAGAGGTCATCAACAAGACGCTGGAGAAAGATCGTGATCTTCGCTGTCAGACAGCCGCGGAATTGCGCGGCGACTTGAAGCGACTCAAGCGTGACATGGAATCAGGACGGGTAGCGGTCAGCGCTGCGACCTCGGCTTCGGTCGCAACGGTGCAGCCTGCGGCACAGTCCAGTTCGAGGATGACACTATTCACGCTGGCGGCACTGGTGGTTATTGCGGCGATTGCCGGTGCGTTCTTTCTGGGACGACGCACTGCCCGCCCGGCTGCGGCCGCTCCGCTGGCCTACCACCAGCTCACCTTCCGTCACGGTGGGATTCGCATGGCGCGCTTTGCTCCTGACGCTCGGACGGTTTTGTACAGCGCCGCATGGGAAGAAAGCCCAGTCGAAATCTATAGCACGCATGCGGGGAGTCCGGAATCGAAGCCCTTCGGCCTCAAGAACGCCGAGGTCCTCGCGATTTCCACTTCCGGAGAGATGGCAGTCCTTCTTGGAAGCCGCAATGTGGAGCCCTTTATTAGCAGTGGAGTCCTGGCGCGTGTACCCCTCGGCGGTGGCGCCCCGCGGGAAGTCGTCGAAGGAGTGCAGTGGGCTGACTGGTCCCCGGATGGAACCAACTTCGCCATCGTGCGGGACATGGGTGGCCAGAACCGTCTGGAATATCCCATCGGCAAGGTGCTCTACCAAACCGCGGGCTGGATCAGTCACATGCGTATTTCTCCCCAAGGTGACTTGATTGCCTTTATTGACCACCCTGCCCGCCGCGATGACGCCGGTTCGGTCGCAACTGTGGATCTGATGGGCCACAAGAAAACTCTTTCCCAGGGATGGGGAAGCGCCCAGGGCCTGGCTTGGGCGCCAGGTGGATCCGAAATCTGGTTTACCTCGACGAAAGTTGGGAACGGCCGCTCTCTGAGTGCCGTAGATCGGTCTGGCAACGAGCATCTGCACGCCAGGGAGCCGGGGAGTCTAACTCTTCAGGACGTGGGGCGGGACGGAAATGCTCTGTTGACTTTGGATGTGTCGCGCGCCGGCATGATAGGCCGTACTGAAGGCGACAGCAAGGAGCGAGATCTTTCGTGGTTGGACTGGTCGGTTCCGTTCGACCTTTCCGCTGACGGCAAGACGGTAGTGTTTACTGAGGCTGGCGAGGGCGGTGGACAAGATTACGCCGCCTATACGCGCAGCATCGATGGTTCCCCAGCGGTGCGCCTTGGAGATGGATCAGGTTACGCCCTCTCGCCGGACGGCAAATGGGTAATCTCTGGCGTAATGCGGTCACCATCGCAGTTGTCGCTCTTACCGACCGGTGTGGGAGAAGCTCGTCCGTTGACTCACGATTCTATTGAACACATTCGTGCCCGCTGGTTCCCAGACGGCAAGAGGTTTCTCTTCCTGGGAAATGAACCCGGTCACGGTGTCCGTCTCTATGTTCAAGGTCTGGAAGACGCCAAGCCGCGCGCTATCTCGCCGGAAGGAGTGAGCGCAACGCAGTGGGAGATTTCCCCCGATGGCAAATTTGTGGCAGCGGTGGGTCCCGATCAGCAAGGATATCTGTATGCGGTGGATGGAGGAGATCCACGTCCCATCCCTGGCTTTCCGCAGGGAGATACCCCGGTAGCCTGGACCGGTGATGGCCGCGGTCTCTTGTTCTATCGCGCCGGCGAACTACCCGCCATGGTTGCCCGGCTGGACCTCGCAACCGGGCAGGTGCGTCCGTGGAAGGCGTTGATGCCCACCGACGCTGCTGGGGTCACCGATATCGGGCCCATCCTCATCACCCCCGATGCGAAAACCTACGTTTACGAGTACGGTCGCACCCTCTCCGACTTGTATATGGTAGAAGGCCTCAAGTAATTCCTGATGCAATTCGTCAGCTTATAGTCTGGGCGCTTCGATCTCCGTGGAAGAAAGCGGTCTGTGACGATCACCCGCGCAAAACGCCGAAGCGTTAGACCAACGTGCTCCAACTCCAGGATTGTCGGCAATCCGGAAGCTAGCTCAGCCCGGCGAATTTCTCCTTAGGATTGTTCATGTAATTACGCGATATCGCTCATTGACAGGGGTTCTGAGTGCTAACGCCTGGTTACAACAACTATCGCCAGACAGTGAGCCAGCAGGCAGGACTTTCTCCGCTATTGCAGCTTCGAATACTCCGCTTTGGCTTCTTTCAGGATGGGAACATCGGGATCGGCGTAGGCCCGAGGCGTGTCAGGTCGAAGTGCCTAACCGGAATTTCCGTTCTACCTCCCAACCCCTTCAGATTCCAGAGTCTGGTTCGAATTCTATTCGGTTACGTCCCTTGTGCTTCGCTGCGTACAGAGCGGTATCGGCGCGGGCCACGAGGGCGTTCAAGTCAGGAGGCTTGGTCCCGCGAAATCCCGCAACTCCGAGGCTGACGGTCGCTGTAATGGTGGTGTTCCCAAAAGTAAACTTCGTGCTCTCAAACTGTTTGCGTATCCTTTCGACAGCAGTCTTCGTACCATCCTTGTCGGTATGACTGAGCATTACGAGAAATTCCTCTCCCCCCAAACGAGCACAGATGTCGGACTGGCGTGTATGCGCCTTGAGAATCTCGGCGAAGCTCTTGAGCACGGTATCGCCTGCATCGTGGCCACAGGTATCGTTGACCTTCTTGAACAAATCCAAGTCAGCCATCACCACCCAGATAGAAAAGTCATGCCTAGCCGCCGCACTTAGTTGGCGGGGTGCCCAAACATCAAGCGCACGACGGTTTGGTAAGCCCGTTAGGGTATCCGTCAGCGCCATCTCTTCCCAAAAACGATTCTTTGCAACGATCCTGCAGCCCACCTCGACACGTGCCACAAGTTCATGGGCATGAAAGGGCTTCGTTATGTAGTCATCGGCTCCGGCAGCAAGCCCTTCTATTACTTGTGCTTTGTCGGTGTTGCTTGAAAGCAGGATGAGATGAGAGTAGAAGCCTTGGAATTCGCGACGTATACGCCTGCATAGTTCCAGACCTCCGATGTCCGGCATGTCCCAATCCGTAATAACCACAGTAGGCTGGTGTTCTGCGAACAGACCAAGGGCTTCGCGGCCACCCTTCGCAAACAGTACGCTGTACCGGTCCCCCGATAGGGAATGCTCGACCAGTTTGCGAGAGATAGCCGAATCATCAACCGCTAGGATCTTCAATGGCTGTGAAGAATCGTCCATGGTGTCCCCGACACTGTGCGTGCGTTGAGTGCCAATCGTTAATGTAAACACAAATGAGCGCGTCCTGTCACTGAGAAATGTCACATCTTGATGTGCGATGGCCGCCGCGCAAACGCCCACCCAGCTTGGCATTCAACCGATTCGACCGCGCTCCAGGTTAACCGTGTAGTTGTCGCGGATAGCGACGTAAGGTTTAAGTCATCGACATCTTGGCCAAGGTCTTGCCCGAGCGTCGGAGCGACAATCAGCACAACCACAGCGACCACTAGCGCCGCGACGAGGAAAAGAACCGTCTTTATCTTCGGCGGTATCTCAAAAGGGTTGTTGGCGTAAAATCTCGATTTCACTCATTGACCCCGCAAACGGGCGGTTTTGGCGGCAAGAGGGGCGAACAGACGGCGCACGCTTGTGCTAACGCCTGATTACAACAGTTACTCTCCGTACCTTCTGTGTGATGCAAAAGAAAAGCCGCCCGAGACGGAGCGGCCTTTCTGTGTTTTCCGGTTGCTACCGCTTCTACCCGTGCCCCGCAAGCTTGACGCCCTATTGCTTCTTCATGTCCGCCGTCCACGTGTTGCCGGCGTCGACGTCAAGTACTAAGACCTCTGCCCCGCCGCTGACAACCACAAAAGACCCGTTGGCATTGCCGTTAGTCGATATCACCGAACCGGTACAGTCGGGATTCACGGCATAGGCTGCGGTGTAGGTGTTGTTTAGGCTGATCTGGCCGTTTTCACTAGCATTGAAGACACCAGAGACGTTGCCTGCCCCATCGAATGTAAATACTCCGTTGCCCGCGAAAGGAACCTCTTTTGTCTTCGGGTTCTGGCCGGGTACCGTAAATCCGCTGAAGACAAAGCCATAGTTCCCCTTGAAGGTTCCGACGAACGGCGCCTGCCCCTTGACAGTTACTTCACGCACATGCCGCGTCATCAAGGATTGCATCTGCGCCTGACAAACGACACTCACGATCGACACCATCGCGATGACAGTAAGCAAAGATGCACTTAGCCTTCGAATCATAACTACTCCTTGTCAAGGGACAACTTCCTGGAAGATGCTGCCGCCTGACACATGGCGCCAGAAGCTCTTCTGGCTTGGAAAGCAGCAACCAGTTTACCCCATGTCATGTGCCTGTGACAGTGTGAATTATTTTGTCACCAATCGCATTGCTAACAGCGCAGGTTGCAGCAATGTTGAATTTGTTGCACAGATCAATCTTCCTAATGATCCGCTCCGCCCACTGAACCGCTGCTAAAGTGGCCCCACCCGGCATTGTGATTCGGGACAAGTAGGAATCACTACTAGTTTGTCGGCAAACAGGAAACTATGCCGTTGTTGGCGAAAAATCTCCATTACGCTCATTGACCTCGGGGCGGGGGTTTTGAGTGTAAATCGCCTGATTGCGACAACTATCGGGATTAGTCACACGACGGCGACACGCCGAGAAGATTGGACTTAGGTCTGGGCGGTTCTCTGCCGTATGTGCCGGGTTGGTAACTATCCAAAAGTAGTAGTTTCCAGAACTTAGGTTGGTAACTATCCAAAAGTAGTAGTTTCCAGAACTTAGTGGTTTTGGCTAAGCCATGCGGGGACTTGTAAAGAACTCACAAAAGGTTGAGAGTTCCGTAAGCGCCGATTCGCTGCCCCTCCCCTAGCGCCGTGCGCTACAAGAACCAGGAGGATCCAAAAAATGAAAAAGCTCGGATTGTTGTTTCTTCCGCTACTGGCAATCACTCTGATGCTGGGGGAAAATGCCTTCGCAGGCGTAGAGGAGGGTGGTGACTTCAGCTACTATTTCGTCACCTACTATTCCAATGCAAATACCACTGGTGCTCCGGATGCAACCTTGCGCATCGTCAACGATGGTGACTACACAGGATGCGTCGGCATCGTCACCGAGGAAACAGCATGCCTCGATCCAAGCCTACCCCTGTATGCGGCGATCTACGTGTT
>JBEKWL010000202.1:0-5677 GCA_049513095.1 Terriglobales bacterium
GCCATCAGGTGGTCGGCGTTCTTGATCATGTCATCGCCCGCTTCCAGTTGCTGCCTGGCGAAGTTGCCGGAGTGGCACTGGTTGCAGGTCTTCAGCATCTTGTCGCGCTCGCCCTGCCAGTCCTCCTGCGTCAGGCGCGCGAGGTCGGCGGCTTGCACCGTCGCCACCAGCGCGGTCGGCTTGCCGTCCGGATCGAGCACACCGAGAGCTTGCAGAACCGTGGCGCGATCCGCGGCCCACTGCTTGTCTTCGGGCAGCGGCAGACGAACCGCAAGGAATCCCCAGGCCGTGCGCACGCCGTGATCGCCATTCTGCATGTGACAAGTCTGGCAGGTTGGAGCGGCAGCACCAGCAGGCAAAATCCCGCGCTGCTTCAGATCGGTCCGCACGCCGTGTTTCGACGACGAATACATCTCCCACTGCGGATGGTCGAATCCCATGTGGCAAGTCTCGCAGGCTTGCGGCGACTTGGCCTCCTCAACCGAGAAGGTATGGCGCGTGTGGCAGGAATCGCAGGAGGCAGCGCCGAATTCGCTGCCGTGCTGCCGCAGCTTGGCGATTTCCTCCACCGGCTTCTCGCCGATCTTGTGGCAGCCGCCGCAACCTTTCTGGCCCTCAATCATCGCCATCGGCTGCCAGTGAATCGTCGGCATGGCGAGCATGGCCGCCCACGCTTTCGAGTGCTTGCCGTGCTTGTACTGCTCGACCTGAGTCGAGTGGCACTGGGCGCAGGTTTCGGGCGTGGGAATTTTCACTTTCGAGACATCGCTCGCCGACTGGTGCTGATCGCCATGGCAGGCGACGCAGGTCACCTCCATTTGGCTGTGCTTGCTCAGTTTCCAGTCGGAGACAATGTTGGGCGTCTGCTTGCTGTGGCACTCAATGCAGGACGCGGCCGGGTTTGCGGATTGTGCGTACAGCCGCAAACTAATCGCTGCAACTAGAGCGAATAAAAAAACAAAACGACGCATAGATCCTCCGGTTAGGAACCGTAGAGGCTAATACGCGCCGGCGACTCAGGCTATGACTTTTGTCACACCTCAGAATGCCGCGGCAAGAGCGACCCTGGCCAGCACAACGGCGGCGAACCAGCCGAACACTACCGCGAACGCAGTCCCGCGTTTGACCTTGCTGATACAAGTGATGCCGATGGCAGTCAGAACCAGGGTCCAGATGGTAAAGACATCCAATGGTGTGAGCAGAGCGCGTAGCACGGCAGAGCCACTCGGATCGATGAAATATCCGGGATTGGTAGCCATAGGATTCTGAAGGTTAAACCCATCGCGGCTTACTCCTGCCACAAGCGACAGGATTGCCAGCAGCGACATCAGCACCTCCGGCAGCCTGGTATAGATAACCAGCGCAAACAGAGTCTTGTATTGGAGATCGGCACCCGTACCAAATCTGAGCGTCGCGTACAGAATCGCGGCGAAGACCGCATATAGAACGAGCGCAATAACGGGGGCAGCATAGGCAATTATTTTGGTAAGCGTAACCTGCTGCGCCATGACTTTGTCACGCTGAGCGGCCGGCATTTGTTCAATACGCTCTGCCTGGTTGGGTTGCAACTGGATCATATTCTCCACCACCTTGCGAAAGCCCACCTTCTGGTCGACCACGTAGATAAACAGCAGCGAAACGATCGTGATGAGCAGGAATGGCGCCCACCAACCGGCGTTCCTGCGCAGGTCGATAAAAGTCTTGCTCGGCGCAAAGAAGGTGTCCACCAGGCGCTGCGGTTCCGACAGCGGCGCTGGTTCCTGAGGAGGCACAACTGCAGCTGAGGCCATATCTGCTCCTTAAACACGCGGATTGTAGTCGGGTTCGCGCGCCAGGACAACCGCCTGGCGGTGGGTTTTGTGGCCGCGGGGCTCCGCCCCGCCGGGACGGGGCATAGCCCCGTCCCCACACAAACTCACGATGCCGCCATCTCCGGCGTTGCCGCCAACAGTTTGCGCGTATAAGCGTGCTGCGGCTGGGCAGTAATCTGTTCCGTGCTTCCGATCTCAACGATCTTGCCTTGATACATCACCGCAATCCGGGTCGAGAGATAGCGCACGACCGGCATGGAGTGCGAGATAAACAAATAAGTGAGCCCGAAATCGCGCTGCAGTTGCTGCAGCAGATTCACGATCTGCGCGCCGACGCTGACGTCGAGAGCGGAAACCGGTTCGTCGGCGACGATGAACTTCGGACGCAACGCAAGTGCGCGGGCTATGCCAATGCGCTGACGCTGGCCTCCGGAAAATTCGTGCGGATAACGGGGCATGGCGGATTCATCCATGCCCACGGCACGCAAAAGTTCGCGCACGCGCTGGCGGCGGGCATCGCGGCCGAGGCTTTCGTGCATGATCTTTCGGTGGAGAATCAGGGGCTCGGCGATCACGTCCTCCACGCGGTAGCGCGGGTCGAGCGAGCCGAACGGGTCCTGGAAGATGATCTGCATGTCGCGGCGAAGACGGCGCAATTCGGAGCCGTTCGCTTGCAGCAGATCGACGCCATCGAAAACGATGGCGCCCGAAGTGGGCTCGATGAGGCGGAGAATGAGCCGTCCAAGCGTGCTCTTGCCGGAGCCGGATTCACCGACCAGACCAAGAGTTTCGCCTTCCTGGATGTCCAGGGACACATCATCCACGGCGCGGATTTCGCCGGCGCGGCGGCTGCCGAACGGCGATTCGGCAAGACCGAAAATCCTGGTCAGGTTGCGGACTTCAAGCAGAGGCACGGCGTCAGAGTAGCAGTGGATAGTGGACGGTGGATAGTGGTCAGCAAGACGCCGGTGGCCAACAACTATCTGCTATCCACTTCTTTCAACCCGCAATCATCGGCACGGCCACCAAGGCGGCGACCATGCCGAGGGTACGGGCGCGGCTGAAGTGCTCATGTAGAAAGACGCGAGCCAGCAGAACGGTGACGGCGGGATAGAGCGAGCTGAGTACAACCGCATCGTCCAGACGTCCGATTTGAGCCGCGCGGATGAAGACGGTGCTGCCGGTGATGTCGAGGATTCCGGCTACGACGGCAATGGCCAGCACTGACGTGGACACCACGCGGAAGTGTCTTCCGAACAGAACAATACTGCCCGTGACCAAGAAGGCCCCGGATCGCGAGCAGGCGGCGATCCATAAAGGAGACGCATTGCCAGCCTGGTGGACGCACAGGTAAAAGCCAGCGAAGCCAATTCCGGCCAGCACGGCCATGCCTAAGCCTGCAGGACGTCCAGCGTCGCCTTCGGTACGGGAGATGAGCCAGACACCGATTCCAGCAAGAACAAAACCGAGCACGTGTCGATAACCGGGAAAGCCCTCCGCAAACGCGGTCACGAGGGTGGGAATGGCGGCGCCGAGAACGGCCGCCACGGGCGCTACCAGTCCCATATTTCCGCTGGCCAGGGAACGATAGAACAAGGCTAGAGCTATGCCCCCGACCGCCCCGGAAATCAGCGACCAAACTACACTGGAGTTGGTTAGAAATGGAGTGTGGGCCATTAGCGCGAGAGCGACGATCACGACCAAGCCGCTGATATGGACGATGGCCGTGAATAGAAAGGCGTTCACGCGGCGCGCGCCCACTCCGCCCAGAAAATCGCTGGCGCCCCAGGCGCCAACTGCGGTCAAGCTATAAGCGGCAGGAATGTATTGGGCTGCGACGGGCATCGGGCTTTGAGATTAGCACGCAGCGAGCACGTTACACGTATGGACAGCCGCCCCGGCTGTTCAGCCGAGCGAATCTCGGTTGGCAGCTACGCCGTCACCGCTTCCGGTTGCGTTTTTCCCGCCAGCAGTTGCCGCAGCACGTACTGGAGTATGCCTCCGTTCGCGTAATACAGAGCTTCCTGCGGAGTGTCGATGCGAACTATGGCCTGAAATTCCGCCGTTTTCCCACCCTTCACGCGCACGGTAATTTTGCGACCGGAAGAAAACTTCTCAAACACCTCGCGAATGCCCGAGATCTCGAACACTTCTTCGCCGGTCAACTTGAGCGTCTCGGCATTTTCTCCCGGCAGAAACTGCAGCGGCAGAATGCCCATGCCCACGAGGTTGGAGCGGTGAATGCGTTCGTAGCTTTCCGCAACCACGGCGCGAACGCCGAGCAACCGCGGTCCCTTGGCGGCCCAGTCGCGTGAAGATCCAGAACCGTATTCTTTGCCCGCGAGAATCACGAGCGGCACTTTTTCGGCATGGTACTTTTCGGACGCGTCGAAAATCGACATTTCGGCGCCATCGGGCAGGTGGCGGGCAAATCCACCTTCGGTATTCACCATTTTGTTGCGCAGGCGGACATTGGCGAACGTGCCGCGCACCATGACTTCGTGATTGCCGCGACGCGACCCGTAAGAATTGAAATCCGCCGGCTGCACGCCGTGCGCAATCAGGTATTTGCCGGCGGGTCCGTCTTTTTTGATGGACCCCGCGGGCGAGATGTGGTCGGTCGTTACGCTATCGCCGAGCACGGCCAGCACGCGCGCTCCCCTGATGTCCTCAACGGCGGACGGTTTGAGCGCCATGTCATCGAAGTAGGGCGCCTGGCGAATGTAGGTGGAATTTTTTTCCCACGCGTAAGTCTCGCCCTTCGGAACGGGCAGCCCGCGCCAGCGCTCGTCTCCTGAGTACACCGCGGCGTAGCTTTTGCGGAACATCTCGGATGTAATCGCGCTCGCCATCGATTGCTCGACTTCCGATTGCGAGGGCCAGATGTCGGCGAGGTAAACCGGCTTGCCGTCCTTGCCTTTTCCGACGGGATCCTTGCGCAGGTCGACGTCGATACGTCCGGCGAGAGCGAACGCCACCACCAGCGGCGGTGACATCAGGTAATTGGCGCGCACTTCGGAATTGATGCGGCCCTCAAAGTTGCGATTGCCGGAGAGCACCGAAGCGACAACCAGATTTTTCTCGTCGATTTCTTTTGAAACTTCAACCGGCAACGGGCCGGAGTTTCCAATGCAGGTGGTGCAGCCGTAGCCGACGATGTGGAACTTCAGCTTCTCCAGATACGGCATCAAGCCGGCTTTTTCGAGATAGTCGAGCACGACTTTCGATCCTGGAGCGAGCGAGGTTTTGACCGTCGCCGGCACTTCGAGACCGCGCTCCACCGCCTTCTTGGCCAGAAGGCCGGCGGCCAGCATCACGGACGGGTTCGAGGTGTTCGTGCAACTGGTAATCGCCGCGATCACGACACTGCCGTGATGCAGGTGGCCGTTGGCCGTGGTTTTCGGTTCGCCTTTCGCAACTTTGATCAAGCCCGGCAAAGCCTTCTCAAACGACTCGCCTGCTTTCGACAACACAACTCGATCCTGCGGCCGCTTGGGTCCGGCGATGCTCGATTCGACAGTGGCAAGATCAAGACTCAGCAGTTCGGAGTATTCGGCTTCGGGCGTTTTGGCGTCGTGAAAAAGTCCCTGCTCGCGGGCGTAGGCTTCGACCAGCGCGATCTGCTCTTCACTGCGACCCGTGAGTTTCAGGTAGCGAACGCTTTCTTTGTCGATCGGGAAGATGCCGCAGGTGGCGCCATACTCAGGAGCCATGTTCGCAATCGTCGCGCGATCGGCGAGTGGCAGGTCTTGCAGGCCGGGGCCGAAGTACTCGACGAACTTGCCGACCACACCGTGCTTGCGTAGCATCTCGGTGATGGTAAGAACCAGATCGGTTGCCGTCGCGCCTTCGCGCAGGCGTCCGGT
>JBEKWL010000203.1:0-5566 GCA_049513095.1 Terriglobales bacterium
CTCGATCCGGTGAAAATCAATTGCGTGCTGCTGCGCGGCTTCAATGAAGATCAAGTCGTTCCCTTTGGGAAGTTCGCGCGGCAAGAGCGGGTGGTGGTGCGCTTCATCGAATTCATGCCGCTCGAAGAGGACCGGGTTTGGACGCCGGAAATTGTGGTGACGCTCGATGAGATCGTCCGACGTATGTCGGAGTATCTGCCGCTGGAAGAGATTGCGCACGAGCATAGTGAAACGGCGCGGCGCTATCGCTTCTCCGATGGCGTGGGCGAGATTGGGATTATCGCGCCGGTGTCGCATCCATTCTGCGGACACTGCAGCCGGATTCGCATCACCTCGGACGGCAAGTTGCGCACGTGTTTATTTTCCGTGTGGGATCACGACCTTCACGAGTTGATGCGGCGCGGCGCAACGGACGAGAAACTCACCGAGTTCATTGTGAAAGTGGTGGATAAGAAAGAAGAGCGGCATCACATCGGAGAGCCGGGGTTTGTGCCGGCGTCGCGAACGATGGTGCACATCGGCGGGTAGGGCTAGTCGTCAGTCGTCAGTCGTTAGTCGTTGGTCGTCAGGGAAGGCGCTTCACTTCCCAGGCGAAAAGTGCGCCGACGGGTTCCAAGGCTAAGTCAGTAGAACGCGTCGTACTTCGTAACCGTCCAGCCCGAATCTTTCTTTTCTTCGGTCACTGAGAAAAGATCCTTGTAGGTTGCGTCCTGGCTGAAACTGCTGTAACGCTGGCCTTTGTAGTGCAGAATCACTAGCGGCGGGGCGTCTTCCCATTCCACCAGGTTCCAGGAAATCAACGGGTGCTGGAGTTCGGAGTTACAGAGGAAGTCGGCGCGTTTCTTGCGGTAGTCCTTTTCCCATTGGGCGAGAAGTTTGCGGCAATTGCCGTCGCGCATCTCGGAGATAAAGCTATTGGCGGTGCGTTCGATGGTGCGATCGCGAAACGGATTCATGGTGATGCTGATCGGTATCTGGGTGAGCGGGTCGCGTTCCTCCGAGCGCGATAGAACCGGAGGCTGGTTGCTGAGCCAGTACAGATAGCCGAGGAACACCAGCACGAGCAGGCCAGCGGAGCCCAGTGCGATGGCGAGATGGGTGCGGGAAAACTGCATCAAAAGAAGTTTGCGGGATGAGCGAGGGGACGGCAAGGTTACTTCAGATACTCGTCTAACTCGTGGAAAGGCTGGGCGCGGTCGGTACAGACTGGCTGCCGAGCTTCGCTCGGCTTGGACCCCCTAGTGCAGGCTCGCGAGGGCACTCATCCCTAATCAAGCAGGTCTGGGCAACCCGCATGGTTTCTGGGATTCAAAGCGTCTGATTTCTGTTATCCTCTCTGTTCTCTTCCTCTAGCCTTGGCGTTTCGACCTGCTGGCGGGGACTTCTTCCAAGGCGATCTGCGAGGAAACCCCGGAGTCGAGATGAGAAGTTGTAGCGGTTTTCATCAAGTTCTTAAATTTTCGAAAGACCCAAGTTGCTAAGTGGAGACCCTCCCGATGAAAAACCTTCTGTTGTGCTTCGTAATGGTGTTCGCAGGGCTGCTGGCGGGATGCAGCAGCGGAAGCTCAGCTGCAGCCAAAGCTCCAGCCCCAACCCTCACTTCGATTGCGGTTACGCCAGGGGCACCGATGGTCGCGGCGGGCCTGACCTAGCAATTCAAAGCGGTCGGCACGTATAGCGACAATAGCACTCAGGACCTGACGGCGACGGCGACGTGGGCCTCGTCGAATACGGCGTTTGCGACGATTACCTCGCCGGGCGGATTGGCCACGGCATTGAAGCAGGGATCGACGACGATCACGGCGACTGTGAGCGGGGTGGTGGGGACGGCCACACTGACAGTGACGGCGGCGGTGCTGGATTCGATTGCGGTGACGCCGGCGAACGCTTCGGTCCCGCTCGGCACCCTCACGCAATTTACGGCGACGGGCATGTACAGCGATGGGTCGATGCAAAATCTGACTTCGACGGCGACTTGGAGTTCGTCGAATACCACGACGGCAACGATCACGGCGGCTGGTGTAGTCACGGCGCTCACGCTCAACGGTACGACCACGATCACAGCGACGTCCGGCACGGTCAACGGGAGCACGGGGCTGACGGTGGTGGCGGCGACGCTGACCTCGATTGTGCTTTCTGGCGCTCCGACCGTCACGATTGCCGACGGCACGAGTTACCAGTTCACCGCCTGGGGCTTTTATAACGACGGGAGCAAGCACAACATCACGTTGCTTCCTCAGTTAACGTGGGCCTCGTCGAACACGGTGGTAGCGACGATTGCAACGGGCCCCGGGCGTGCGCAGGCGGTTGGGAACGGGATAACAACCATCACAGCGACCCTTGGTTCCGTGAGCGGAATGGCGACGCTGGTTGTAACTACAGCGACCATCCAATCAATCGTGGTGGGGCCTTCGAGTGTGACGATTGCGCCGCTCACGGTGCACCCCTTTACGGCCATCGGTACTTTCAGCGATGCCAGCACGCAGAACATCACGCAGGATGTCGTATGGGCGAGCAGTAGCCCGGGAGTGGCGACCATCAGCAATACGTGGGGGAGCATTGGAGTGGCGACGGCGGAGTTGCCCGGTGGCGCAACCGCTACGATCTCCGCCACGTTCACGTTCGGAGGAGCGACTGCAACGGGATCTGTGCCGCTGAACGTGAGCTCGGCGACGCTGTCGAAGATCACGGTGACGCCAGCGACGGCGAGTCTGACGGTGAACTCGAATCTGGAGTTGCTAGCCGTCGCCGCATTCAGTGACGGTACGACACAGCCGGTCGAAACGGTGGCTACCTGGTCGTCCTCGGAACCGACCATTGTGTCGCTCGACGAAAACATCGCTACTGGAGAAATGAGTGGCTCGGCGGCGATCACCTGCGAACTGGGCGGGGTGACGAGCAGCACGGCCAACCTGACGGTCGAAGGGTTTACTGCGATCACGATTTCGACCGGCAACAAGGCTGGCTTGAGCGTCGCGGAGGGAACGGCGATTGCTTTAACCGCAACCGCGACACTGGCGGACGGGACGACGCAGGATATAACGAGTTCGGTGCTGTGGACGTCGTCGAATCCGACGGTGGCGATCATGAGCGACGCGCCGGGATCGTTCGGCCATGCGGCCGGGGTTGCGCCGGGCACAGTGACCGTAATCGCGGCGTTTGCGGGACAGGTTGGAGTGGCTTCGTTGACGGTAACGGACGCTACGCTGAACTCGATTACGATCAAGCCCGCAAGCGCGGATATCGCGTTGGGTAGTCCGCAAGGGTTCTCAGCGACGGGGACGTTCAGCGATGGAACAACCGAGGGCCTGGGTAGTCAGGTGACTTGGAGTTCATCGGATATAACGGTTGCGATTATTGACAGTACAGGAGCGATTTCGACTACAGGCACGGGATCGACTTCGATTGGGGCTTTGCTGAACACAGTTTCAGCGATACCGGCGGTGCTGACGGTTCACTGAGGCGCTGGCGCTGCACGCCGCACTGGTTTGTGTTTTCCATACTGGCGGCGTATAGTTAGACACGAAAACTGTTGTGTCGTAGTGTCAGGATTGTCGAAGCACACCAGTGGGCGCAAGCCCACTTTTAATTTGGGCCGATTAGCGGGGAGATTTGCGGGAATGACTGGCGCGGCGATTCTTGACGCAAGTCGCTGAAAACATGGCTTTTGATCTGGACAAGATCCGGCAGATTGCCGAGCGGGTGGCAGGCTCGAGCGGGCTGGAAGTGGTCGAAGTGGAGGTCTGCGGAGCGGGTAAGCACCGCATGCTTCGCGTGTTTATCGACCGTCCCGGAGCGGTGGCAGCGGTGGATCGTCCGTATGAAGATCGTCCGGACGGCGTGACGCACGAGGATTGCTCGAAGTTCAGCCGCGAGTTCGGCACGATCGTCGACGTTGAGGATGCGGTGCCGGGCGGAGCGTATGTGTTGGAGGTTTCCTCTCCGGGACTGGACCGCAAGCTGACCAAGGCGGCGGATTTTGAGCGCTTCCGCGGACAGCGCGTGAAGTTAATGACGCGAGAGCCGGTGAACAACAACCGGCACTTTGAAGGAAAGCTGGAAAGCTTCGAGAACGGAAAGCTGCTGCTGGATCTGAGCGCGGCGCGCAAGAAGAAAATGCGTCCGAAAGAGGGCGAAGCGCCGAAGGTTGAGATTGAGTTACGGAACGTAGAGAAAGCGAATTTGGTACCGGAAATCTAGGAGCAAGGTGTCAGGTCTCAGGTCCTAGGTCTCAGGATTTGGTTTGCTGAGACCTGACACCTAAGACCTGAGACCTAAAGAACTTTATGGCTAGTGAGCTCTACAACATCATCGAAGGGGTCAGCCGGGAAAAAGGCATTGATCCGCAGATTGTGGTGAGCGCGGTCGAGGACGCCATTGTGGTGGCCACGCGCAAATACTACAAGACGCAGGAAAACTTGCGCGCCGTGCTCGACAAAGACAGCGGCAAGATCAATGCCTATGCGGTGAAGTCGATCGTCGAGACTCCGGAGCAGGTGGAAGATCCGAATCTGCAGGTGACAGTGGAGCAGGCGCGGAAGCTCGATCCGAGCGCGGAAGCAGGCGGAGAGCTGCTGATCCCGAAAGTGACGGAAGGAATCCTGGGGCGGATTGCGGCACAACTGGCGAAGCAAGTCATATTCCAGAAAGTGCGCGAGGCGGAACGCGACACGGTCTACAACGAATACATCGGACATGTGAACGAAGTGGTGAATGCGACCGTGAAGCGGCTTGAGGGTCCAGACGTGATTCTCGATATCGGCAAGGCCGAAGCGCGCATGGGACGCAAGGAGCAGTCGCGGCTGGAATCGTTCGCCGTCGGAGAACGGATTCGGGTCGTGATTGTGCGTGTGGAAAAAGCGACGAAAGGTCCGGGCGTGATCGCTTCACGCTCCGCTCCGGAATTAGTCCAGCATCTGTTCCAGACGGAAGTGCCTGAAATTTACGACGGCACGGTGGTGATCCGGGCGATTGCGCGGGAAGCGGGCGAACGCACCAAGATCGCGGTGATGTCGAAGGACAAGGACGTGGACGCGGTCGGAGCCTGCGTGGGCATGAAGGGGATGCGGGTGCAGTCGATCATTCGCGAGTTGCGCGGGGAAAAAATCGACATCATCGAGTATCACGAGGATCCGGTTACGTTCGCGGAGAAAGCGCTGCAGCCAGCGAAAGTGAGCCGGGTCACGATTGTCGATGCGGCGGACAAGCATCTGGAAGTGGTGGTGGACGACACCCAGCTCTCGCTGGCGATCGGGAAAAAAGGCCAGAACGTGCGCCTGGCGGCCAAGCTGCTGGGTTGGAAGATCGACATCAAGAGCGAAGAAGAAAAGCGGCAAGAAGTGGAACAGCAGATGTCGGCGCTGGTCACGCAAACCGTAACTCCGCTGGAGAATGTTACCGGACTGGGCGAGGGGCTGGTCGAGAAACTGAAGGCCGCGGGCGTGAATACGGTGGAGTCGCTGGCCGATATGACGCCGGAGCAACTGGAAGCGATTGAAGGCATTGGCCCGAAAACGGTGGAAAAAATCAGTATTGCGGTCAATAATTACTTTGCCAGTCTGGATGG
>JBEKWL010000204.1:0-5527 GCA_049513095.1 Terriglobales bacterium
CTGCTCCCAGCGCTCAAGAACCTTGCCATAGAGCTTCAGTGGACTAACAGCTTCCAGGTACCAGTCGATGCGCTGGTTCAGCCCTTCATAGCTGCCGAATTGCCTTAACTCGTTCAGCAGCGTACTGAGATATAAGCCGTTGCCCGTCTGTGGCGCAGCGGCAATGCGCCGAGCGGGTTCCGGACTCAACGCCTTGGCATATCTCTTTAAATACTTGTCAATCAACTCCTCGCGCTCGGGCACGGTGAGCGGTTCCACGGTCAGCACCGGCCAGCCGCGTTTCTTCAGCTCATCCCATGAGCGACCGGGGAGCGTGGAGACGATCAGGCGCACGTTGGCCGGGATGACCGGCGGCAGCCAGACTAGCTCCGGCGCTCCGGCGCGGTCTTCAATCTGGTTGAGCGCGTCGAGCGTCAGCACCAGGCGTCCGCGCGCCGCCACCATGTGCAGCGCGTTGGCGAAGGCCATGCGCAGGGCGTCGGGCTGGTCTGGAATTTCGATCTGAATCTCGAACTTGCGCTGAAACTCACCCAGCAACCTCCGCAGCATGGCCATCCAGTTGGCGCTGTCGGGCACGGCGCCGATGAAGTGAACCAGGACCGGCGTTTCAGGGTGGTCTTCGCTCCAGTTGCAGGTCCAGTTGGCCACCAGAGCCGACTTGCCCCCGCCCGACTCGCCTGCGATCACCAGGGGCGGCCCATCACTAGCGGCATGGGCGTCAAGCCGGTCGATATACGCCTGGCGGCCGATGTAGACGGTGCGGCGGCTGGCCGAGTAGGCCTCATGATCGAGGGCGGCGCGGTCCAGCGCGTTCGGAATGGTCTTCTCCGGATAAAGCTCTTCGATGACGGCGGTCAGGTCACGCAGCACCCACTCGCCCAGTTGCTTGGGCGTGGCGAAGGGCTCCGAAATCGGGAAGCCACTCCCGCGGATATCGTCCTTCAGCTTGACCAGCTTCTCGCGTTTAAGGGGGTCCGTTTCCGTGAATCCAGGGTGTGCGGCGGCATAGGCCGGATCGCGGAAGTAGAAGAAGGCGTGCTTCTCCATCTCCGGGTTTTCGAGGACCCCATGAAGAATTTCGAGGGCGGTGACCGACTTTCCGCGGTGCTTTTCAAGCCATGCCTGCGTTTCCAGCAACTCCGGCGGAATCTCCTCGGGCACCCAGCCGTAGCGTTCCCCCAGCAGGCCGATGAAGTACGGCCGGCAGTGCTCGATCTCCTGAAGGCACAGGGGCAGAACCTTGCCTTCGGCCTTGGCCTCGTCCGGCACGCCCCAGCGCAGGTCCACCTCGCCCCAGGTGACGCCGCAGCTCTCGCACAGCCGGCGCAGTTGGGGGAAGATCTGCTTGACCAGATCTTCGCGCTCCTCCTGCATATCGCGGAAAGTTGAAGAGATGAAGACGCGGATCTCTCGCCGGTCGGCCAGGGGCCGGCCCGGTTTCGTTGCATCAGGCATAGAAACGCACTTTCTACAGCCGGCGCCAGAGAAAAAACGACCGCTCGCAATCAATCAAAGGGCATGCAAACCCGGTGAGAAAAATCGCGATAAGTCTAGCTCCCGCGAAGTCCCGGGGCAAGGCAATTGGTGTTTGACGCCCGGCGGCTACTTCCATGATCGAAGGCCCTGCAGTAGTCGGCTATGTAGAGAACAACGGTCTGCGGTGTCGACGGCAGCGACGGAAGGCGGTGCCCGGAGGGAGATTCCTGCGTCATCGTGCCACTCCGCCGGGATTATATCCAGGTTGCACAATCAATCCCGTGTAGCGGATGCGCAGAGATTATCTCGCGCGAACGGTGCATTCTGACCCCATGTGTGTGGAGGTGAGTTTCCGGTGTAATATCAGCCAAGTTCCGTTCAGCCGCCGGCACCTCTTCCCAACCGTTTCGGGCAGGGTTGCGGTAATGGGGTAGTATTGCGGCAAGGTTATCGGCGATGCACCGGAGCACTCGCAAGGCAGGCCACCGAAACCAAGACAACCCGTGTTTGGAGAATTGGCACAATGCTGAAGAAAGATCGAAGTCGCGTCGGAGTGATGTTTACGCCCGCCAACCCGCCGAACATGATCGAATTCCTTGCAGCAATGCAGGCTATAGCCGAGGTCAAGATCGACCGGTTTCTATATGTCGTGGACTGCGCACACAGCGGTCCACCCGCACTGTCTGAGACCACGGAACACAGATGCGCGATGGCCCGGGCGGCGGCCGCCTCCTTCGAGCCGTTGATTACGTTTACAGATCTCGATGGCGGACATGACCTAATACTTGAACGTACCAGCATGGCGAATGGCAAGGAACGGCTCCGGGCCGATGGGGAGGACTATGCATTTAGAATTTTTCGCTTCAACCCTAAAGATCGCCTGACGCTGGTTTTTCTTACTGGCGCCGAACACTGCCGCCGGACGGACGATTGCGGGAGAGACGATACCATCAACAAGCTCTTGCTGAACATCAAGCAAAGATACTGCGGGTTCAACCCCGATCTGCACAATGTGTTGTGCCTATTCATGGACGACCCGCAGCACCGGCCGCCGAATCCCGTTTTCGATCGCGACGACCAGAACCTCATCGACCGGAACATCTTTGCTATCGAGTTCATGGACCGCACGACGCTGGGTGGCATACCCGCCGGAACAAAGGCGCTTGCACGAGCTATGAAAGACGCCCTGGAGGGCCGGAGGAACCTGGCCCTTCTGCCACTGTCCGTCTATTCATACTTAGAAGCGCATAGCGACTGCAAGCAGCGCCTGATAGAGAGCCTTGCCGATTGAGCCGTAGAGGCCGGCGGTCAGGCACCACCGCAGTGACCCGGCCGGAAGAGAAAAAGAGGACAGACGTAAAGCTGCTCGAGGGAAGTCTTCCGAACGAAGAATGTTCTCCAGGATGAACGATTTGACAATCACAGGAAATCGCGCAATTCGCGTATTTGTGTCCTCGACATTCAGCGACATGCATGCGGAACGCGACGAGCTAGTCAAACGCATCTTTCCGCGGCTACGCAAGTTCTGCGAAGAGCGGGATGTCACATGGGGAGAAGTCGATCTGCGCTGGGGGATCACGGAAGAGCAGAAGGCTGAAGGCAAGGTACTGCCGATTGTTCTCGAGGAAGTACGGCGCTGCCGCCCGTACTTCCTCGGCATTCTAGGAAACCGCTATGGCTCGGTACCCGAGACGATACCCATCGAACTGATTCAGCGGGAACCGTGGCTCGATTCAGACCCAGGCCGCTCTGTAACGGAGTTGGAAATTCTGCATGGCGTACTCAACAATCCGGCCTTGGCGGGCCATGCGTTCTTCTATTTCCGCGACCCGAAACATGCAGTTGCCACGGAGCCTGAATCCGAGACCAATGCGGCTAAACTGACAGACCTCAAGAACCGCATTCGAGACGCCAAAATCCCCGTTCACGAGAACTACTCCGATGCCAAAACGTTTGGCGAGCTGGTCGAAGCGGACCTGAGGGAGGCGATCGATCGAGAGTTCCCAATGATCCGTCTCGATCCGCTAGACCAAGAGGCTGCGTACCATGAGCAATATGCCGAACATCGCCGGCGAGTCTATGTCGACCGCCCCGAATACTTCACCGCACTGAACGAGTTTGCGGCTGGCGATGGAGCGCCTCTGGTTGTGTTGGGCGAGTCGGGGCTTGGGAAGTCTGCATTGCTAGCTAACTGGGCAGGACGATATCGCCAGGACCCTGCGGGGCTACCTGTCTTTCTCCATTTCATCGGAGCGACGGGGACGAGCGCGGACTGGACCGCGATCCTTCGCCGGATGATGGGCGAATTCCAGCGGCTTCTCAGCATCGAACTGGAAATTCCGATCCGAGCAGACCTGTTGCGCGCCGCCTTCGCGAATTCGCTTAGTTTGGTCGCAGCAAAGCGCCGCGTCGTAATCGTATTGGACGCACTCAATCAACTGGAGGACCGGGATGGCGCGCTGGACCTGGTCTGGCTGCCTTCATCGATTCCAGCAAACGTGCGTCTTGTTCTGTCAACCTTGCCCGGACGCCCGCTCGAAGAGATTCAGAAACGAGGTTGGCCGACCCTCGAAGTGAAGCCACTGGAATTGGCAGAGCGCTTGCGTCTGATCCCGGAGTACCTCAGGCAGTACAGCCGCACGCTTGAAACCGGCCGCATCGAGAGAATAGCAAGGATGCCGCAGTGCTCCAGCCCGCTGTATTTGGAAGCTCTGCTGAATGAGATGCGGTTATTCGGTTCCTACGGACTCCTCGAAGCACAAATTGCGCATTATTTGGAAGCGGGAAATGCCGCCGAGCTTTATAGGATGATTCTGGAGCGATGGGAGCGCGATTACGAACAGGATAGACCTGGTTGGGTTGCCAAAGCGTTGACCATGTTGTGGGCCGCTCGACAGGGTCTCTCAGAGAATGAACTGCGTGAAGCTCTCGGCACAGGAGACGAACCCCTGCCACACGCTGTGTGGTCCGCCTTGTATTTTGCCGCAGATCACGCGTTGGCTAACAAGTCTGGGCTCATTGGGCCGACCCACGACCACTTTCGCCGGGCGATCGAGGCCGAGTGGCTGGGGTCACCGGACACCCGTCGTGCAGCTCATCTAGAGGTGGCCTCCTACTTCCTTAAGGAGCGGCCCGGGACAAATCGTGCGCTGGACGAAGTTCCGTGGCAACTAATGTGCGCCGGCGAATGGCATCAACTTCGCGATTCTCTGACAGATCCCGAAGGACTCGAAAAGCTGTGGGACAGGGATGCGCGGATGGTACGCCGGTATTGGCATGAGATTGAGGCATCTTCCCCGCTTCGACTGGCGGAAAGCTATGAAGGGTTACTCAACCGGTCGCCTAATGAAGCGATTATTCATGCGCAGATTGCCGCTGCGAGTTTGCTGAGGGAGTCAGGTTTTTCGGAAATAGTGCTGTCCTGGTGCCGAAGAGCACGATCATTAACCGCGCCAGGGGGCCGTGCGCATCGAGACATTCTCGAAAAAATGGAAGTCAGCATCCTTCAGGACCGAGGTGAATTCACGTCGGTGGTACCGTTGTTGGGCGATTTGATTTCAAGGGCCGAGAAAGGGGACAAGGCGCTCCTGACGATTTCCCTATTCGAACGAGGCACGGCCTTGAATAGTCTCGGGAAATATGACGAGGGATTGCAGGACCTGCTCCGCGCAGAGAAACTAGCCAATGAGATTGGCGATTCCAGATTGATCGCCAAGGTTGCGCTGGAACGAGGTCACAGCGCACTGTATCTCGGCGATTTGGCAACCGCGGAAGCGCAACTTGGAACGGCCGAACGCATGAGCCGATCATGCGGGGACAATGTCACCTTGGCTACCGCGCTCGATTCCCTAGGTTGCATACGAATTGTGCGGGGCGATCTTTCGACAGCCCTCAGACTGTTCGAGGATGAAGTGGGCATCTGTAGAGAGTGTTCGGACTCCATTGGGCTGGGGCGCGCCCTTACCGCCAAGGGAAACCTGTTGGGACAAATGCCCAACACGGACCACGCCGCGGTATTTCAGTTGTTCGACGAAGCCGAGCTCGAATGCGA
>JBEKWL010000205.1:0-5488 GCA_049513095.1 Terriglobales bacterium
CTATTTCGCCGGCTTTCGCGAAATCGGACGCCGCTTGTCGCCCGAACTAGCGCTGCTCCCCATCGGCGCCTACAATCCGCCGCAATTCCGCAACGTGCACACCAGCCCCGCCGACGCCACCCAGGCCTTTCTCGATCTGAAGGCCCGCTGGATGGTGCCCATGCACTATGGAACGTTCCGCCTGTCGCACGAGCCCATCGAAGAGCCTCTCCAGTTGCTGGAGCGCGAAGCGCTGAAGGCCGGAGTAAGAGACAAAGTGCTCGTCCTCGAAGAGGGCATCACCCGCTTCTTCTGATTGCCTGCGAGTGTCTTCCGTTGTCCTAGATGTAATTTCAACGAGGTTAGGGGTATTCTTTAGTTGTGGACAAGAAGGAAATCAATTCCCCAAAGTTGACCGAGCATTTTCTCTTCTGGGTTTGCGGCATCGCAGGCTTGCTGCTGGTGGTTCTCTTCGCTCATTTCGTCTATCACGTTTTTTGAAGCTGATGGATGGGAGAGAAAGTTTCCAGCGCTTATGAGCGTGCGGTGAGAAACTCCGGTCTCCGGCCCCATCGCGTCACGGTTTTTCGACGACTTTTTGCACCTGGCCAATTTTATTTTGAACCTTCCCGGCTATGTTTTCCCCAAAACCTTCGCCTTCCAAGTTGGGATTGTTCGTCAGCCGGCCCACCTTTTCCTTAATCTTGCCCTTCACTTCGTGCATCTTGCCTGCGACTTCATTCTCAGTACTTGGCTTCATCTTATTGCCTCCTCTGAAACGATTGGAATTCCGGTACTGGTTGACTCGCCCGCAGAACAGCCCCTCAGTTACCCCAGAAGCACCATGTTAAGAAAGACGAAGGCGGATATCTGTGCACATTTGAACACTTTCAGGTCTGTGTTCTTTTTGAACAGTTTCATGCTGATGCACTCCATCAACAATTCGAATTGGACTTAGCGCGAACCGGATATTAGAGTTCATAGTTCGGTTACATATCGGGAATAGCGCAAGCCCAAAACTGCAATTTGGCCATCCGATACGCACTGTGGTAATCAACAATTCCGCATCCGATGTGGAGCAGTTCGGTTTTCACCCGATAGAATGGCTTAGGGGGTTTTTCCAACCGTCTTCGCGCCGCTGGGCGGGGAATGGGTGACCGGTTGCGAATCGCACTTGCACCACAGGCTGCTGAGGAATCTTAGGCAAATGGAGACAAGATTGGATCGACCGAACGAGATCGTTGAGGACCACGCTGCCTGTTCTCTCGATGCCAGCCATGTGCTGACGTGGGAGGAAATCGCGAGCCTGGCAGCGGATCCCAGCAAGCCCGCCGAGACCCTGATGAACGTTGTGGCATTGATTGCCAGGCGGTTTGGCACCGATGTTTGCTCGGCCTACCTGCTGGAGCCCGACCGCGCCAACCTCGTTCTGGCCGCGACGCTCGGGCTGCGACATGAATGCGTCGGCAAGCTTCGCATGGCAGTCAATGAAGGGCTCGTCGGCCTGGTTGCCGAACAGGTGCGCCCGGTGGCGGTTGAACAGGTCAGGAATCATCCGCGCTTCAAGTACTTCAGTGAAGCGGGTGAGGATGCTTACCAATCGTTCCTGGGAGTTCCGCTGATTGATCGCGGAGTGCTGCAAGGCGTTCTGGTGATTCAAACCGTGGAGGCGCGGGTCTTTCCGGAAAATGAGATTGGTCTGCTCACCGAGGCGGCGAAGCGGGTTGCGCCCGTGGTGAGCGAAGCGCGCACCCTCGACCGTTTCATCGCGCCTGCCCAGGAGCGGCTCTGGGCGCTGGCGCGCAACCTGTGGTGGAGTTGGGATCACGATTCCGCGGGCTTGTTCCACGATCTCGATCCACTGCGCTGGAGCCAGCTCAATCACAGTCCGGTGTCGCTGCTGAACGAGTTTCCTCTCGAGAAACTCGAAGCGCGCGCCACCGAACTCGCCCTGCACAGCCGGATCAACTACGCCTATCGCCGCCTGCGCGAGTATCAGGATGCGGAACGAACCTGGGGGGCGCGCCACGCCGGCGTGCTGCGGCCCCGTCCCGTGGCTTATTTCTCCGCTGAATTTGGCGTGCACGAGTCTCTCCCGGTCTATTCCGGTGGACTTGGAGTTCTGGCCGGCGATCACATCAAGAGCGCATCCGATCTCGGGATCCCGCTCGTCGGCGTGGGCCTGTTTTATGGCCAGGGATATTTCCGCCAGCGCCTCGATCGCGACGGCTGGCAGCGCGAGGAGTACCTCGAGACCGATGTTAACCAACTTCCCATGGAAGCGGCCATCGGGAAAAACGGCAGACCGGTCGTGGTGCAGGTCGATACCCGCCATGGTTCGATCCGCGCAAAAGTCTGGCGCGTGAAAGTGGGCCGTTGTGATTTGTTGCTCCTCGACTCCGACGTGGAAGGCAATACCCCCGAGGACCGGCACATGACGTCGCGTTTGTATGGAGGCGACGGCCGGGTTCGGGTGCATCAGGAACTGCTTCTGGGCGTGGGCGGCCTGCGCGCTCTGAAGGCGCTCGGCATCACCCCTGGGGTTCTTCACCTGAACGAAGGCCACAGCGGATTTGCGGTCCTCGAAGCGATTCGCCAGCGCATGGAAGACGAGGGCATCGGCTTCGAGAAGGCCGTGCCACGCGTTGCCCGTGAGGTGGTCTTCACGACCCACACCCCCGTGCCCGCCGGCCATGATCGCTTCGACGCCGATCTGGTCGAAGAGCACCTCGGGCCTATGCGCGAGGCCCTCGGTCTTTCCCGGGAAGGTTTCATGGCTCTGGGACGCGAGAACCCCGAAAGCGACGAGCGCTTCTGCATGACCGTGCTCGGCCTGCGGCTCTCGCGGCGCGCCAATGCAGTTTCCTCTCTGCACGGTGAAGTCTCGCGCGCCATGTGGAACGGACTCTATCCGGGCAAACAGGAAGACGCGGTTCCCATCGGACACATTACCAACGGCGTTCATGTGCCCTCCTGGCTGGCGCCGCAGATGTTTCGCCTTTACGATCGCCATCTCGGTACGGGATGGCATCTGCGCAGCAGCGAAGCCAAAATCTGGGATGGCATTGACAACGTTGACGACGGCGAGCTCTGGGAGACTCATTTCAATTTGAAGTCGCGCCTGATCGAATTTGTGCGCCGCCGCGCCGTGAAGCAGGCCGCGCGCCGCGAAGAACCGCGCGGCGTGCTGCAGGAACTGGAACGCGTACTCAGTCCCGACGCGCTCACCATCGGTTTCGCGCGCCGCTTTGCCACCTACAAGCGCGCCAACCTGCTCTTAAACGACATCGAAAAACTAGCCAGCATGGTCAATGACCCGAAGCGCCCGGTGCAGTTCGTATTTGCCGGAAAGGCGCATCCTCTCGACGAACCCGGCAAGCGCGTCCTGCAGCAGATTGCCCAGTTGATGCGCGACCCACAGTTTTCCGACAAATTCGTCTTCGTCGAAGACTACGACATCAACGTCGGCCGCCATTTCGTGCAGGGTGTGGATGTGTGGCTTAACAATCCGCGGCGTCCGCTGGAAGCCTCCGGAACCAGCGGCCAGAAAGTCGTTTTGAACGGCGGCTTGAACCTTTCGGTTCTGGACGGCTGGTGGGCGGAAGCTTACGACGGCATGAACGGCTTCGCCATCGGAAACGGCACAACTCACTCCGACATGAATGTTCACGATACCCGCGACGGGGTAGACCTGCTGCGAGTTCTTCGCGAAGAAGTGATCCCGCTCTACTATCAGCGCGATCGCGACGGCCTTCCGCGCGGCTGGATCCAACGCATGAAGCGCACCATCCGCACCCTTGGCTGGCGCTTCAATGCCGATCGCATGGTGATGGATTACACGCTCAAGTGCTACGTTCCAGCTGCCGGCGGCACCTCAAGCGACCTCCGGCCAAAACTGTAAGTTGCCGTGCACCCCGTGTGGGGACGGGCGCCCTCGCCCGTCCAAAGCCGAGCGCAGCTCGGCAGTCGCCTGTGGTCGCAGCGACTCTGGATTCGCTATAAGCGTTGAGTTCGCTCCAGACCTTCGATTCCAACCGACAGAAACACTCGCTGGAACCGCGCTTCCGACTTGACAGTTCGGCAAGACCATTTAGAATGGATGAATAATTATGCATTATGATGGATAAATATGCTTCAAAGAGGAAAGGAGGAAATGAGAAAACAGGGAGACACGGTAGACTTGAAGAAGATGTGATGGCGGCCAAACTTAAAACCGCGGTTCTCGGTGCGACCGGCTATTCCGGCCTCGAACTCGCTCGCCTGCTCGGCCGGCATCCGCGGACCGACGCGCCCTTGCTTTTGCGGCGCACGGCAGAGACAGAGAAGAAGGCCGGCGATCCCGAGGGGCACCCGGCCGGATTGCCGCACATTTCCGGCAACGGCAATTTGCCGGTTCAGCCGTTTTCGTGGTCCGCGTTGGAGCAGCGTGGCGTGGAACTGTTGTTCCTGGCTACACCGCACTCCGTTTCCCGCGAACTGGTTACCGAGGCGCTGACGTGCGGGCTGATGACGCGCGGGCTGCGGATCGTCGATCTTAGCGGCGCGTGGCGGCTGAAACAGGAACAGCATCGCGCCGTCTATGGCTTCAAGGATGCCAACGCGAAGACCGCGGCGGAACTCACGGAGCGCGCCGTTTACGGTCTGCCCGAGCTGAAGCTGAATGCGGACCAGATCCCGTCGGCCGCCCTGGTGGCGAATCCAGGCTGCTATGCGACTTCCGTCATTCTTGCGCTGGCGCCCTTGCTGTCGGCGGGCATTGTGGATTCGGATCGCGGCATTATCTCGGACTCGAAGTCCGGCGTATCCGGCGCCGGCAAGGAACCCACGGCGCGCACCCATTTCGTATCAGTGGCCGACAACTTTTCCGCCTACTCGGTTTTCGGACACCGTCACACCGGCGAGATTCTCGAACAATTGGCGCTCAATTCCCACCAGTTGATCTTCACCCCTCACCTTTTGCCAATCCCGCGTGGGATTCTGTCCACCATTTATGTCTACCTGAAACGCGAAATGACGGCGGAGGAGATCCAATTTTGTTTCCAAGATTTCTACAAGGGCAAGCGGTGGGTTCGTATTTTTCCGGCATCGAGTTTGCCGCAAATCCAATTCTCGGTGCACACCAACTACTGTGACGTCGGTTTTTGCCTGGCACGCGATGGCCGCCGGCTCGTGATTGTTTCCTGTCTCGACAACCTGCTCAAGGGCGCAGCCGGACAAGCCGTGCAGAACATGAACCTCATGTACGGGTGGGACGAGACCGAGGGCCTGCAGTGAAAATTGTCGTCAAAATCGGGGGCGCGGCGCTGGAGGACAAACCGACTCTTCAGAAATGTGCGAAAGCGGTGGTGCAGCTCGTCGAGGACGGACACCAGGTCGCTGTCGTGCATGGCGGTGGCAGCGCGTTGACGCGCACCCTGAAACTTCTCGGGAAGAAAAGCGACTTCGTCCACGGCCTGCGGGTTACCGACGCCGAGACGCGCGATGTTGCCCTGATGGTGCTCGCCGGCAT